>JAFUCE010000034.1 GCA_017459805.1 Eggerthellaceae bacterium
AAAGCCCCTGGGGTGGGGTGCTGGTGCTCTTGCTGTTTTGCAGCGTGTGGTTTAACGATGCGGGCGCCTACTTGGTTGGTAGCAAATTTGGAAAACATAAGCTTGCGCCAAAAACGAGCCCCAAGAAAAGCTGGGAAGGCTTTATTGCGGGCCTTGTGGTTTCGGCAGGTTTTTGGTGCTTGATGACGCTTGTTCCCGGGGTGACCATGTCTATCCCGCAGGCTATCGTATTCGGGCTTTTGTGTGGCGGTGCCAGCGTGATTGGCGACTTGGCCGAAAGCCGCATTAAACGCAACGTGGGCGTGAAGGATTCAGGCACCATCATGCCTGGCCACGGTGGTTTGCTTGATCGCTGCGATTCGATGTTCTTGGCAAGTGTTGCGGCAGCTATTTTGCTCTTTGCGGGCGGGTGTATTCCCTATGCATGGTGATGCCCCCTTGAGCCCCGACTCCATTTTTATTTCGCTTTCCAACGAGCCACAGATGAAACAGGGGTAAGCATGAAGCGCATTGTGATACTAGGATGCACAGGTTCTATTGGCGAGCAGACGCTGGATGTGGTGCGCCGTCACCCCGATAAGTTGCAAGTGGTTGGCCTGGCCTGTGGGCGCCGCGTGGAAGCCATGTTGGCTGCTGCTGCCGAATTTGGTGTGGCGGTGTGTGCGACTAATTCCGAAGAAGCCGCGGCTGGTGCGCGTGCAGCTGGTGCCGTGCCTGGAGGCGTTTCGCTTGAAGTGGGCGATGCAGCCGTTGAAGCCCTGGTGCGTATGCCTGAAGCCGACCTGGTGGTGAACGCACTCGTGGGTGCAGCTGGTTTGCGCGCATCCTACGAAACTCTGCGCGCTGGCAAGTTGCTTGCCCTCGCCAACAAAGAATCTCTTGTTGTCGGCGGGGACTTGCTATGTTCCGCCGTTTTATCAAACGGCGGAAATGCCGACACTGCGGCTTCCGCTCGTACCCAATCTGCCGCCTTCTTCGAAAGCTCGCCTACCGAAGTAGGCTTCGCTTCCGAAAGCGGCGGCATCTCGGGCACGAGCGAAACCCTCGTTGACTTTGGTGGACCTGCAATATCGTGCCTACACCCGGCGTCTCTTATTCGTCCAATCGATTCGGAGCATGGTGCTATCTTCCAGTGCTTGCTGGGTGAGCGGGCAGAAGAAGTAGAGGCTCTGTGGGTGACCGCATCGGGCGGGCCGTTCCGTGGGCGCACGCGTGCGGAACTTGAACGGGTCACACCCGAAGAAGCACTCGCGCACCCCACCTGGAACATGGGTCCAAAAATTACTATCGATTCTTCCACGCTTATGAATAAGGGTCTGGAAGTAATAGAAGCACACCACCTGTTTAATATGCCCTACGACAAGATTCGCGTGGTGGTGCAGCCGCAAAGTGCCATCCATTCCATGGTGGAGTTTTCCGACGGCAGCGTGAAGGCGCACCTGGGCACAACCGACATGCGCATCCCCATTCAGTTTGCGCTTTCCTATCCTGACCGCTGGGACGCGCCCGTTGCGCCGCTCGACTTTACGCAGCTTGGTTCGCTTGAATTTGCCGCACCCGACACGGACACCTTCCGTTGCTTGGCGCTTGCACGTGCCGCGGGCGAGACGGGCGGCACCCTACCTGCTGCCATGAACGCGGCTAACGAAGTGGCGGTAGCGGCGTTTCTGGATAAACGCCTGAGTTACTTGGGTATCGCTGACTGCGTGGAAGCGGTCATGGATGCGCATCATGGAGAACAAGTAACAAGCATAGAACAATTGCTTGAAGTGGACAGCTGGGCGCGCGCTCAAGCGGAACAATATATAAAAGCGTAAGGAAAGCCCGAAAGGACAAACTTGGACATTATCGTGATGATCATATGCACCACCATTGTGTTGAGCGTGCTGGTGTTTATTCACGAAGGGGGCCACTACCTGGCAGCCCGTGCTTTTGGTGTGCGCGTAACCGAATTCATGCTGGGCCTGCCTGGCCCGCATATCGGTTTTAAACGCGGCGAAACCAAGTTTGGCGTGACGGCTATTCCCTTAGGTGGCTATGCGCGTGTGTGTGGCATGGGCGTGGGCGAGGAAAGTCCCCACTTAGCGGCGGCGCTGCGTAGCGTGTATGCGCGCGGTACGGCCAACATGGAAGACGTTGCCCATGATTTGGGAATATCTGATGATGATGCCTATACTGCCCTCGAAGAACTGGTCGAATGGGGAAGTATCGTTGGTCCCAAGAAGAGCGACGAATACAATACCTATCGCACGCCCGAGACGCTTGATTTTGCAAAGCGCGCGAAGGATGCTACAGCGCAAAACGAAACTCCCGCACTTATCAACGCGAGTGCTGGTTGGCGGGTGGCTACCCAGCAGGAAACGGCCTTAACGCGCACCTTCATACCTTCAACTTCTGCATTGAATATCCCTGAAGGCTCCGAAGGCAGTCCGCGTCCGCTGGAAGATCCTCAAGCATTTTTTGAAGCGGAGCGCGCACGTACCTACAGAAGTCTTCCGTTTTGGAAGCGTTGCGTCATTTTAATTGCGGGCCCTGGCATGAATATACTTTTCGCCCTGCTGGCTTTTGTGCTCATCTATTCCGTCATTGGCTACGATGTGCAAAACACCGAAACGGGCGAGATCAGGCACATTCTCGTGGACCCTTGGACTTCAATCAAGGCGGGCTTTGGCTACATCGGCATGGTGTTCGTAGCTATTCTTGGCTTGTTTAATCCGCAGACGGCCGCGGAAACCGTGTCGAACTCAACGTCGCTTGTGGGTATTGCCGTGCTTTCAAAAACCGCTTTTGAACAAGGCTTGGTTACGGCACTCATGTTTTCTGCCATGCTTTCGGTTTCGCTGGGGCTTATGAACATGCTGCCCATCCCTCCGCTTGATGGTGGGCGTTTCGTGGTAGAAATCTATCAAAAGATTCGCGGCAAATCTATTTCGCCCAAGGTGCTCAATTCGCTTTCACTTGCCGGCGTGGCGCTCTTCATGCTCTTCTTCATATTTATGGTGAATCAGGATGTGCAACGCTTCGTCTTCGGCAACTGGTCCTAGCGGGGTTGTAGTACCCCATCTTCGCGTTCAAGCATTCGTCATGTACGCCCAGTACGCTCCTCATGCTTTCGAACGAATCTGGTGCACCACAGCCCCGCTAATCCGTCGGCTTTCACCTTGCCCTTTGTGCCCACACCTCATTAAAGCGCCATAAGATATTTCATCATTCTGGTTGCATCTTGCAGCGTAATTCGACCTAAATCCCCTTGCTTAATAAAAGCACATACATTTGCTGGGTCCAAGTCGAGCTCACTGCATATTTTTGCCGTACTTACACCCTTCTGAAGTTGTAAAATGCGGCATCGTTCACGTCGTAAACCCTTTGAGTCTGCATCAATATCTTGCCTGTGATAAGCGACCTTGAAAGAATTTAGATGCTTTGCATAATGCAGGGGAAGTAGATCGTTGGCATTACCTGCCAATGCAAGTTTTGTAAGATTCTTTTTCTTCAGTAGCTGGGATACTTGTTCGTATTCGCAAAGAATATCATTGTCATATATAAGCTCCAGGAGATTGCTGACACGATTACACTCCCAGCAGTATAAAAAAAGGGGCGCAATCAAGCGTGCATGGGTATTTTGCGCCATAGCAGCTAGTTTGCGAAGACTGAAATGCTCCAAACCAGAGAGGGACAACAGTTCGCGTTTCAACCATCTTGTTAAAGTAGGCCGACGCACTATTGCTCCAACCCTAACCATTTATTTAGGCGTTCTTGGAATGCGACCCATTCTTCGTTGCTTATATTCGTCTGTATTTCGGTAATATCGTCAACAATTCTATGCAGTGAATCTATATCGATTGATCCAGCTTCAAACATTCCCTTTAAATCCTCTCTGTCTTGTGTCTAATTATATTGTAAATATAATTATGAATATTGTAAACAAAATAAACATACGATTTCTTATGCCAAACTATTTGAGTAAAGCTATTTCTTTCTCCTCGATTGCCATCGTTAATGCAGGTTCAGATACATTAACAATGGCAAGCGAGGCTTTTTGCAGCCCTATGAAATCCTTCCTTTCGATGATGCATGCGCACGCATCTATGCCCCTATCCGTCGCAGTCTTAAGGAAAAAGGAAAGCTCATAGGTCCGAATGACCTACTTATTGCCGCCACCGCTATGGCGCATAAGGCGTCTTTGGCAAGCAATAACGACAAGGAGTTTTCGCGCATAGAAGGCCTGCTGTTTGAGTCTTGGTACGAATTCGACTTAAACGAAGTCTGAACTAAAAGCTCTTGTAGGCGCTACAATAGAGGTATGAAAGCAAACGAGCAAACACGACAGGTTATGGTGGGCGGTGTCGCATTGGGCGGTGGTGCGCCCTGCGTGGTGCAGTCGATGCTCTGTGTTGCACCCGATGATGTAGCAGCTAACCTGGAGCAAGTTGAACGCTTAGCTGAAGCAGGCTGCGAAGTGGTGCGCATGGCTATACCGCGCAAGGACTGCCTAGATGCTTTCGAAGTGGTGTGCGCAAGTTCGCCCTTACCTGTGGTGGCAGATATTCATTTCAGCGCCGACATTGCTGTGCAAGCGGCGCGCCGTGGGGCGGCCAAACTGCGCATTAACCCAGGAAACATTGGCGGGCTCGAAGCTACGAACCCCGTTATTGATGCAGCAGGCGAGGCAGGTATTCCTATCCGCATAGGCGTGAACGCGGGGTCTTTGGATGACGCCCTTGCCGCTCGCGAAGACCTAACGCTTCCCGAAAAACTGGCAGAATCCGCTGCGGGCTATGTGGACTATTTCGAAGGCCGTGGCTTTACGGACTTGGTTGTGTCCGCGAAGGCCTCCGACGTACAGACCACGGTGGATGCCTACCGTCTGCTGGCGCAGCGTATCCCGCAGGTACCTTTGCATATAGGCGTCACTGAAGCCGGCACGCTGTTCCAAGGCCTGGTGAAAAGCGCGTCCGGCTTGGGTATTCTGCTTGAAGAAGGCATAGGCGACACGCTGCGTATTTCCTTAACTGACGACCCTGTACAGGAAGTGCGTGCGTGTTGGGCGCTACTTTCCGCGCTTGATTTGCGCCGCCGCAGTCCCGAAATTATCAGCTGCCCCACCTGCGGGCGCTGCCAGGTGGACTTGATTGGTCTAGCCAAGCAGGTGGAGGAACGCCTGCAAACGGTGGCCAAACCCATCAAGGTGGCGGTTATGGGTTGCGTGGTGAATGGTCCGGGCGAAGCGCGCGGGGCAGACATCGGGGTAGCTTGCGGGCAGGGAAGTGGTGTGCTCTTTGCGCACGGCGAAACCCTGCGCAAGGTCTCTGAAGATCAAATTGTCGATGCCCTTATGGACGAAATCGCCAAGCTCTAACGCTTGCGCCAAAACGCTTTGTTTTATTTTGTGAGCTCGTAGCTGCAGGCAAGCAATTCTTCTACCAGCGGCAAGGGTGCACTGCGGTCGAGCAGTACAGAAATCCAGTGCTTCTTGTTCATATGCCAAGCAGGGAAGATATCGGCCTGCATACATAGTGCCGGTGAATCGTCGGGGTTGCACTTAAGGTTCACTACGCTAACCATTTCGTCAGGCTTGGTTACTTCAAGCCCAAACTTTTCAGCAGGAACATCTGTAAACAGGGCATACCATTTCCCGTCCACACCATGGCGCAACACAGCTATTTCAGGATAGTTCGCAAAGGGATACGATGGTACATCGCCATAGCGCTCAAGTGCATATTGTTGCAACTGCTTTCTCATAGTTTCCGACATGCCGTCTTAGCCTAGTCTAGAACCATCTCTTCATATATGACATTGTGTTTCTGCTCAAGCCAAGCAAAAAAATCGTCGCAGTTCATCACAGGGGTGTCACACATGACAAAGTCTTTTGTGTTTCCAGTAATAAATGCATCAGGTTTAACCTTGTTAATAACCTGGTTTAGACACGCATCTTCGAAGTCTTTCCATGTTGAAGCGAGGGCAGCGTCTATGTCTTCTTCGCAAAAAGCGCACGCGTTTACAAACTTCCGGAGCTCGGTCAGCTTTTCGCTTGCCCAGTCAAGCTGAGCTCTCTTGCCACCGTCGGAAAGGATATAGAAAATATCAGTCGCTTGTGATGCGGAAATCCATAGCTTAAATTCGCCAATGCTGCCTAATGCAAGGATGAGCTTTGCGCTTTTTTGGAAAGGCTCGCGCCCCGCAAGCGCATCAATGAAGACGTTTGTATCGAGAAAGAGCGTGAACATGGTTACGCCTCTACAAGACCACGCTTACTTAAGCGTTCTTGGCGAATTTGGTTATCTGTCATTTCTCTAAACCGATTTTTGGCAGGAAGACAGAGTGAGTCTATGTGTGTAAGGGCGCTAGTAAGCTGCTCTTTCGAGACAGTCTTTGGAGAGTCTGTTGGCGTTTGAAAAGGGGAGTGCCCATGTTCAATAAGATAGTCGTATAAATCGTTAATGAGCTGCGATGCATTAATTCCTAGCTCCTCCAAGACACGCGACCCAGCATCCTTTTTTGCTCTTGACATGCGCCCTGTCACCATAACATCATTCATTTCTGCTCCTATACAACGTTGTACGCTTCATATTGTACGTACAACATAAAAAGCTGTCAAGCCGCTTGTGCTTGTGTAAAGAGTAGGGTAGCTTACATATCAATGGCTTAGATAGTATTTGTACAACAGGAACATGCATGTACAGTTAAAAATCCTATTGAGTAAGATTACTCAGTACATTGAGTAAAATTACTCAATAGCCTATAATTAAGAATGCTATGTTCAGTACAAAAGTTTCAATAGGGGCAATAATGTACGAACGCTCTCAGGTAAAAACAATCGCGCAGCGCATTGAAGAGGCGGATAATCCGCTTATCCAGGTTGTGGTCGGTCCGCGCCAGACAGGTAAAAGCACCATGATTGCCCAGGCGCTCGAATACGTGTCGACGCCCGTGCATTCCGTAAGCGCCGACGACGTCTTGGTACCTTCGACAGCGTGGCTGCAGGAAGAGTGGCAGCAGGCAAGGAATCTGCAGAAACGCACTGGTGGTCAAGCTGCTCTTATCATCGACGAGGTGCAGAAAATCAAGGCTTGGCCCAATGTGGTGAAAGGCTTGTGGGATGCTGACCAGCGTGTGCACCTTCCGTTGAAGGTTGTTCTTTCGGGTTCGTCAAGCATGCTCATTCGCAAGGGGCTTGAAGATTCGCTTAAAGGGCGTTTTGAGCTTATCCGTTCGCCCCACTGGACCTATGCTGAATGCCGCGATGCCTTCGGGTACAGCCTGGACGACTTTCTGTTTTTCGGCGGTTTTCCTGGCGCAGCCCGCTTCATCAAGGACGAGAGGCGTTGGCGTAACTATCTTCGCGATTCGATTATCGAGCCTACTATCACCAACGACGTGCTTGAGCAGGAAGAGGTGCGCAAACCCGCTCTTATGCGTGCACTCCTAGAGCTAGGGTCTCAGTTTTCTGCACAAGAGCTTTCCTACACTAAGATGTTGGGGCAGTTGCAGGATGCGGGCAATACTACAACCTTGGCACATTACTTGGATTTGCTTGATAAAGCAGGCATGTTATGTGCCCTTGAAAAATATCATCCTAAAACGGTGCGCAGTAAAAAATCGTCTCCACGTTTAATGGTTTACGATACTGCGCTTATGACAGCGGAGTCTGGTAGGGCACGTAAGTTGTTGCTGGAAGACAGTGAACTACGCGGACATTTGGTGGAAAGCGCCATAGGTGCGTATCTGCTTGGGCTTGCCCCTGAACATGGTTTTAGCGTGCAGTGGTGGCGTGAAGGTATCAACGAAGTTGATTTTGTGCTGTCTGATAAGGCGCATGTGGTTGCCATAGAAGTAAAAAGCGGACGCAAGAAGGCGCAGGGTGGCATGGCGGAATTTTTGAAGCTCTACCCCAAAGCGCAGCGTGTGGTTGTGGGTGGCAGCGCGGCAGGTGTATGTACCGTAGAAGACTTCCTGCTGGGCAGGCACAACCTTCCCTGGGGTGAATAGATATTCTTCTTATAAGTACGAAGCAAGCTCTTTGCCGATTAAGTGCGGGATTCCAACCACAAGGGCGTTTCCCATGCAAAAAGCACGGTGTCCATCGCTCATGCCAGTATCGGTCCATCCCTTGGGAAATCCTTGGAGCTGATCGAGTTCGTCTGGGACTAAGCGCCTGTAGCGTCCGTCAATTTCGACAACATGCTTAAAGCGAGAAGCCCCCGCACCTCCTTCGCCTGTGAGAATGGTTCGCGAAGGATTGGTAAGTAAATCGGGAAAAGCCATCGATCCTTCTGAATAATGATAGGTAAAAACAGTTCCATCAGCAGCTTTCTTAGTGCGCTCTTCGCTTTTTGAGCCTTTAAGGTAGCGCCACTTTTCAAGCTTGTTTTTTGGGATATAAAACTCATCGGGGACTTCCGATGCAGAAACAATTACATCTCCAAGTGTTTTGCGGCTGCCCTGGTAATCTTCAACAGCGTCGCAGGTAACTACGTGCAGGTTTTGCA
>JAFUCE010000035.1 GCA_017459805.1 Eggerthellaceae bacterium
GGCTTTGCTTCAGGCTCAACATCGAACAATGAGAGCTGTTTTCCCATGACAGGTGAGCCCGTATAACAGGTGCAGATAAGTTTTTTAAGTCCAAGACGATTGAACTGTAAGACAAAGTATTTAAAAAAATCGCTTTCAAACGGATCGTCGCAATTACAAAATACTACCTTGGTTTTGAAATGTTTACGATAGTGGCGTAATTCTTTTTCGATGTCAGTTAGTTGGGTATAGAACTCATCTTTTTTTGCTTTTACAGCAGCATGAAGATCGGCGGCTGTTGCCATGATGCCTCCAATGCAACAGGGAGGCACAAAGCCCCCAGCGGTTATGACAAACCGCGGGGGTTCTCACACTTTGTTGGGATTAGTTCTTTTAAGAAGAAGAGCACCCACCGCAGTGGCTAAACCGCTGGGTACTGCGAACGTGTCACAACACACCATAAAGGCAGATGCTCTTCTGCTCATGTGTTGCGACATGAAGTTGTATTCAATTGTCCGCAGTTCTTCATACGAAGATCCAGCGGTTTAGCCACCTTCTATTTTACCAGTTTGTGTAAGTGAGTGTCCTCATGTATAGTAACGCTTGACGTTAATAACGCATTACGTTATTATTTCAGCATGATAATTGGTTTCAAAGACAACGACACTAAAAAGCTTTCCGAGGGAACGCGGGTTGCTAAGCTTCAGTCGATTGAAGCAGTGGCTCGAAGAAAGCTGCGGCAGCTGGAAATCGCGGGGACTATTGAGGACTTGCGCGTTCCGCCTGGGAACCATTTGGAAGCTCTTAGGGGCGACCGCGAAGGGCAGCACAGCATACGAATTAATGACAAGTATCGTGTTTGTTTTGTTTGGACTGGTGCCGGACCAACCGATGTAGAGATTGTTGATTATCACTAGAAGCGAGAAGAAACATGGCGAAGAAGTTAAACCCAATAACACCTGGTGAGCTTCTGAAAGAGGAGTTCTTGATTCCTATGGGCATTTCACAGTACCGCCTAGCGAAGGAAATTGCTGTGCCCGCAGGGCGCATAGGGCAGATTATTGCGGGGAAGCGTGCTATCACGGCCGATACGGATTTGCGTCTATGCCAGTTCTTTGGCTTGTCGGACGGGTACTGGCTTCGTGCGCAGGCTGCCTACGACACAGAGGTGGCGCGCGAGAAGATTGGTGCCGAACTTAAAGCTATTCGCCCTTGGAAAAATATAGCTGCAGCATTGTAGGTGGAGCTTCATGAGGTTTACGACAGACAATGCAGAAGAAACGAAGCGGCTGGGGGCGGCACTGGCAGCGTGCTTGCAGCCAGGCGACGTGGTGGTGCTCAACGGCGACTTGGGCGCGGGCAAAACGCAGTTTGTCCAAGGCCTTGCTCAGGCCCTTGGTGTGCAGACTGAAGTCACAAGCCCTACCTTCAATATTTTGCTGAGCTATGCTGCTTCGCTTCCGGGCGGTGGTGCTGGGGGCGTGAAGCCCGAAGGTAGCCGGTCGCAATCAATCGAACTCAACCATTTCGATCTTTACCGCCTGGATTCGGTAGACGAATTGGAAGACATTGCATATTGGGAAGTGCTTGAAGGCCAGGGCTTAAGCTTTATTGAGTGGGGTGACAAGTTTCCCGAAGCAATGCCTGACGACTACCTAGAACTGTCTTTGACGGCTGCAACGGACGGTACGCGCACCATAAACGCCACACCCTTTGGGCCTCGTGCGCAAGAACTCCTGTTAGCCTGGAAGCAGTTCCTTTGATTAGAAGAATGTAGGTCCATTGGCTACTACAAAGACAGATCCTTTTGTTCTTGCGTTTGACACCGCCAACGAAGTTATTTCGATTGCGGTGGGGCTCTTGCATGCGGAAACGCAAACGCTTGAATTGGTGGCGAGCCGCCAGGTGGCAGCGCATCGTGCTTCGAATATCCAGTTGCTTTTGAACGTGGATGAACTTATTACTGAACAGGGAATAGATCGCGACCAGATTGCCTGCGTGGCCTGCGGGCGCGGGCCAGGTTCCTTTACGGGCGTGCGCATTTGTATGGCAAGCGCCAAGGGCGTGGCGAGCGCGCTTGAGGTGCCGCTCGTGGGCGTGTCGACCCTCGATGCCCTTGCGTGGGAGCTGCAAGCAGCGGGCGTACGTGGACGCGTGTTCGTGGTGGCGGACGCCATGCGCAAGGAAGTTTACCCGCAGGTGTACCACATTACTGATACAAGCATTGGGCGCAGTTCTGCTGACACGGTGGTTCCGGTTGCCCGTTTCGAAGCTACGCCAGAAGACAGCTTTGTGCTTGTGGCGGGCGACGCGCTTGCGAAGTATGCTCAGGTGTTTGAACCGTGGGGTCCCCTGGCGCCAGAAGAGCAATGGCGCGTTCAGGGCCCAGGTTTGCTGGCGGCTATGCAAGATGCGTGGCAGGCAGGCGACTGCGATCCCTTCGACGCCCAGCGTCACAACCCCGCCTTTTTGCTTCCTGTTTACACGCGCCTTTCCGATGCGGAAGAACATGAGCGCGAAAAACTTGCGGATGCGAGCCCGCGCGATCTGCGTACGGGAGTAAGTGGAGCAAGCCAAGCAAATCAGCAGTTCAAGACCGATGGCTTGCAGTTCAGCTATCGCCCCCTTGCAGCGGCCGATGTTGACCAAGTTGTGGCCCTCGAAGCAAGCTGCATGGGAAGCGATGCGTGGAAAGCAGCGCAGCTGACCGACGAAATTCCGCGCAAGGATCGTAGTTGGTGGGTGGCGCTTGACGACCAGGGCGCGGTCGTGGCGTATGCGGGCGGACAGATGATTGACGGACAATTCCAGCTTTTCAAAATCGCTACTACACCCGACCAGAGGCGCAATGGCATTGCTCATGCTTTGTTGGAGCGGCTTTCTGAAGATGCACGAAACTTGGGCGCGAACGAAATGACACTTGAAGTGCGTGTTTCTAACACGGGTGCGCAGGACTTCTACCAAGCGCACGGACTTGATACAGTTGGCACGCGCCCCGCGTATTATTCCGATGGCGAAGATGCAATCATCATGACAGGCCCCCTGCCAGCGCCTTCCGCTGACGTTGCTGGCATGGAAGTTTTCACAACGAGCGAAGCCATTGCGAGCACGCCAAAAAGCTTTGATAAGCCACTCATTATGGCTATCGAAACGTCATGTGACGAAACGGCAGCTGCGCTTATTGATGGCAGCGGCACCATTTGTTCCGACGCCATTGCGTCTCAGATTGACTTCCATGCACGCTTCGGTGGCGTCGTACCCGAAATTGCAAGCCGCAAACACATAGAAGCCATTTGTGGCGTTGGCCAGGTGTGCTTGGAACAGGCAGGGGGCGTGCACTATCGCGATTTGGATGCGATTGCTTGCACCTACGCACCGGGTTTGGTGGGTGCGCTGGTGGTGGGTGTGGCCTTTGCCAAAGGTGTAGCCTGGGGTGCCAACATTCCCTATATCCAGGTTAACCACCTGGAAGGCCACCTCTATGCCAATAAACTTGCCACGCCCGACATCCAGCCACCCATGGTGGTGTCCTTAGTGAGCGGCGGGCATACCATGCTGGTCCATGTGCGCGACTGGGGCGAGTACGAAATCCTGGGGAGCACCATTGACGACGCCGTTGGCGAAGCTTTTGACAAAGTGGCCAAGGCACTGGGCTTGGGTTATCCAGGTGGACCCATCATTTCTCGTTATGCTGAAACAGGTAACCCCGCTGCCATTGATTTCCCGCGCGCCATGCTGCACAGCCACGACTTCCGCTTTAGCCTGTCGGGCCTGAAAACGGCCGTGGTTACCTATATTGCTCAGCAGCTTGAAGCGGGCCACGAACTAAACATTCCCGACATTGCTGCCAGTTTCCAGGCGGCTGTTATTGACGTGCAGGTGGCAAAGGCCCGGACCGCGCTTGAAGAAACGGGTGCTCGGGAGTTCTGCCTGGGTGGGGGTGTGGCGGCCAACCCTGCCTTGCGTGCGGCCTATGAAAAGCTCTGTGCGGAAATGGAGGTACGCCTCACACTTCCGCCCCTTTCGGCCTGCACCGACAACGCATCCATGATTGCCCTCGTGGCTCTTGATCGCTACTACCAACACAAATTCGCGCCGCTTAGCGCCGACGCCTTCGCCCACAGTAACCTCGAAGAAGACTACTAATCCGAACGGTAATGCGCTTCTTCTTGAAGCACACGTCGTTCATTGCGCCGCCATTTTACAAAGAGATCGTTGTGCAAACTGCGTTTTTGGAGGAGACAAAGTGTCTTCAAGTGGTAAATAGTCGCTTGAAAAAGTGTAGTGTATAGATAATAGTCCCTTGGAAAAGTGTGTCACACATATATGGGTATCGACCGGTTCCGAACGCATCTTATACATGAGGCCAATGGATTTCGAAGAGTTCCTCTGAGCGAACGGCGTTCTCACGTTGCCGTACTACCTTGCGTTCATGCTCCGGTAAGCATGGGACAAATCACCCAAGCCCTAACCGATAACCATTGCCACTGTTCACTCGAAAGAGAAATTGGTACTTGCTGGCATGAAATGACGGAGTTGTACGTGTTAGAGCTCAAAAGTGGCAAGAAATGACAGAGTTGTACGAGTTGAGCAGGAGAAATCCGTACAACTCCGTCATTTTGTGCCAGCAACTCTTTAATCAGCGGTCGTGGAATCGGTGAGTTGGGAACAAATTGACGATGACGATGATGTTATATGCAACGTCATACGTCGTGGAATCGGTGAGTTGGGAACAAAATGACGATGACGA
>JAFUCE010000036.1 GCA_017459805.1 Eggerthellaceae bacterium
CGGTCACCAAAGAGGGTATCCCGACCCCTCCCGAAAACTGACCAAAGAGGGTATCCCGTCCCCTCCCGAAAACTGACCAAAGAGGGTATCCCGACCCCCCGGGTGATTTCTAGAAATGTAGTCCTTTTAGCCGCGGGTCCACTCGGGGATTTCAGCGGTGTCCTTGTCGTCAATGTTGCCATCGTAGACGTAGTGTTGTGTTTCCTTGGAGATGACGTTTGCAAGGGCCCATATGGCAATAACGTTGGGGACAACCATCAGGCCATTCATGATGTCGGCAAAGTCCCAAACGGCTGAAGCAAGGGCAGCGGATCCACCCACCGCACCCAGGATGATGAATGCCAGGAATATCGCCTGATAAGGACGCTTTGCCTTTTCACCAAGCAGGTAGGTAACCACGCGGTCGCCGTACCAGGACCAACCAATCATGGTAGTGAACGCGAAAAGCACCATGCCTACCACCAGCACGAGTGGCCCAAACACGGGAACCTGATTGAAAGCGGTGGTGGTAAGGAGTAGGCCCTTTGTGAAGCCTTCGGCCAAGGAGGGGTTGTTGGCACTTGCGGCAGCAACTACGCTGGGGTCAGGCGTGCCGCCAACAGCGAGGGTGTTCGTAACCTGGTAGGCAGCCGACAGCTCGGGGTTGGCAAGAATGGTGGTAAGCAGGGTGAGCGCTGTCATCAAGCAGATAACAACGGTGTCCCAGAAAGCACCACTCATAATAACGAGGCCCTGGCGTGCCGGGTTCTTCGTGGAAGCATTGGCAGCAGCCAAAGGAGCAGAACCCATACCGCTTTCGTTGCTGAACAAGCCGCGGGCAGCACCAAAGCGAATGGCCTGCATGACGGCAAAGCCAACGCCGCCGCCCACCATGGCCTGCGGGCTAAAGGCACATACCACAATCCACTGCAGGGCAGGAATCAAGTAAGCGCCATTCATTGTGATAATAAAGAAGCAGCACACAACATAGAACAAGGCCATAAAGGGCACGATTTTTTCGCAGACGTTAGAAATGGACTTGATGCCGCCAAAGATAACCAAGCCTACAAAGAGGGCAGTAACAACGCCGATGGCCCAAATAGGCACACCAGGAATGTACTGGTCGATAATGCCGCACACACTGTTGGACTGCACTGCTGCGCCAATTCCGAAGGAGGCAAGGGCAGCAAACAGGGCAAACAGAACCGCAACAACCTTCGCCCAAGACTTGCCTGCGAAACCACGCTCGAGCGCAAACATGGCGCCGCCGAGCATGTCGCCGTTTTTGTCCCTTACGCGATACTTCACGGCAATATAGGTTTCAGCATACTTGGTGGCAATACCCAGTACGCCAATTATCCACATCCAGAACACGGCACCCGGGCCACCGCTGACAATAGCGGTTGCCACACCTACGATATTGCCCGTGCCAATCGTGGCAGAAAGCGTGGTCGTGAGCGCGCCAAACTGGCTGATGTTTCCTTCAGCGTCTTCGTCAGCTGTCAAGGAAAGCTTGATAGCCGTACCAATTTTGCGCTGGATAAACTTGGTTCGAACGGTCATATACAGATGCGTACCGACTAGGATGATAATCAACGGCCACGACCACAGCCAGCCGTCAATTGAGCTGATTACAGAACCTATACTTTCAATTAAGCCGTCCACGATGTCCCCTTCATCTTTAGAGTATGTCAAAGCATTACATTAGTATTCGCTATACTTTAGCACAATAAAGCGCCGATTACTTCGAACAGCCAACTGGCGTGTGTAAGACGCAAATGGAAGCATATGCTTTGGACAAAATAGCGATCTAACGCTTGAGTTGCAAACTCAGCCGAATGCTTAAGAAATAATAGTTGTTTGCACAGTTAGCAAAACACCTGCTGAGTTAAGAGAGGCTCAGCAGGTGTTTGTACAACAGACAAAAGTGAGTGTTGCGCTAAGTTTTCAAGCATA
>JAFUCE010000037.1 GCA_017459805.1 Eggerthellaceae bacterium
CACCAGAATATAAGCCGAATGGCGCAGAAGTTGCTGTTATCACGACCTCCAAGGGCACCATTCGGGTCCAGCTTGCTGGCAATGACGCCCCTATTCATGTTGGCAACTTTATTGAGCTGGCTACCAAGGGCTTTTATAACGACTTGAAATTCCATCGTTATGTTCCAGACTTTGTTGTTCAGGGCGGCGACCCAAATATGCGCGAACTAGACACTGACCAGGTTCGTGCTGCGGCCGACAACCCCTATGCTGGGCTTGGCACGGGCGGTCCCGGCTACTGCATTAAGGAAGAGTTCAGCACCAACCCCAACAACAGCCATGAAGACGGAGCGCTTGCGATGGCACGGTCTCAGGCGCCGGACTCCGCCGGTTCGCAGTTCTATTTCTGCTTGGGCGCCCAGCATTTCCTCGATCCAAACTATACGGTGTTTGGCCAGACTATTGAAGGTAAAGACGTCATCGCGCAGTTGCGTGTTGGCGATGTGATTGAGTCTATCGTTATCGAAGGGGCAAACGACTAAATGAATACCGAAATCTATACCAAGGCACAGGAAGCTTACAACGCTAACAATATTGGTGAAGCGCTCGAGCTGTTTACCAACTGCCTGCAGGACGCCACCAATGTTCCTGCCGAAGGTGAAACGGGGCTGTTGTATCACCGTATTGGCAACTGCTTGATGAAGCTGCGCGACTACGATGAAGCTATTCGTGCGTACACCCAGGCGGCGTCGGATTCGGCCTATGAAGCAATTGGCCAGGTGAATTACAACCTGGGTAGTGCCTATGCGGCTTTGCGCGACTACGAAAATGCGGTGAAGCACTTTGAAATTGCTGTGTCCGACCGTGGTTACGAAACGCCCTATAAAGCCTACATTGGCATGGGCAAGGCAAACCTGAAGCTGGGAAACTCTGCAGAGGCGGGGAGCGCCTTCCGTTCGGCCGCCCTTGACGAAGCTAACCCCAATCCAGCAAATTCTCTGCTTAATTTGGGCATTTGCTTTATGGCTCTTGGGCGTCCAGCCGACGCGGTGCAGTCCTATGAAAGTGCCTTGCAGTTCTATATGGATTCTGAAACGAAGAACAAGCTTTATGCCAATCTCGGTCAAGCCTATACCGCCTCGGGGCAGATGGAAAAAGCTGTTAACGCCTTCGAAACGGCACTGGCAGACAAGACCTATTTCCTTAACGACGCTGCGTCGGTTGACTACCAAAATGCGGTTGGAGCCGTGGCGCAAGGAACGGCTGTCCTGGACCCCGTTGACGACGCAGGCACAGGCACCGACATGTCGGGCCTTGACATTACCGCCGACGGTGCACCGCTTTATTCGCAGACTGACACCGAAGCAGCCGCGGAAGATCCGCATTATTATCACGACGACTACGACGTGAAGGACAATTACGCTTCGGGCGGCGAGCGCTTCTTCAACGCTTCTGACGAAGAACTTGAAGAGTGGAGCCGCGGTGTTATGAAGCAAGACCGCAAGCGCCGCAATGTTGGCCTGAAGATTCTGGTAGCTATTTTTATGCTTCTGCTTTTAGCGGCCGCTGCAGGTGTGCTGGCTTATACCCAAGGCTTTGGCTACCCAAGTCAGCAGACGGTCGTTCAGCAGCTTTTTGCCGACAAGAACGCCGCTGCGCACGACGCCTTTGCCCCAGAAATCGATTCGTCCACGGTGCAGACCATGCTTGACCCCGTCATTACCGACCCAAACGTTCGGATTGACGAAGTGGAACGCTCCATGAATACCTCAGTGGTATATGCAACGGCTTCAACCGAAGAAGGTGGCCAGGTGCATTACCGTGTGTCCATGGCGCGTGATGGCTTGGGGTGGAAGCTCACTAATGTCGAATTGTATTTCCCGTCAACTCAAGAATAAGCTTTAAGGCAAGCTTAAGAATAGGAAGTAAACAGCATGGGTTTTATGGATTGGTTCAATAGCGGAATGGCTTCTAACTACGACATGGCCATCGACTTGGGTACCGCAAATACCTTGGTTGCTATTGCAGGCGAAGGTATCGTGATTAACGAACCTTCCGTTGTGGCTATTGAGAAGAGTACACATCGCGTGCTGGCTGTTGGCCATGAAGCGAAGAACATGATCAACCATACCCCCGATGCGTTTTCCGCTGAACATCCTTTGCACGATGGTGTCATAGCCGACTACGACGTTACGGAAGCCATGCTTTCGGCCTTTATCAGTCGTGCCGGGCAGCGCAAGTATCCCTGGCAACCCAAGCCGCGCATTGTGGTATGCATTCCCTGCGGCGCAACGAGTGTTGAAAAACGCGCCGTGTTTGAAGCAACCATTCAGGCGGGTGCGCGCCAGGCGTACCTGATTGAAGAACCTATGGCTGCTGCCATGGGCGCCGACCTTCCCGTTACAGAACCGACTGGTTCAATGGTGGTTGACATTGGCGGCGGCACTACCGAAGTGGCCATCATTTCCTTGGGTGGCATCGTAACCAGTTCGAGCCTGCGTTTGGCTGGCAACCGCATGGACGAAACCATCGCCATGTACTTGCGTGATTTGTTGGGCATCAAGATTGGCGAGCGCACCGCCGAAGTTATCAAAATCAAAATCGGTTCCATCCTGCCCTTTGAAGATGGTCGCGAACGTGACATGATTATTTCTGGTCAGGACATGATGACCGAACAGCCCAAGGAAGTTACCATCCAGTCTGAAGATGTGCGTGCGGCCCTGCAGGCACCCATTGACGAAATGGTGCTTCATATCAAGGAAACCTTCAAGAAGACCAACCCCGACTTAGCAAGCGACATTATCCAAAACGGCATCTTGCTTACCGGTGGCGGCGGCTTGCTATCTGGCTTGGATCGCTATCTTACCCAGCAACTTGAAATCCCTGTTTGGGTAAGCGAAACGGCACTTACCAATGTGGTTATGGGTTGCTTGAAGGTGCTTGAAACGCCTACTGCATTGAAGCAAACGCTTATGCGAACCCGCTAGGGGGCCTAGCGCTTTTTATGCCTTCCAGGTTTGGACAAGGATCTACGGGGGAACGGTCTGCTTTAGTGTTGACCGTTCTTCTGGTTTTATCGCTTGCCTGTGTAACTTTGTATGCGCGCGAAGGTGAGGGTGGAACCATCCACGCCATCCAGCATTCGGTTTCGGGCCTTGTGAGCCCGCTCAAAGTGGTTTCGGGTGGTATTTCTGCTGGTGAAGAAAGCATTGGCAAGGCTATTACCGATGCAACGGTAGACCAGAATTCAATCACGGCCCTCCGCGAACAAAACCAGCAGCTGCGCCAAACCATTGCAGAACTCGAAGAATATCGCCAGGAAGCCATTCGCCTTGAAGGGCTTCTCGATGTCAAGACCACCTATAATGCCCAGGGTATTTCGGGTCGTATTTTGTCACGTTCAATTGATGCGTGGAACCGCGTCCTTACCATTGACGTTGGAAGCGCCGACGGCGTGCGCGCGGGGCTTCCCGTTATGGCATCGTCTGGCCTTATTGGGCAAGTGGTGGCTACCACCGAACACACGGCCGACATTCGCCTTATCCAAGATTCCCAGTCGGGTGTGGCAGTTATTATCCAGTCAAACCGCGAAGAAGGCATTGTTGTCGGCTCGCTTGAAGGCCTGCTCTATCTTGAAGACATTTCCGACGAAATCGAAGTGGAACCTGGTGAAGTTCTCCTTACTTCAGGTTTGGGCGGTGGCTACTATAGCGGCATCATGGTGGGTACCGTGCTTAAGGTTGAAGGGGAGGCAGGCGCTACCACGCGAAAAATTATTGTCGAGCCTACGGGAAGCGATAAGGTCTTTGAAGAAGTCTTCGTGGTCACCGCAATGACATCACCCTACGAAGAAAAAGATGAAGAGTCCGATGAAGAAAACCAAGATGACGCCTTGGCTGGTCTTTACTATACCGATGACTCTTATTCGACCGACTACTACAGCGGCTATGATGGCGGGCAGGTTTATCAGTGAACATGAGAATTGGCATAGCTATCTTAGGTGCGCTCGTAGCGCTGGTGTTGCAGGTGGTCCTCGCACCAAACATCGCTATTGCCCAAACGATGCCTAATTTCATTATCGTGTATGCGGTAACCATTTCGATGATTCTTTCTGGGCCGCCGGCGTATATCATCGTGTTTTTCTTAGGCCTTGCAAGCGATTTGCTGGGTTATGGCCCTGTTGGTTCGCTGTCGTTTATCTTGCTTATATCGGCGGCCCTTATCAACCTTGCGCAAAAAACATTTGGAAACGGAACGCTTTTTGTGTCCTGCATTATTGTTGTAGGCTTCACCATCCTCATTCATTTCCTTCATGCCGCGTTTATGGTTGCTATGACTTCGACCTATTCAGCCATCGATGCTTTTAGGCTTATTGCTATTCCCGAAAGCCTCTATGACTGTGTTTTAGCCGTTTTGGCCTATGTGCTTATCCATCGTTTGCTGGCGCCGCCCGCGCAGGGGCCAACAGCACACACGGTGGGAAATTTACGCTAGGACTTCAAGCATGCTTTTTGCGCTTATTGCAGGCATAGTTACCCTTATTGTTTTGACCGTGGGCGTCGTTGTTTTCTTACGCCGCAGGAGGGAAGGCCAAGCTCAAAGAGCTGTAAGCAAGCAGCACGTTAATGCTATTAATACGGTTGGTGTGGTTGCCGAAGAACAGTCGACGGGCTTTGGCACCAAGGCACCCGTGCAGGTTCCTGAAGAGGAAGCAATTGTGGGCACGCCTGCCGAACCGCTTCGGGGGCGCTTTGTTGCCGTAGCTGTATTTGCTGCGGCCGTGTTTGGATCGCTGAGCGCTAAGCTGTGGAGCATGCAAATTATGCAACAGGAAGAGTTTGCCCGCAAAGCACAGCAAAACCTCTTTACCACGGTGTACAAGCCTGCGCCGCGTGGTCAGATCTACGAATACAGCGAAGAAGCACTCATCAAGAATCGTTCGGCTTTTACCGTGTTGGCAGATGCCGAAGTGGCAAACAACCGCGACGTCATCGGTCGCCTTTCGGCTCTTTTGGGTATTCCGGCCCCTGTGGTGCGCCAGCGCATTTTGAATGCTTCGTCAGGTGCGCAAAACACCCGTGTGGTTGCAGGCGACGTGAGTTTGCGCAACCTTGCTTTCATTGGCGAACACGCTGACGCCTTTCCTGGTGTGAGTTGCGAAAACAGGACGATGCGCGTCTACCCCTATGGCACGCTTGCTGCCCATGTTCTGGGTTATACCGGAACTGTTTCAGAAGAAGAATTGAAGAATGTTCCCGAAGGGCGCGATATCCAGTCGGGTGATATCGTGGGCAAAAACGGTATTGAAGCATCCTTTGACGACGTGCTTTCGGGCGACCATGGATCGCGCACCATGCTCATCGATGCGTCGGGCAATGTATTGCAAGTTCTGTCAGAAACGGACCCCACACGTGGTAATGACGTGTATCTTACTATCAAAGGTTCGGTTCAACAGGTTGCCGACGAAACCGCGGCAAACTATGTTATTGGGGGCGCGTGTACGGCAACCGCGATTGTCTGTCTGGACGTCAGAGACGGCTCGATTGTTGCCATGGCGAACTATCCGACCTATGCACCAGGAAGCTTTGTGGGCGGTATTTCTGAAAGCGTATGGGAAGAGTTTAATACCGAAAAGTCGCATTACCCGCTTATGAATCGCTCAATCGCTGGTGCCTATCCGGCGGCATCAACCTTCAAGGCCTTTACTGCCATGGCGGGTCTTAACCACCACATCATTGACGAAAAGAGTGAAACGGACTGCACGGGCATTTGGACTGGCTTTGGCGATTCTTTCCCCCAGGCATGCTGGGAACTTGACGGCCATGGCTTACAAGACGTTATCCATGGTATCGCTAACTCCTGCGACTCCTTTTTCTACGATGTAGGCAAGGGTTTTTACGACCATCGGGACGAACTTGGTCTGACTGCCATGCAGGACTACATTCAGCAGTTTGGCTTCGGTCGTCAAACAGGTATTGACTTGTATGGGGAAGCATCGGGACGCATTCCCACGCCGGAATGGAAAGCAGAGTACTTCCACGATGCGCCCGAAGAAGCAGCCTGGCGTGCTGGCGACTATACCAACATGGTTATTGGACAGGGCTATGTGCTTACCACTCCGTTGCAGATTGCCTGTGGCTATGCTGGTATTGCCACCGGTACGGTGTATAAACCCCATCTGCTCAAAGAAGTGCGCAATTCCTTTGGGGAAGTAGTTATCCAGCATACGCCTGAAATTTTGTATGAGCCGCACATGGAAGAAGAGCATATCAAGCTGGTACGCAAGGGTTTACGTGAGGTAATGACGCTTAATGACTACGAACGTTTTTTGTCAGATGATGTGAAATATGAGGTTGCCGGCAAGACGGGTACCGCAGAAGTGTTTGGCAAGCTGGACTACAGTCTTTTTGCCTGCTATGCACCCTATGACGATCCAAAATATGTGGTAGCGACCGTCTGCGAAGAAGGCCCAACCACCTACACCTCGTCCATCCCCATGTCGATTGCGGTACTCGAAGCGGCCATGGCCTACGACAACGGCACGCTTCCCAAAGAGTTCCAGCCCACGCATTGGACAACGCAGGCGGCAGACCCCGAACTGCTTGAGAAGCGGCTCGAAGAACTGACTCAGTCAAGCGAAGACCAGTGGGGCGCCCAGGGCTATAGCTACGAAGATGTCTATGGCTATGATTACAGTTCCTATGGTGAAGACTATTCCTATGCACCAATCGGACGCACCGACTAAAGGAAGGAGGGGAGTATGGCAGAATCACTCGCTCAAATTCAGCCTCTCCAGGCAGTGGAACGAGACTTGGACACCGGCAAGCCAACGCGACGTTTCAAGTATCTTAATATACCGTTTTTGCTGGTAGCAGCCCTGCTTTCCCTCTACGGTTTGGCGGTGGTGTATTCGGCGGTCCACGGAAACGAAGACTATAGTTTTTCGCGTCAGGCAGGTGGCGTTATTGTGGGCGCGGTGCTCATGCTTATCCTGTTCCGCGTGGACTACCGCGGCTTGTCCCACTATATGGTCTTGTTCATCATCATCAACGCCGTGCTCATCCTGATGCCCCATGTGCCCGGCATCGGCGTGAATACCATGGGGGCGACTTCCTGGGTCAAAATTGGGCCTTTGCCGCAGTTACAGCCAGGTGAATTCGCCAAGATTACCGTCATCTTGCTCGACGCTGCCGTCGTGGCGCGTTACAAGGGTAAGCTTGATGAACCTATTGAGTTTTTAAAGTCGCTCGGTATCATGATGATTCCCTTCGTGTGCATTATGACGCAGCCCGACTTGGGAACGGGCCTGGTCTATATCTTTATTGCGGGTATTGCCCTGTTGGTAGGCGGTGCTAAACCTAAGTTCATCATTATCCTTTTGGCGATTGCAGCGCTCGGCATCGTGACCTTGTTTACCCTCGACCCGATTCTGGACAACGCCATGGGCCATGATGTTTTGCTGAAAAACTACCAGCGTGCGCGCCTCCTGGTGTTTTTGGATAACAGCTATGACCCCACAGGCGACGGTTACAACTTGCAACAAGCCCAAATTGCCATTGGTTCTGGTGGCTTTTTTGGCAAGGGTTACATGCAGGCTACGCAGTCGACCTTGGGTTATCTTCCTGAAGCACCGACCGACTTCATATTCTGCGTGCTCGCTGAAGAGCTTGGTTTCGTGGGCGCCATGATGCTGCTTCTGCTCTATATTGCTTTGTTACTCATTTGTTTTCATATTGCCTATAACGCGGCCGATATTTTTGGTACTGTTATTGTTATGTGTACGGCGGGCATGTGGCTGTTCCAGATTCTGGAGAACATTGGTATGACATGCGGGCTGATGCCCATTACGGGTATTCCGCTGCCCTTTGTAAGTTTCGGTTCGTCGTTTATGGTCGTTAATTTTATGCTGCTGGGTGTAGTAGGTTCCGTGTGGGCGCACAGCGCGCGCTAGGGCATAAGGAGGAAACATGGCTGGCTTGCCTATAGATGTAAAAGAAGTCATGGACACCTTTGGTGACATTGATGCTGCGCGGCAAATGCCGGTATGCGTGGCCTTGCTGCTTGACCCGTCTGCCCCCGAAGATGTGCTCGATTTCGCTAAGAGCAGTTTTTCTTCTACGGAAGCAAACGCGCGCGTCTATTCTTCCTACTATGACGGGGCTCAGGTGCAGCTGCCTCATGCCTGCGACATGGCACTCATTGTTGCTGGTTTCAGCGAATACACGGGCGCCCTTGCTTCATCCGTACGGGCGTCGGGGATACCTGTGTTGGTGCTCACGACCATGCCTAGTATTGTCACTTCGATGGCGCAGACGACAGGTTTCCCCCTGATTGAGCAGGACCTTATCGCGCCTCTTATAGAAACGAACGCTGAAGGTTTGCCAACCGATGACGATTATTTCAAGGAGCCGTACCCACTTGATTCAGCACGTGAAGTACACCTGCGCGAGAGCATGGGGGCGTGGATTGTTGACGTCTTTAAGGACAAGCGTCTTGCTTTCGCGCTCTGCTTTCCCTTTGTGCGCAAGCCCTTGGCCTTGGATGCGGTCCAAGCGACGTCAGTGCAGAATGCTGCCATTGGTGCTGTGCTGTTTATTCCCGGTGCCGACATGCCCGTTATGACGGCCAACCAGGCGAAAATGGTGCTGCAAATAGCCGCTGCCTACGGGCAGAAAATGGGCATGGAGCGTGCCAAGGAACTGGCGGCTGTGGTTGCAGGTGCCTTTGCTTGTCGTACGGCGGCGCGCCAGATTGTCGGTGCCGTTCCCGGCTTTGGCTGGGCTTTGAAGGGCGGCATAGGTTTTGCTGGTACGCAGGCCATGGGTCGCGCTGCCATAGCCTATTTTGAGTCGAGTGTGGGGGAGGGAAAACCGCTTTCTGAAGCCATGGACGCCGCGCGCGCTGAAGCTGAAAAAGTGGCTGCTATTGCTGGTAATGAATCGAACCCGGTAAGTGGCGCGAAAGCAGTTGCGCAAAACTATTTGCGCAGCGCTGCAACAAAGGCACGAGATATTGCAGGTCGTGCTGCTCCTGCCGTGCAGGGCTTTGTCAATAACGTAGCCGACGCCGCAGGAACAAGCCCCTCTGAATTGGGTAAAAAAGCAGTCGACAGCTTTTGTGAAGTGACGGGGCAAACGCCGTCTGAACTTGGCAAAAATATAATTGGCAGCGCGCTTTCCAGGCGTAGCACAAAGGATGGCCGAAACAAGTAATGACCGATTTATGGCCACAGCTTTCTGAATTGCTTCCGCGGGTAGCACGTCCGGTGCGCTATATTAACCATGAATTCGGAGCCGTGCACCGCTATGATACCGACGACCCGAGCGATGCCTCCTTTTGCATGGTCTATCCCGACACCTACGAGCTTGGTCAGGCAAATCAAGCAATTCGTATTCTGGTCAATGCGGTCAACGCGGCACAGGGCATGTGGGCCGAACGTTCTTTTTTGCCCGATCCAGAATTTGCCGACATCATGCGCGAAGAGGGTCTGCCGCTGTTTTCGCTTGAAAGCTGTGCGCCTCTGCGCGAATTTACCTGTGTGGGCATAACTCTGCCGCATGAGCTGGCTGCAACCAACGTGCTTGAAACCCTGGACTTGGCGGGTATTCCCCTGCGTGCTTGCGACCGGTCTGAAACCGACCCCATCGTGATGGCAGGTGGCCCCTGCACCTACAACCCTGAACCCTACGCGCCTTTCTTCGATTGCATGTGCATCGGCGAAGGGGAGGAATGGGTTGTTGAAATGGTGGCCTGCGTGCGCGATGGACGTCGCGCGGGAAAGACGCGCGAAGAAATACTTGTCGAACTTGCCCAGATTCCTGGCACCTATGTTCCAAGCTTGTACCTTGCTTCTGAAAACCCCGCGGAAACCGGCGCGCTTGTTAAGCCAAGTATTGACCTTGCTCCTGCCTTTGTGCAGAAGCGCGTCTGGGACGGTTTTGCGGAATCGAGTGGCTGGGAGCCTTGCGTGGTTCCCTTTGCCGACCTGGTACATGACCGCCTAAATGTTGAGATATTGCGTGGGTGCGCCCGCGGCTGTCGTTTTTGCCAGGCGGGGATGACCTACCGGCCGGTGCGCGAGCGAAGTGCGGAAAACATTGTGCAAAGCGTTTTGCAGGGTTTAAAGGAAACGGGCTATGACGAGGTAAGTCTGACTTCGCTTTCAACTACGGATCATTCGCAGATTGAACAAATACTTTCGCGTTTAGGGACGGAGCTTTCAGGCACGGGCATTCGGGTGTCAATTCCGTCCCAGCGCCTGGATTCCTTTGGCGTGGACATGGCTAAACTGGTGGCGGGTGAGAAGCGTAGCGGTTTGACCTTTGCCCCTGAGGCGGGCACCCAGCGCCTTCGCGATGTTATTAATAAAAATGTAAGCGAAGACGATTTATTCAACGCTATCACGGCTGCCTTTAAGGCAGGGTGGCGCCGCTGTAAGCTGTATTTCATGTTGGGCCTCCCAACCGAAACCGACGAAGACGTCAAGGGAATCGCAAGCCTCGCCCAGCGTGCTTACGACTATGCCCGTGAAGCCACGCCGCCCGACCAGCGTGGTCGCATTCAGATAAGCGTGTCCTGCGCCTTATTTGTGCCGAAAGCGCAGACGCCCTTCCAATGGTGTGGCCAGATTCCGCCCGAGGAAGCCATGCGCCGGGTAAACCTTCTGCGTCATTCCGTGAAATATAAGGCCGTACGGGTGAACTGGCACGACCCCGCCACCAGTTTTGTGGAAGCGGTTATGAGCCGTGGTGGGCGTGAATGCGCAGACCTTTTGCAGGGTGCTTGGGAACGGGGGAGCCGCTTTGATGCGTGGTCGGAACATTTTCGCGAAGACGCGTGGCGCGAAAGTGCTGCAGCCTGCGGCCTAGATGTTGACGCCATGGCTCAGCGCAGTTTTGAGCTGCGTGAAGTTTTGCCCTGGCAACATATTTCCTGTGGCGTGAGCCTGGCGTACCTGCGCAGCGAATACCGCAAAGCGCTTGAAGGGACGACAACGCCCGACTGTACCTTCACGTCTTGTACGGGTTGTAGCTTGTGCCAAGACCTTAATACTGACCTCCTTATCCAGGAGAGCCGCGGATGAGTCCTTTGCAAAATACCGAAAAGCTTTATGCCATTTTGCAGGCTCCGCGTAAAAACCAGCCTCAGGATACCTTCCGCCTTCGGGTGTGCTTTGCCAAACGAGGGCGCGCGGCCTACCTGTCCCACCTGGAAGTTGCCCATGCGCTTGAGCGCGTTGTCCGCCGCGCCGCTTTACCCTATGCCATCACCCAGGGCTTTTCACCCCATATGAAAATAGCCTTTGGCGCTGCCTTGCCCGTGGGCGTCGGGGGCGAACGTGAACTCTTTGATGTGTATCTTACGAGCTACATTCCGCCCGAAGAAGCACATTTGGCCCTGCGCGATGCGTCCGTGCCTGACCTCTTTATTGTGTCGTGCGAATACATTGAACGAAGTGCCCCCGCGGCAAGCAATGCCTACCCCGTGTCGCTCTATGAAGCACGCATCGATGGCGAGCTGTCGGGGCCTTTGATGGCTCCACCCTTTATTACCATTACGCGCAAAGGTAAGGAAAAGGTGCTGTCCGTGCCTGATTACTTGGTGGCGGGGCCAAAGATTGAAGGCGACAGTATACAGTTTGCCCTGCTGGCGCGCGAAGAGGGGAGCATGCGACCCAATGCGCTATTAGATGCCATGTTGGCAGATGAGGTGGGTGTGCGCGTTCGTTCCCTTACGCGCATTCATCAACTCTCCGACCCCTACGCCCTTCCGTTCTAGCTCAAGCGTGGGCGCAAGCCCGCCCCAAGCGCGATCGTGTTACTCAGACAAAGCCCTGCGCTTCGTTTCGCGTCTCATTGTCACCACTATAAGTTGATCTCGCTATAGTTGTGGACACTAGATGTTGTTATCAGCTAAATGCGGGCTTCATGCCAGCAATTCGTTTTTTCTCACGTAGAATAGCGTGAATACCTAACAGAGGAATTCTTCCTTTGAGGCAGTGCTTCAAAGGTTGAGCGCGCATCATATAAACGAAATACAAGGAGAGTATATGAACATTACGAAACGTAGTGGTGCTATTGAGCCCTATGATGGCTCGAAAATCAAAAACGCTATGAGCAAAGCCTTTGGTGACCAGGGCAAGGAACCAACCGAAGAAGAACTGCAGGCATTGCTTGAACTGGTCGAGCAAAAGATGGAGGCGCGCGGCGCAACGAGTGTTGAAGCCATCCAGGACCAGGTCGAAGAATCCCTTATGGAAAAGGGCTATTTTGCCGAGGCGCGTTCGTACATTCTGTATAGGCATAATCGCAGCGAATTGCGTGTTGCACGCCGCACTATCGTTGATGCCGTAGAAGGCCCTGAAGGGCTTGACGAATACCTGGACAAGATTCAAAAGGACTTTGACGACAGCAAGTATTCTCTGGTTGCGCTTGCGGCGAAGTATCGTAGTTTTTTGAAGTCCGACATGACGCAGGAAGAACGCACCGAAGCGCTCGTGCGTGCGGCGGTTGAACTGACCACGCAGGAATCGCCCAAGTGGGAATTCATTGCGGGGCGTCTGTTGGCGTTTAAGTTCTATTCTGAACTCGTTGCCGAATGCGATGCGCGCGGTATTGGTAACTTCTACGAAAAGGTGCGCTACCTGGTCGACCAAAACCTTTATGGCGCCTACATTTTGGAACATTACACCAAGGAAGAGCTCGACCTTGCAGAAAGCTATATCGTGCCCGAGCGCGACGAACTTTTTACTTATTCAGGGCTTGATCTGCTTCTTTCACGCTATGTTATTACGACGCGTCAGCATGTGCCGCTGGAGTCACCCCAGGAAATGTTTTTGGGTATTTCGCTGCATCTGGCCATGGAAGAAAAACAAGATCGCATGGGCTGGGTCAAGCGCTTCTACGACATGCTCTCGCAGCTTCAGGTGACCATGGCAACACCCACCATTTCAAATGCGCGTAAGCCGCATCATCAGTTGTCCAGCTGCTTTATTGACACCGTGCCCGACAGCCTCGACGGCATTTATCGCTCGATCGACAACTTTGCGAAGGTGTCAAAGTTTGGCGGCGGCATGGGCTTGTACTTTGGTAAGGTGCGCGCGACGGGCGGCACGATTCGTGGTTTCGAAGGTGCCGCTGGTGGTGTCGTGCGCTGGATTCGCATTGTGAATGACACGGCAGTGGCCGTTGACCAGCTCGGTATGCGCGCGGGTGCCGTTGCGGTGTATCTGGATGTTTGGCACAAGGACCTGCCGGAATTTTTGCAGCTGCGTACCAACAATGGCGACGACCGCATGAAGGCCCACGACGTCTTCCCGGCTGTGTGTTATCCCGACCTGTTTTGGAAGCTTGCCAAGGAAAACATGGAAGCCGAATGGCATATGATGTGCCCGCACGACATTCTTACTGTGAAGGGCTATGCGCTCGAAGACTACTTCGGGGAAGAGTGGGAACGCCGCTACCAGGAGTGTGTGGACGACCCGCGCATTCCCAAGCGGAGCATGCCCGTCAAGGAAATCGTGCGTCTTATTCTGAAGAGCGCCGTGGAAACGGGCACGCCCTTCACCTTTAACCGCGACACGGTTAATCGCGCCAACCCCAACCCGCACCGCGGCATCATCTATTGTTCGAACCTTTGCACCGAAATTGCCCAGGTCATGGCACCAATCGAGTCGGTGTCGACCGAGGTGCATACCAACGCGGGCGACACGGTCGTGGTTACAACCACACGCCCTGGTGAATTCGTGGTGTGCAACCTGGCCAGCCTTTCTTTGGGGCATTTGCCCGTTGAAGACGACGAAACCATGCGCCATGTGGTTCGCACGGTCGTGCGCGCGCTCGACAACGTTATCGACCTGAATTTCTATGCGCTTGAATATGCACGTATTACCAATCACAAATTCCGTAGCATCGGGCTGGGTGTTTCGGGCTACCACCATATGCTTGCCAAGGCTGGCATTCATTGGGAAAGCGAAGCCCATCTGACCTACGTTGACGAAGTGTTCGAGCGTATTAATCGCTTTGCTATCGAAGCTTCAGCTGATCTTGCGGCCGAAAAGGGGAGCTATCAGTTCTTTGAAGGAAGCGAATGGCAAAGCGGCGCCTACTTTGACAAGCGCGACTATACCGGCTCCGAATGGGCAGCTGTGCGTGCCAAGGCAGCCCAAGGCATGCGTAATGCCTACCTGTTGGCGGTGGCACCGACATCGTCCACGTCCATTCTTTCGGGCACGACGCCAGGCGTTGACCCAGTCATGCGCCGTTTCTTCCTGGAAGAAAAGAAGGGGGCCATGCTTCCGCGTGTGGCACCGGACCTGTCGCCCGACACTTACTGGTACTACAAGCCTGCGCATGAAATCGACCAGACCTGGAGTGTGCGCGCCAGTGGCATTCGCCAGCGCCATATCGACCAGGCTCAGTCGATGA
>JAFUCE010000038.1 GCA_017459805.1 Eggerthellaceae bacterium
GATCTGTGGTTTTCGGTTAAGGACACGATTAGCAAAACCTACGACCATCGCTTCAAGGATATTTTTGCTGAACTCTACGAGGCAGAGTACAAGGCGCGCTTTGAAGATGCGGGCATCAGCTATTTCTATACGCTTATCGACGATGCCGTGGCGCGCGTGATGAAGAGCAAAGGCGGCTTTGTCTGGGCCTGCAAAAACTACGACGGCGACGTAATGAGCGACATGGTTAGCAGCGCCTTTGGAAGCCTTGCCATGATGACAAGTGTGCTCGTTTCGCCTGATGGTACCTATGAATTTGAAGCGGCACACGGAACGGTGCAGCGCCACTACTACAAACACCTTAAAGGCGAAGAGACCTCGACGAATTCGGTCGCTACCATCTTTGCCTGGAGTGGGGCATTGCGCAAGCGCGGCGAACTCGATGAACTGCCCGACTTGGTTGATTTTGCGAACCGCCTCGAGCAGGCAACGCTTGCTACCATAGAAGCGGGACAAATGACGGGCGACTTAGCGGCTATTACGAAGCTGCCGAATCCGCAGAAGCTTTCGACGTCTGACTTTATCGATGCCGTCGCAAGCAGGTTATAGGCTGTCCTTCCAGGTGATGCTTAGTGATTATCCCTACAGACAATGAGACAGGTATACAGTAGTTAATGGCAGATTTAAGTTCAGCAATAACAGCGATGATTGTGTTGCTTGCCGCAGCGGCTGCAGGTTTTATTGCGGCGCGCCTGAATTGGTATGACGAACATGTTCATACGCGCATGTCGAAAATACTGCTCAACATTACCTTGCCCTGCATGATTATTGCCTCGGTTGCTCATCTCGACCGCAGTTCAGGTGGAAGCTTGGTTGCGCAATCCTTTGTGTACGGCCTCGCCCTCTATTTCGGATTGCTTATTGTGTCGTGGCTGTGCAATACTGTTCTGCGCACACCCAAGGCCGATAAGGGCGAATACTTGTTTATGGGTACCCTTACCAATCTCTCTTTCATTGGTATTGCCGTTTCGTCGTCTATTTTTGGCAATCAAGCAGCCTTTATAATTGCGGTTTTCCTCTTGCCGCTTAACCTGGTGCTGTATAGCTTCGGTGTGATTGTATGTACGCGTGTGGCAGGCGTTTCAACCAGAGTGGACTTGCGCGCCATGTTGTCGGGCCCTTTGGTTGCCAGTGCCCTTGCGGTTTTGTTGTTCCTTTCGGGTGTGCACCTGCCTAATTTGCTCACTGAGTCGCTTTCCTATGTGGGCAGCATTACCGCACCCGTGGCCATGATGATGGTGGGCTATATTATGGCAACCTGTTCGCTGCGTGACGCGCTTGGCGAGTGGCGTATCTACGTGGTTACCATCATGCGCCAGCTCGTGGTTCCTATTGTGCTCTATGCCCTGCTGCGCAATGTGGTGCCCGATGCCACGGTGCTTGGTGTGTTTGTTATTGCTTTCGCCATGCCCGTGGGCAGTATCGCTTCAGTTATTGTGGCAAGTTATGGTATGGAAGGGAAGTTGGCCGCGAAAGGCACCGTTATTTCAACCTTTATGTCCTTTGCGACCATTCCCGCGCTTGTGGCACTTATGAGTCTTTTTGGCTAGGGTTTACGATTCGGCAAGTGTTTTGCGCTCGCGAATAAGCTGTGCCAGGGGTTCAAGGTAAGTGCGATCCTCTTCTGTTGCACAAGCGTACGCTTTTTCCAAGATTAAATCTGCCCAATACGATGCGGGCTTTCCGTAGACCTTTGCATCATACCCATCTTTCATAAGGGCATTTTTTGCGGCGTGCATGGCGTCGAAGTCCACCTGAGCCATTTCGGTATCAAGCTGCATGAGCGCTTCGGTGTTGTAAAACAGGCTGCGAACAAGGGCGGTGTAGGCATAGGAGTACGTAGGTGGCATGGCATCAGCAGGGCGAATTTCAACAAATTGTTTGATGCGTGCGTCGGGCCATACCATCGAAAGCGCGTGCTCAAGTTCTTCATCGGTCATAACACGTTCAGCATAGATTTCGTCAAAAGTCTGGTTTGCAACGAAACGCCAGCCACCTTCTGCTGCGCTGTCAGGTACCAAAATAGCTTCGCGCGTCATGATATAGTCAGCATAGTCGGAAAAACTAAACGCGGGGTCAACCGAGCCTGGAATAATACCCACGCGGTCTTGCCACATGCCAGACCACACCCCCGTGCGCGCGAGATGCCCCTGTGTGGGGGCGCATTCGAATACGGCAACGTTGTCGCTGATGAGCGCCAAAATAGGAGTCAGTTTTTCGGCCACGCGAAGCTTGAGCAAGGCGTCTTCTTCGCTTTCGTAGTCCACGGATATCTGAAGACTTGCCGTGCCGCGCATCATACAGATGGAACGATAGGCTTGATTACCCAAAAACTCACTCATGTACTTATAGCGATCCTTGGGAACAAGCTCCAAGTCAGATGCTCGCGCGGAAGGGTTATAGCCCACAAGGGGCGCGTAGAGGTCGAAGTCGTCCAGAATGGGGTCAAGAAGCTGGCGGAAGTCGTCATATGCTTCTTCAACTTCTGCAACGCTTTCATACGGTCCAGCAGATATTTCGAGCTGTCCAGCAGGTTCAATCGTTATGGTTTCATAGCAGCGAACAAGTCCAACAATGTTGTCGCCCTCATAGATTACTTTACGGTAGTGGGGGCTTAAGCGCTCTAAGACATCGTGAATGCCGCCGGGCTCGGAATAGCTAACGGGAGCATCGCTGCCACGATGCAACAAAATATGCTCAAGTTCAAAGCCAAGCGTCTGACGTTTTTTACAGCCTGCTTGGAAATACTCAATAAGTTTTGCCCTGTTTTGTTTTTGTGCGTCCGTCATAGATACCTTTTCGCTTCGTGCATGTTCTAGCTTAGTGTAAACGATGGCACATCATGTACGATTTGGCGTAAGACTACAATTCATTCAGGTCGTATGGTGTTGCCTGATAGACGTAGTAATTAAGCCAGTTCGTATAGAGCAGCTGAGCTTCGGCACGCCACTGGACCAGCGGTTCACGCGTGGGGTCGTCATCGGGGTAGTAGTTCGCAGGAATCTTGATGTCTAGGCCTGCGGCTATGTCGCGGTCGTATTCGCGCTTGAGTGTGTCGTGGTCGTATTCCGGGTGGCCAAACACAAAGAAATGCCGACTATCGGTGCTCTTCACGATTGAAGGACCCGCTACGTCGGAATAAGTAATAACTTCGAGGTTTTGGTTGGCCACAATGTCTTCGTAGCGCACTTCAGTATGACGCGAATGAGGCATATAGGATATGTCGTTAAAACCGCGCACGAGGGGGCTCGTGGACTTCATGAGGCGGTGGGGGAAGACGCCAAACATCTTTTCAGGTAGGTCGTGCTTGGCGATGTGGTAAAAGTACTGCATGGCAGCTTGGGCGCCCCAACAAATGAACAGGCAGGAATACACATTGGTCCGTGACCATTCGAAAATGTCGCAGAGCTCATCCCAGTAGTCCACATCTTCGAAATCCAGTTTTTCAACGGGCGCGCCCGTTACGATAAGGCCGTCATAGCGGTTTTCGCGGACTTCTTCAAAGGTACGATAAAAGGTTTCCAGGTGTTCAGGAGCAACGTTGCTTGCATCGTGACTCGCCATGCGAAGCAGTTCGATTTCAATCTGCAAGGGTGTGTTAGAAAGCTTTCGCATGAGCTGCGTTTCCGTAACGATTTTGGTGGGCATGAGGTTAAGGAGCAGCACGCGCAGCGGACGAATGTCCTGATGCATAGCGCGCGTTTCAGTCATGACGAATATGTTTTCGCTTTCTAGAGTAGACGTAGCAGGTAGGGCGTCCGGTATGCGAACTGGCATGATATTCCTTTCGTTTACAAAAGCCCGGCGATTTCAAAAGGCTTTCGGGAGTTGTTTACTTTATCGGAACTTGCGCCTTTCTGTCTAGTTTTGTTTGTCTTGGCGTGCCGCCTGCCTCGTCCGGCACCTTGAATTTGCTGACCTTCAAAGCAGCGGCTCGTTATACAATAAAGGCTAGAAAGCAAGCTTTAGGCAAGGGGGCCTCTATGGCAGAGTTTGTAAGCGCCGAAGAAGCGGTAGCCCACATCAAGGATGGATCGCTTATTGGAGTGAATGCCTTTCTTGCTCTTGCTAATCCACTCGAGCTGCTCGGTGCCTTAGCCAATCGCTATGAAGAAACAGGCAGCCCGCACGACCTTACGCTCTATTGCTCGTCAGGTTTTGGCAACTGGGAAGAAAACTCCGACTGTGAACGCATCGTTACCAATGGTGCTACGAAAGCGCTGATGATTAGCCATTTTCCCACTATGCCTGGTTCGGAAAAAGCAGTCCTTGAAAACAAGGTTGCAGGCTACAACTTCCCACTGGGTGCGCTTTCGCATATGACGCGTGAAGCGGCCCGTGGCAGCGACTACTACATAACCAAAAGCGGCTTGAACTTATTTGTAGACCCACGGCAAGGCGGCAGCAAGCTGAATGACCTTGCCACCGAAGATTGGGTAACCGACATCGAAATTGATGGGCAGCGTTACCTGAAGTACAAGGTGCCCGCTTTCGATGTGGCGCTTCTGAAGGCTTCAAGCTGCGACCGCTTCGGCAATATTACGATGGAAAAAGAAAGCTGCGTGGTGGACGCCCTTTCGCTTTGTCAGGCAGTTAAGCGCAACGGTGGCATTGTAATTGTGCAGGTGGAACGCATTACCGAAAAGCGTCGTCCCTGGGAAAGCATTGTTCCCATGGCGCTGGTTGACTACATTGTGCTGTGCCCCGAACAAACCCCCGTGCTCGGTGTTGATGACTACAATCCATCTTTTTGCGGCGACCGCTTCATGACGGCCGAAGAAATAACCGAGTATGTGCTTACCAACAAGCCGGCGAAAGAAAGCCCCGTGCGTACGCGTATTGCTAAGCGTGCCGTGGAAGAGCTTGAGCCAGGTATGGTGGTAAACATTGGCATTGGCATTCCCGAAGGAGTCAGCATTGAAGCTGCGAAGAAGGGTTTGCTCAGCCGCGTGACGATGACCGTGGAAGACGGCGCCTTTGGGGGCATGCCTACCACGGGTGCCGCCTTTGGCTCTGCCGTTGGCGCGCATAGCATTTGCTCGACCGCCCAGATGTTTGACTTCTATGATGGCGGTGGGCTGGATATCTGTTTCTTGGGTGCGCTCGAGGTTGACAGGGAAGGTAATGTGAATGCCCATTTCAGCCCCGGTAAACTGGCGGGCATTGGCGGCTTTGCTAACATTACGCAAACCACGCGCAAGGTGGTCTTCTGCTTTAGTTTTAGTGCTGGTGGCTTGGAAATCGAAGACCATTACGGTGTGGTGAAAATTGCGCAAGAGGGGCGTATCCCCAAACTGGTCGACCATGTTGCCGCCATCAGTTTTTCAGCTCAGAATGCTCATGATAACGGCCAGGAAGTGCTCTATGTGACGGAGCGTTGCGTGTTTCGACTGGGGGATGACGGCTTGGAGCTTGTGGAAGTGTATGATGGCATTGACGTGCAAAAGGATATTCTCGATCTTTTGCCCTTTGACCTTACACTAGCAATGTAATTAAAACCATTTATCTATTGTTTTACTGGGAATTGTCGTTTGCAGTTATAATGCACTAATTACTTTTCCAAGGAAGGAAGCAGACAATGACGCAGACAACGGAAACCTTATGCGTGCAAGGAGGCTGGAAGCCTGGTGATGCCGAGCCACGCCAGGTACCAATTTATCAAAATACGACGTGGCGCTATGCTACGAGCGAGCATATGGGTCGACTCTTTGACCTGGCTGAAGCCGGCTATTTCTATACCCGTCTTGCGAATCCCACGAATGACGCCGTGGCAAAAAAGATTTGCGAGCTGGAAGGTGGCACGGCGGCCATGCTTACGAGCAGCGGCCAGGCGGCGAACTTCTTCGCGCTCTTCAACATTTGCGAAGCGGGTTCACACATTGTGTCCAGCTCAGAAATCTATGGTGGTACCTATAACCTGATTGCGGTGACCATGGCAAAGATGGGTATCGAGGCTACCTTTGTTCCTTCGAATTGCACACCAGAAGAACTTGAAGCTGCTTTCAAACCTAATACGCGTGTGGTGTTTGGCGAAACCATTGCTAACCCAGCGCTGGCCGTGCTCGACATTGAAAAGTTCGCAGCGGCAGCAAACGCCCATGGGGTGCCGCTCATTATCGACAACACCTTTGCAACACCAGTGAACTGCCGTCCAATTGAATGGGGAGCGCATATTGTGACGCACTCTACGACGAAGTACATGGACGGCCATGGTTCTGCGGTGGGTGGGGCCATCGTGGATTCGGGTAAGTTTGACTGGATGGCTCATGCGGATAAATACCCCGGTCTTACAACGCCTGACGAAAGCTATCACGGCGTTACTTATGCAGAGGCTTTCGGCCAGGAAGGTGCCTTTATCACGAAGGCTACCGCGCATCTTATGCGCGACTTGGGTTCTATCCCGTCTCCGCAAAACGCCTTCTTACTGAATTTGGGCTTGGAAAGCTTACACCTGCGCATGAAGCAGCATGTTGCCAATGGCCAGGCAGTAGCTGAATACCTGCAGAAGCATCCAAAGGTTGCGTGGGTGCGCTATAGCGGTCTGCCCGAAGATGAGTATTACGACCTGGCACAAAAGTATCTGCCCAATGGTGGTTGTGGTGTTGTTAGCTTTGGTGTGGCTGGTGGACGCGCTGCGGCGGAAGCTTTCATGAGCAAGCTGCAGATGATATCCATTGCTACCCATGTAGCTGATGCCCGTTCATGCTGCCTGCATCCTGCGTCTAGCACGCATCGGCAGATGACTGACGAGGAACTTGAAGCTGCAGGCGTGGCCCCTGACTTGGTGCGTCTTTCCTGTGGTATTGAGGCATCGGAAGACATAATTGCCGACATCGAACAAGCCTTGGCTGCTCTTTAGGGTCTGACCTGGTAAAACGCTTGTGCCCCTTCAGTTTTGAGGGGGCATGGTTTTTCTGATTTAAATATTTAAATCCTTAACATGTGCGCAAGCCCGTGGTAAGGTATTGCGCTACATCGAACAAGCTCCCTTGCAAAGCCCTGGGTTTGTTCAGGCATTATTATGAAGCTTAACGGCGAACATAAAGCTTTTAGCACCGTGGTATTACGCCTACGTACTGGCGTTTTTCTGATAACGGTATTGAGCGCAGTTCTGCTCTGCTTAAGTATGATTCCCAGTCAATTTGCTTTTGCCGATGAACTCGACGATGCTTGGGCTGAGCTCAGTGCAAAAACGGCTGAAATTGAAGGTCTGACCGCGCAGCTGAGTGAAGCGCGCGAAAATATGGACGCAAATCAGAAAGAGCTTGAAGCAATTACTGGTTCCATTGCGGAATCCCAAGAAAAGTTGGCGGGCGTTCAAAAGCGCTTGGCGTCTACATCGCGATTGATGTACAAGTCAGACGATTTAAGTATCTGGCAGATTATCACCAGTTCAAACAGCATCGATCAATTGATTTTTCGCATTATCCAACTCGAAGCTGTTGCTTCACAAGCCGCCGTGCTTTCAGCTGAAGAAAAGCGCTATCAGGAAGAGCTTGCTGATGACTATGCAGAGGCCACCAAGCGCAAGGATGCAGCGCAGGAGGCGGCTAATCAGCTCGAACAGACCAAGGAAGCTATTGAAGCATCCGCAGCTGCTCTTGAAGAACATATTGCCCAGCTTGAAGAAGAGAAGGCTTTGGCACAGGCAGCGGCGGAAGCGGCCGCGGCACTTGAAGCTGCTCAACGTGCTGCCGAAGAAGCGGCCGCTGTTCAACAGGCACAGATTTCTAACCCCTATGCATCAACCGAACAGGTCGCCGATGGGCTTGCACCCGATGAAGGCGCTGCAAGCGAAGTCTTCGATGAAGCTGGCTCGGACAATCAGGTGGAAGAAAGCCCCGAGCCCGAGCCCGAGCCCGAGCCACAATCGGAAACCACTTTGGAAGCCCAGCCTTCGGGCGACACATCTGGTTGGATGACTGGCATTGCGAGCGCCTATGGTGGTTCATCTGACGCGAGTACGCCTAACCCTGGCACGACGGCAACAGGAGCTGTGTGTGACGACTACTCAACAGGAGTTGCCGTTCCCATTGCCTGGGGGCCGTCTGACTACTATGGACGTATGGTCGAAATAAGCTACAACGGCATGACGGTGGTGGCTACCGTCAATGATTGCGGTGGCATGGGCGGCGGCAGTCGACACCTCGACTTACAGCCAGGCGTGTTTAAGGCTTTCGGCTTTTCAACCTGCCAAGAATGGGGCTTACGCGAAGTTTCCTATCGCTTCTTGTAGTTCCGTTGTTCTAACGAACAACGGAATCATCGACGCTGCGGTTTAATTTCGCTTCACACTACGCCCTAGCTATGGCTTGGCCCGTATCAAAGTACGGGCACTGCGCCAAGAGCGGGCGTATTGTTTTGCGAAATTAACCCTCGCTGGCTCTTCGACAACCTGCATCTTTATTGCGTAATAACATCCGTATCAATCGTGTCGCCATAAATAGTGGTCATGGTGCCCCAGAAGTGCACCGTTCCATGGTCTGACAAACCGTAGGTCACTTCAAGATCTTTCGCACTATTGATGGTGATACTGTTGCCCGGCAGGGTCTTTACATAGTTACCCTGTTTGTCGTAGTAGTCAAATACCGGCGTTATAACATCGCCTTTGTTGAATTGCTGCAGTCCACGTCCATAAGTAAAGTAGTTATTTTCATTCATACGATAGCCCTGGATATAACCTGTGTAGACCTCGCCCTGCTGGCTTTGCGGCGGCCAATAGACAACGATTTCGATATAGGTGTTGCCGTTCAAGAGGGCAGGGATAACGCCTGAGTGACTATATTCACCATTCGTTTCCTCGTAGGGTTCGTTGGCGAAGAACGACACTTCTTGGTTGTTAATTGTGACCCACTCGTTGCCGAAGAATACAGAAATATCTCCAGATTCAGTTTGGTCATAAACATCGTCGCGGCCAAGCATAAGGTAGCCGTCCTCAAAGTCAACCATAACGGTGGTGCTGAAACTGCTAAAGACGTTCCACATGCTTTGGTTCATGGGCACGACATAGCTTCCGTCCTGCATGCTGATATTGAGGTGGTCGGGTACGGTTTGGTAGTTGAAGTTGTCTCCGCCCAATAAGGCGTTGAACCAGTCTTCAAGGCTGTAGCTTTGGTCCGCATAATTGCCGCTTGACGACTGGGCGCTGGCAGCAGACCCTTCGGTTCCCTGCGCCGTGTTTGCACCCGATGGATTCAGAAGGCCGCTCCAGCTGCTCCCCGAAGACCCCGCCATGATGGATAGGAAGTAATCGTAAAACTCCGTGGGTGAAACATAGCCAATTTCGTTGAGGATAGAACGCGTGCCTTGGTACTGGCGTACTTCAGAATAGGGGAAATACATAGCGAGGCCGTTTGCGCCCGTAATGGTGGTAGCACTTCTGTATTTCACGCAGCTGTTTACCGCAGCGAGCAGTTCATCGCGCCCGTCAAAGTTGGTACGTTCAATGAGGTCAATCACGTCAACTTGGTCAATGCCACCATCGGCAAAGGAACGAGCGCGGGTACGTGCCTGACTCATTTCGGCAAAGCGGGTGTTGTCTTTAGTGATGGATTCTTCAGCTGCCTTAAGGAAGGTACCCATTTGTTCATACACATGGGGGACTTCGCGCAGGTCGACAAGGGATAGCGTAATTGAACCCTGGCGCTGCTTAAAGTAATACTCGCCGAATTGGTCAATAGCTACTTTGCCCAGTTCAACGGTGTCGATGGCAGGGTTGGCGCCCAGGGCAGAAAGGAAGCCTGTCCAGTACCAGCCATCACCCAACTCATATTCTTCACTGGCGAGCATATAGTCAGCTACAGGTTCAAGCGCATAGGCAGTTTCGATGGTACCCATAAGGCAGGCATCGAAGCCAACAAGGTCAAACTTCTGGTTCGTGTCCTCGAGGGCCTTGCGGATTTCAAGGAGGGAAAGCGGTTCTTGGCGAGGATACATCTCGTCAGAGCCATAGCCACCGATGGTGCCGCCACCGTGATCCCAAAATACAAAGAGGTAGCGGTCGGCGGGGTAGTTTTCAATACCCCAGGTGGCAAAGTTGGTAACAGCTTGCTGGTCAAGCATAGTGTTGTTGCCAGCGTCGCCCAGAAGATACATGCCACTGTTGTCAATGAGCCAACGTTGGCGGGTTTGAGAGCTAGCGGACTTGCTAAAGTGCCACTGTTTGGCGCCACCTGTTTGGATAACAATTTTTACCTTGTCACCCAGTTCGGCATTCACCATTTCTTGGAGGTCCTTAGAAGCAGCCGCGCTATAGGTTTCCAGGTCAGCGCCGCACATATACACAAGGACGGTGGCACTCTTTGCCTTCGAAGTGTCGACGTAATGTTCGCGCAGGCCTTCAATCTCTATGGATGTGCCATACGTTCCTTCGCTCGAAATGCTCGTGTTGCCCGTTTGCTGACCAAAGAGCATGCTCATGAGGCCGCGGCCTTCGCCAACTTCGCTTTTAAGAACCTGGCCAGTGTTTGGCTCTTCAACGTTGAGGCTTACCAATTCGGCCGTGTCAGCCAAGGTTGTGGTTTCTTCGGCTGCTTGTGTGTCCGATGGATCGGGGCGCACGTTTTGGAGAAAGTTAAATACTACCCACGACGCCACTCCCGCGAGAGCAATCAATAAGAGTATTCTTACGATACGCCTTACAGGACTTAGTTCTTGTGTATCTGGCATGCCAGCCTCCATTACAGAACGGTCATTTGATAGGGCAATTATAAACGCCCAAGCGCTTTATGGGGGATTTTTTGGTATTTATTCAGCTGGAGGATTGCTCTGGTTTTTGCGGAGCGATTTGAGGTAATCCAGGCGTTCCTTGAATGCGGGCTCCCGCCCCTGGTCGCTGGGTATGTAGTATTCGGTTCCCGCCAGCGAATCGGGAAGGCATTGCATGTCCGGCGCCACGCGGTCCTCGAGGTCATGTGCGTACTGGTAGCCGCTGCCATAACCCAAGTCTTTCATAAGGCGGGTTGGGGCATTGCGAATTATGAGCGGCACAGGCTCAGCCATGGTAGTGAGTGCGTCTTGCTTGGCGCGCAGGTAGGCTACATCCATACTATTTGACTTTGGAGCGAGCGCCATATAGACCACCGCTTCCGTTAAATGCACGCTGCATTCAGGCATGCCAATAAAATGACAGGCATGGAAGGCGTTGACCGCTACATTTAAGGCACCCGTGTCTGCTAGCCCCACATCTTCGGCAGCAAAGCGGCAGACACGACGGGCGATATAGAGCGGGTCTTCGCCAGCTTCTAGCATGCGTGCCAGCCAGTAAACGGAAGCATCGGGGTCAGAATTGCGCATGGATTTATGCAATGCTGAAATAATGTTGTAGTGCTCTTCGCCCATCTTGTCGTAGAGCAGGCTTTTCTGCGACGTACATTGCTCTACGGTTTCAGGCGTTACCGTGGTTACACCGTTTTCTTCTTCACCATTGAGCACCACCATTTCAAGCGTGGAAAGAGCGGTGCGGGCATCACCGTTGCTAAAGATAGCAATGGCAGTCAGTAGGTCGTCTTCGATGCGAATGTCCTGATTGCCGAAGCCGCGTGGATCTTCAAGCGCACGGCGCAAGAGTCCAAGCAACTCTTCGGTTTCTAGTGCTTTAAGGACAAATACCTTGCAACGTGAAAGCAAAGCGCCGTTTACTTCGAAAGACGGGTTTTCGGTGGTAGCGCCAATTAAGGTAATAGCGCCCTTTTCAACAAAGGGGAGGAAGGCGTCTTGCTGTGCTTTATTGAAGCGGTGGATTTCATCGACAAAGACAATGGTGCGTCCGCCCTGCTTGCTCATGGTGTCGGCGCGTTTCATGACTTCACGTATTTCTTTAATGCCGCTGGTCACTGCGGAAAAATCTATAAAGGAAGCTTCCGTTTGCTTGGCAATAACCCGCGCAAGGGTGGTTTTGCCGACGCCAGGCGGCCCCCAGAAAATCATCGAAGGCACTTGGTCGGCTTCGATAATGGTGCGGAGAACCTTGCCTGGCCCAATAAGGTGTTGCTGGCCCGCCACTTCGTCAAGCGTTTCGGGGCGCATGCGTGCGGCGAGCGGCTGTGCTGCCTGGGAGCTTTCTTCAAAAAGGGTCTGTTCTTCAAAATTGAGCTGCATGTGTAGTCGCTGTATTCCTGGTCTCTTCTTGTCATTAGCTAGTGTAGCGCTTTTGTATAATGAATCATCGTATTTATATCTCATCAGGAGAAAACCATGGTAGAACTAAAAGCGTATAGTGGGCTTATTCGAAACTATAAAGAACTTGCCGAAGAACTGAGCCTCAACATAGCTGGTCTTGATCGTCTGTCGCGCGAACAATCGCTCGTGGTAGCTGCCTATGAGCGCTGGGGCGAAGATGTTGGGGCGCATATTAACGGCCAGTTTGCTTTTGTACTTTACGACGATTGCACAAAGGAAATCTTTGCAACGCGCGATATTTTGGGTGCCGAGCCCTTGTTCTACTATGTAACGGCTGACAAAACTTTGCTCTATGGCCTTCAAATTAAGGACTTATTTAATCAGCCTGGTTTTGTTCGTGAACTCAATCAAGAACTGGTGCAATTCTTTTTGGCTTTTACCTATGTGCCTGGCGAAGAAACGCTGTTTAAGGGTGTCTATAAACTGGAGCCTGGTACGTGGCTGCGTTTTGGCGAGACTGGTTTGCGAACGGGGCCTTATTGGGAGCTTACTTTCGACATAGATGAAAGCAAAAACCTTGACCAATGGGCCGATGAAATTGAAGCAGCTATGGAAGCGAGCTTGGCAGATATGTGCGATGCCGACGAACGCCCCGATAGCTTCCTGTCGGGGGGTGTTGATTCATCCTATATTGTGGCAAAGAGTCGTGTTGAGTGCGGCTACTGCATTTCGTATGAAGACTCAGAAGTAAGCGAAGAAGATGATGCCCGTGCAACCGCAACGCTGCTGGGTCGTAAGTTCGAAGCCATCCGCGTCACGCCTCAGGATTTCTTTGATAATGTCGATGAATTCTTAGTCGCCTACGAACAACCGCAGGCAGATGTGGCGGGGCTTTCTTTATATGCGGGCTGCAAGAAGCTCATGGGGAAGGCCAAGCTCGTTTTTTCGGGCGAAGGCGCTGACGAATTTTTTGCAGGCTATAGCGTTTACAAACGCGTAGGGCGTGTGAATAAGGGCTTTTCACCAGTATATATGGGCTCTACTCATATTATGAACACGTCCGAGCTGCGTCGTTATTTAAAGCGCTACTACCCTGAAAAATCTGCGCGCAATTATATGCGCAATCGTGGTCTGCCTGGACGCAAATATGACCCACTGACCTGGATGCTTTATACCGATGTGCGCAGCTTCTTTGAGGGAAGTATTTTGTTCAATTCCGCACAGATTGCCCGCGGTACGGGCCTTGATATCCGCATGCCCTTCTGCGATTTGCGCATGTTCGACATTGCTCGCCGCATGCCTTCGCGCTACAAGAGCACAAAGGACGGCAACAAGATTGCTCTGCGTCGCGCGGCATCGCGCATTTTGCCGCAAGAAGTTGCTTACCGCAAAAAGCTCGGCTTCCCCGTACCAATAAGGGCGTGGCTTGCCGACTCAAATACCAACGGCGATATCCGTCGTGCCTTTGAAAGCGAAGCGGCGGCTAAGTTTTTCAATACCGACGAAATTGGTGCCTTGCTCGACGTATTTTTGGGCGAAGAGCCGCGCGTGAAACATCCTCTGTGGTTTGCCCGACACAAGGCTATGTTCTGGCGTCATATCTGGACCATCTACATTTTTATTCGCTGGTACGAATTATTCTTCGGCAAAGATGCCATTTAATTGTTGTGACGTGCGAAATAAAGGGGAGCGTATGACAACTTTCGGTACCTTTTTTGAGTTGGGCGGCCGCGGCGTGATGGAAGCGCTCGGCAACGTTGGTTTGGATTACGTCATTATCGACACTGAGCACGGCCCCTTTTCAGATGAAAGCGTTGCCGACTATATTTTGGCTGCTGAACGCCATGGGCTTTTGCCTTTCGTGCGCATTGGGGATACCCGTCGCCCGTATGTTTTGCGCATGGCCGATATTGGCGCACGCGGTCTGGTTGTTCCTAATATTCGTTCTATTGACCAGGTGAAAGAGCTCGTTGATGCGGCGAAGTTTGCACCCATTGGTTCGCGTGGTTTTTGTCCTAACCGCACAAGTGCATGGGGTGCGCAGGACTGGGCGGCTGACGCGGAAAGCTATATGGCGCAATCAAACGAGCGCCTGAAAGTCATTCCTCAATGTGAAACCATTGAAGCCTTGGAGTGTGTGGAAGAGATTGCCGCCCTTGAAGGTGTTGATGGCATTTTTGTTGGGCCCTTTGACCTGTCTATTGGCATGGGGGTTCCCCTGCAGCTGGACCACCCCGACATGCTGGCTGCTATCGAGCGTATTTTGGCTGCGTGCAAGGTGGCGGGCAAGGAGTCTTATATTTTTACAAGCTCCATCGAGGACAGCCGCAGCTGGATTGAGCGTGGTTTCGACAGTGTTACTTACAGCTTAGATGCAAGCATTCTTGCCAACGCTTATAAGCAAGCCGTGGCTGCAATACGAAACCATTAATGCTTTGTTCTTGAGTTTTCAGTTCTTTTTAGCACAGTGAAAAACTACCCGACAGGAGGTGCAGATGTCGGGTAGTTTTTGTTATGTCGACCGTGTTTATACGAGCGACTTGCGTAAGACCTTCTTGGGGTCTTTGGCAACAAGATAAATGGCCCATGCAGCTAAGCCAACAGCAACTACCAGCAGGCCAAGAACAGCGTCGTCAAGCATGGCGGCGGTGTCCGTAATTTCAATAAAGCCTTCGCCTTCTGCAAGACAGGCAAAGCCGTCTACGCACCACATAAGGGTAGCGCCCCAATACATTAAGGCGAGCGTGCCCAAACGCATGTCGTTGTTGGGGGCTTTTGCGTACCACAGGGCGGTAACGATGGCTGCGGCCAGGAAGGTTATAACAAGTGTCATTTTATGCCCCTTCCACCGCGGTAATTGCCTGGCGCTTAACAGCCATGTCGGCAACGACGGTGACAATAAACCAGGCAACAGTTACCAATACCGCCATGCCGACGCCTACAGTAGCCATTTCGCCCAGCATGACGGGGATTTCAGACGGGTCATTCATGGCAGTAAGGAAGGGTGGGAAGGGGACCACCTCGCCATGCCACATGTGCTCAATGCAAAGCAGGATAACACCGCCCCACAGCATGTTCATCAGCCAGCCGAGTTTGCGCGTCCAACAGATGCCATCCTTGGAAGGATCAGTCAGCTGTTGGCCGGATTCGTCAACGATTCCTTTTGCGATTTCGTTTTTCTTTACGGCCGAACGTGCTGCAGTAACGACAACAGCTTCTGCGCCGCCTACAAGAAAACAAGCCATTTCATCTCCTTTCGTTCTTGCAGTAACACTAATATATGAATTGTAACACTAATACGCGCAAATAGTATTACAAACTATAAATTCGTAACATTGCTTGTTCGTGTCTTGTACCCTTGAGTTGCATGCTGAACCGTACACAAAAGAAATTTTTGCATACTCAGCCCAACGCGTACGGATAAGTATGCAATATTCCTTTCTTGAAGTGCAGGCAATAGGGCCTGCCTGAAAGAAAGGAAAACAAAATGTCAGAGA
>JAFUCE010000039.1 GCA_017459805.1 Eggerthellaceae bacterium
CTCCTCAATTCGCTTTGAGACGAACACCTCATAATCGCCGTTCTCAATCCAGTGCTTATTCAACTCAGAACGAGTGAGATCTATATCTTGATTCGAGTGCTTGTTTCCCTCGCGGTCGTGATGATGCTGCAGACCGCCCAGCTGCGATGCCTTAGCTTTCTCGACACGAATAATTCCCGAACCCATGCTATACTCCCATCCGATGACCTCTTTACTGGTAAAGGGTAACACACTCCCCTTTACTTCGTAAAGGTGTGGCAGGGGACACCCCTGCACCCCGTTGGGTGTAAACATGCGTTTACACATGAGGGGGCATGCGCCCCCTCAAACTCCCCCCCGCCGTCGGATGTTGTAAATAAGAAACCGCCCACGCGCCAGGGGGTCTCATTCCCCCCGCGCGTGGGCGGTTGCCAGCATTATATCACTCGCCGCATCATGAGAGCCACCGCCGCCACCATGACTGCTTCGGCTGTTTCTCAGCATCCGGGAGTTCGGGGACTACCGTCTGCGCACGCAACAGCTGCTCGTGCTCAATCAAGTCCTGCAGTTTCGCGATCTGTTCGTCCTTCACCGCCAGTTGCGCGACCAGCGCATCAATAGCCGAGCCGGACTCGTGTACTTCATCTCGTATTTCGCCGTGTATTTCATCAGCAGCCAGATGTATTGCGAAACGTACAACTTCAGTATTGCTGCATTCCCGGGCTGCTGCCACTTCTTCAAGCAGTTCAATATCTGATTCAGATAATCTAAACGTGCGTGCTTTCATGTATTTCCCCCTGTATTTCAACCGTACTGCGAGTGTACTGCATTGACGCAATACAGAACTGCGTTAATAAGGGTTTAGGAAAAACATTGGTCGCACCCTAACGGGCGCGACATTGTGCGAATGTGGCAGGGTATGGGATATGGGATTCTCGCGCGCGTAGTCGTAGTAGCGACCTTCGGTCGCTCACGCGCGCGCCGAACGCAACGTTTCCCAATCAACCAGCTCGCCTGTCTCATTCTCGAATCGCCTTGTCGTTAGGAGCATCTTCATCCGCTCCCTTTCCTCACGATTCGCCGCCAAGCGACCGTTAAGGAACCTGTTCACAAAAGTTCCTTGGCGTTCGTTGATGATTGCGTGCATCCATTCGGGGTGGTCGGTTCTTGACTTGAGAACGAAGGTTGCGAAGTCATATATGTCTTCTTCAACGCAGAAGTCAATCATAGCTATCGCCATCTCGTCCTTCTCCATCGTCCGAAGGACACGTTCCGAATACGGTAACTCCTGGTGCCCGGATATAATCTTATCGACGGGGTATTGAACCTTGTTAGGGTCATGTTCGTCTAGATGGCAAAGATATCTCTGTGCTGATATCAGCCTCTTGACCTTGCATTTTTCGAGGAACAGCTTCCTGTCCTTCTCTGGATCGGGGTAAATTGCTCCGATAATATCGAATATCTCCATGGCCTGATCGCCGCTGGCGTGTTTACCAACGCCCCAGTCAAGCACTACGTGATGGTGCACCTTCTTAGGCGAGCCGTCAGAGCATTTATCCTGGTCATGTAGTGGTGAAATGTCGTAGGCGATGCCTTGGGAGTGTAGTTTCTCCTTCCAGTCAGCCGGAGCCGATTCAGGATAAACTACGCATTGCCAGGCCCTCGCACGCCAGTCCTTGCGCTTATCGTCGGCTCGCTTGCGGGCTTCGCGCAACTTCTCTTGGTCGTTCGTGGTCATAAAAAAACCGCCTTTCACTTTGGAGATTGGCGGCTCATCAGGTAATCTTGTTCTGTTTAGTGCTATAATCAAAACGTCGGAGGTCGAGAGCCGTAATCTCACCTTCAAACAGGAGGTCGGGAGTGCTATCCCGGCCTCCGACCATTTTAGCACATCTTCGCCAAAAATCAGCATTGAAGACGAGGGCGGGTTGACCTCGGCAGAACCATCTCCCACAGACAATATTTCACCATTGCTGCAACACTTCCCGTCATTCGGCAATGACAGGGGTGCAAGCACCCCTGTACCCCACAACAACATAATCGAGCCGCGCCCTGGCGCGGAACCTTACTTCGGCAGCATCTTTAGCAACATGTTTGACCAGGTACCCTGCATCCACACGACCCACATCCCCACCTCGTCATCACCAGGCGGCATGAGCGCCATGCGAGCGCGACGGGCGCTGTATAGCCATTCAAGGGGTCTGAGCGGGTCGAAACCCGCGTTTTCGTCGTCATCGACGTCAGAATCGCTCTCAGGAGCTGCAAATTCGATTCTGGCGTCCGTCAGCGCAAGCAGAATCTCGGAGTCGGTCAGCCCTGTGAAGGCGATTTTATGGCCTACTAAGATCTCAGCCAGTGCGCAGGCAACCGCCTGGGGGTCGTACAATCCCACGCGGTTCCACTTCATTCCGTCGGCGAAGTCATCCGAATGTTCATCGTTTGTAGGCGGCGTTCCGAAGCATGCAGGCACGGCCTTGAGCCTAATCTGCTCCGCGATGAGTGAGCGGTAGTGCTTTCTGCGCCCTTCGCGCTCCGGCTCCGATATCTCCCGCGCCTGGATGCTCTGTTGAGCGTCCTGCAGCTTAGCGTGGTCGAAGAACCTCTCCTGTTCCTTGTACAGAATCCGCCCCCAGGACGCGAGCTCTGCGTAATGCCGCTCGAGCGCAGCCGTCAAATCTGCCGGCTTTATCATCGACTAAATCCCCTGTTCAGACGATTGGTCTGGTGTGAAATTCGCGGCTGCGACACCTGCTGCTTGTCCTTATTGACCGACGTCGCACCAGGAGCCTTGGACTTCGTCGGCACTGTCACGCTCGGCTTTTCGCCGCCGTAGGATTCGTTCAAGTCTCTCCATGCGGCGTAAGCATCCCCGGTGACGATCTTACGCGTAGCCTTACCGCCGACGTTGCTTGACCACGTATACGCACCGTCCCCCGTAGGACGAATCTCGAACGAGTCGTTTCCGACTGTCGCGTGGTACGCACCGGATACCTTGTCGTACTTAAACTCGTCCAGATACGGAACCTTCTCCCGCGTCTCAACAGCAGGCAAGACCACGCCCAGGGCGCGACTCGACGCCGCGTACAACGCAGGCCCTACGCTCCTGGCGCGTGCGACTAGGCCCTGCAGCTTCGAGACGAGCGCAGACCTCGCTTCGATTATGCGGCCCCGTAGCTCTTCAATTCTGCTTCGAGCGCGTCGATTTTCGACTTCAACTGTGCTGATTCCTGATTCAATCCCTCTAATCGACTCCTCTTCGAGTTTGATTTCGCCCTCAGTTCTGTCAATCTCTCTTTGGATTTCTGCAGCTCCTTGCCGAAGTAACTCCAATCTCGCGGTTTCTGCTTCAACTTCACTCTTAACCTGTTCAAGCTCCTTGGCGGCCTGGGTCTTCATCTCCGCTACCGTCTTATGCCGCCTTACCGGCTGGCCTTTCTGCCGCTTCTCTCCGCGATCGAGTCCATACTTCCTCGACACCTGCTCATAGAACCTGTCTTGGAATTTAGACATGGCAATCTTGCTCGGAAAGTAGTTCTTCCAGGCCAGGGAACCATCTTTAAGCGGTACAGCCCCGAAATGACCGTGCGGCACCGTCTCGTCGAGATGAATTGTGAAGTGAACCATGTTTTCTTCGCCGAACTCGCCGACAACGAAATCCTTCGCATCTTCCAGATACTGAATCGTCTTCTCATGTCCCAGGCGCTTGTAGTCTTCCTCGCCCAACGTCACGATGCCGTCGACCATAACGACAGCATCTTTCCTGACAGCTTTCGTCGATGTACGACCCTCCTCAATTCGCTTTGAGACGAACACCTCATAATCGCCGTTCTCAATCCAGTGCTTATTCAACTCAGAACGAGTGAGATCTATATCTTGATTCGAGTGCTTGTTTCCCTCGCGGTCGTGATGATGCTGCAGACCGCCCAG
>JAFUCE010000040.1 GCA_017459805.1 Eggerthellaceae bacterium
AGAAGCCATGTGCGAAATCATTGAGTGGGAATAGTGTTAAGGGTATATTTAGGTATAGTTTTTAACTGAATATCCCCTTATCTTTGATATTTGATATAATCAATAGTCCAAGATAAGGGGATTTCTTTATGAAGCTGTTTAGAAGAAAAGCCTACCTCTCTAGAATCCGAGCTTTCTATAACGATCCAGAAATAATCAAGGTTATTACTGGGGTACGAAGATGTGGCAAGTCAAGCCTCATGCACACCATCGCGGAAGAGCTCCAGGAATCCGGCATCGCCGAGGCAAACATCATCTTTATCGACCTGGACCGCCATGGATACAAGTCAATAAAGACCGCCGATGCCCTCGAAGCCGCCATCAACGAATTCGCACATATCGCTGGTCTCAAATACCTCTTCATCGATGAAATCCAAAACGTCAAAGACTTCGAAGAAGTGGTAAATGCGTACCGAGCGGATGGCGACTGGTCAATTTTCATGACAGGATCGAACTCCTACCTGCTTTCAGGAGAACTCGTTACAAAACTCACTGGACGATATATCGAATTTGAAATGCAGACCCTTACATTCAAGGAATACTGCGATATGAAGGCTTTTCTCGGCAAGCCTGTAAATCCGAATACCGTAGCCGAGTTCGACGGTTACATCCTAGAAGGCGGCTTCCCCAAAGCGCTCTATTACGATGAGCTGAGCGACAAACGCACCTACACACGGTCCGTCGTGGCAGAAATCTTCGAGAAGGACATCAAGCGGCGAGTGAAAATACGAAACACCTCGGTATTCAACCAGGTCCAAGCGTACGTCATCAATAACTTTGGGGCAACAACCAGCCTAACCAACATGCTCGACGACCTTAAGAAGCAGGGAGTTAGCATTAAGAGGGAAACGCTCAACAGGTATCTCCAGATACTCGAAGACGCGAAGATCATCCGTAAATGCACGCGCTTCGACATGAAGTCGCGCAAATCGCTTCGGGGCGAGCAAAAGTACTACCTGTCCGATTTGAGCTTCTACTTCTCGGCAAACACCGACAACCGCATCAATTATGGACCTGTGCTCGAAAACATCATCTACTCGTATGCCAGAAACTGCAATCTCGATGTAAGCGTTGGGCGCATTGGAAATCTTGAATGCGACTTTATCTGCAGGAACACATCCCTTGATTATTCCTACCTGCAAGTTGCGCTTACCATCATGGGTAGCAAGGAGACCGAAGATCGCGAATATCGTCCTCTTGAAATGATTAAAGACAACTACCCAAAATACGTTGTTACCCGTAACGACCCCATCCAGCACCGCAGCGGAATCATGCACGTGAATGCCATAGACTTCATGCTTGAAGGACGATGCTTTTAACACTCGCACCCGCAAGCCATTTTGACAATCGGCAATAATGAAAACCCGTGAGTACCATTTGAGTGCATGGTTTTTGGCCACGTAGGAGAACGCACTAGACACCGATGCACGAGCGCACACCGCAGCACACACCAGCAACCGATTTCTTCATAGAGTGGGGATAGCCCACGGAGTAGCAGCGCTTAGCTTCTCTTGGCATCGTTTGTCACGGTTTGGCATCAGTTGCACGTTTGGAGAACAAGTAAGCAGATGGCAGACCGCCCTAACGAGGACAAATGCTGTCGAGAACCGTCTCGATCGTTTCCTCGAAGTCCGATTCGATTATCGTGACCTTCTCGTTGCATGTCAAGAAGGCGTCGATGCAGCGGCGGTTGTCTTCCCTCAATGCGCCGAGCGTGCAGCCAGAGTCGTCCAGCCTTGCCTCGACGGCACAGGCGTATTCTTCTATCTCGCCGATATGGGCATCGATGTAGGCGTCTGACATTGCCAGGCAGACGAACTCGATAGACCTGAGGTATTCTTCCTCGAAATCCCCTCGCCAATCGGGCGGGATGTAGCAGCCCTCGATGACAAGATTCTGCCTGTTCTCGATAGCGGTCTTCATCATCTCGCGCACGATGGGCCAAAGATATTCCGTAAGAGCGTCATCATCTTCAGGCGTGAGGTCGGTGTTTCCGCTGCGGATGAGCCCCATCTTCAAATGGTCGATGGAGAAATAAGGAAAACCGTACTTCTCGAGAATGCGCTGTGCGAGGACCGTCTTTCCCACATGCGATGCCCCGGTGATGAGGACAATCATGGCGCTACCTTTCAGCGCGTCTATAGGTGGTTGCGCGAGCCGCGCCCACCTTTTCGATGATGCCTTCCGACTGCAGCTTCTGCAAGACGCGCTCAACAGTGCGTCTGCTGAGCGTTGGGTTGTCGTCGAGAATCCGGCGTTTGGTCGCCGTCCCGACGAGGTCTGCGAAGTAGGCCCGCAAGATGTCCTCGCCCTTGCCGCCCGAAGCCAGCAGCGCAACGCGCGCGTCGAGGTCGGCGTAGCACGCGGCCATAACGCCCAGCATGTAGGTGACAAACGGCGCGTAGTCACTCTCCCCTTTGGCCCATCCAGCGGAGCTCGCGGCCAGCGCCTCGTAGTAGGTCGCCTTCGTGCGCTCGATTTCGGCCTCGATTGACACATACTTGCCCACGTCGTAGCCGCTACGGTAGGTGAGCAGCAGCGTGAGCAGGCGGCTCATGCGCCCGTTGCCATCGCTGAAGGGGTGAATGCACACGAGGTCGAACACGAAAACGAGCGAAACGAGCAGCGGGTCGTAGGTCCCGCCTTTCGACCAGCGGCTGTATTCCTTGCAGATGCACTCGACTGCTCCCGGCGTTGCCACAGCGCTCGTGGGCACGAAGCGCGCCACCATGCGACCGTCCGCGGCGCGCTCCGCGATGATGTTGTCGGAGTCCTTCCAACACCCCGCGAACGAGACGTCGCAGAAGCGGTAGAGGTCTCGGTGCAGCTGCAGGATGATGTCCGGGGTCACGGGGATGCTGTCGTGGCTTTCGTGAATCATGTCCAGTACGTAGCGGTACCCGGCAATCTCGCGCTCGTCGCGGTTCATGGGCTCGATTTTGCGCTGCATCAACTCGCGCAGGCGCACCTCGGAAGTCGAGATGTTCTCGATGCGGTTCGAGGCACCCGTGCTCTGGATCTTCGCCACCTCGCAGAGCTTTTCCAGTGTCGCGGGTTGCAGCGACTTGTAGAGCTCCTGCCTGCCGCGGTGCTCGCGCACGCTGCCGAGGGCAGACACGACTTCAGGTGTCATGAGACGGTTGAGGACCTTTCCGTATTCGAACTGAGCCATCCGGGTATCTTCGCCACCTAAAATCTATCTTAGCCATATTAGTAATTATTGGCTAGTATATAATATGGTTGGCTAAGATACAAGGACCCCATTAGAAGCCGCTGATACTTAAAACCGATGCAACCTGTACTCACCTCTCAAAACTGAGTAATACTCCCCAATAACAAAACGCCACGTGAGTACACGTGACGGCACGGGAGAGCACGAGACGGCAAACTGTTAGCGAGTGGAAATTCGCCTTGTGACAGTTGAGTGGGAATAACTCCACCTGATAATTGCGTTTACATACATTATTACGTCCTTATTATTGTTATTACAAGCTATAATGAGGATGTAATCTTTATGGAGGGAGGTTGCATGAGAAGGACCCTCATGGAACAATTGGTGGCTTGGAAGAACAGCCCCCGTCGCAAGCCGCTCATCATCAACGGAGCCAGGCAGGTCGGCAAGACCTGGCTGCTCAAGGAGTTCGGGAGGGTTCACTTTGAGAGCGTGGCCTACGTGAGCCTCGACAACGACCCGCTCGCACGCAGCTACTTCGACTCCGGCTTCGACATCGCGAGGATCATCGCATCGCTTTCCCTCGAGCTCGACATGGATATCCAGCCGGGAAAGACGCTCATCATCCTCGATGAGGTGCAAGCAGCGCCTAAGGCCATCACGTCCCTCAAGTACTTCTGCGAGAACGCCCCCGAGTACTCCGTCGCCGCGGCGGGGTCGCTTCTGGGGATATCGGCCACCGAGGGGTCCGGCTTTCCCGTCGGCAAGGTCAACATGCTCGACCTCTACCCGCTCACCTTCACCGAGTTCCTCGACGCGACGGGCAACGTGAGGTTCGCAAAGCTCATCGAATCGGGCGACACGGAGATGATGAACGCCTTCTCTGACAGGCTCGCCGAGCTCCTCAAGCAATACTACGTCGTGGGAGGCATGCCCGAGGCGGTGAACGCCTACGTCGCCGAACAGGATGTGCGGGCCGCGCGGGCCACACAGCTTGAGATTCTCAACGGATACGTGAGCGATTTCGCGAAGCACATACCGCCCCGCCTGCTCGCGCGCTCCATGCTCGCCTGGGAGTCGATCCCGAGACACCTGTCGCAGGAGAACAAGAAGTTCGTCTTCGGGCAGGTGCGCAAGGGCGCCCGTGCGGCCGACTTCGAGGAGAGCCTCGCGTGGCTGGAGCAGGCGGGCCTGATTTACAAGGTGCGTCGCGTGAGCAAGCCGCACGTGCCGCTGTCGAGCTATTGCGGCATGAGCGCGTACAAGGTTTTCATGGTGGACGTGGGGCTCCTCGGGGCTATGAGCGGTCTGGAGCCGCGGGACGTCGTCGACGGCAACAAGGTGTTCACAGAGTTCAAGGGGGCGAGTACCGAGCAGTACGTCTGCCAGCAGCTCGTCTCGGAATGCGGCCTTGCGCCCTACTACTGGTCGGCCGAGAACTCGTCGGGCGAGATCGACTTCCTTGTGCAGGACGGCGGCGACGTCTTCGCGATGGAGGTGAAGGCCGAGGAGAACCTGCGAGCCAAGAGCCTTCGCGCGTTCAAGGACGCGCATCCCGTGGTGAAGGCCGTGCGGTTCAGTCTCTCGGGCTACCGCGAGCAGGAGTGGATGAGGAATGTGCCCCTGTATGCCATCTCGTACAGGCGGCTTTGGGCATAGCTGACAAGGAGGAGGGCTGTCATGGCCAGCAGCATTGAGTATCTGGAATTCGTGCTGGATCTGCTCCAGGACGTTCCCGCGGTCACTCACAAGAAGATGATGGGCGAATACCTGCTCTACAGCGGCGGCATCCTGTTCGGTGGCGTCTACGACGACCGATTCCTGCTGAAGGACACTCCTGCTGCGCGCAAGGCATTCCTGCAGCTCGAGTTGCCTTACGTTGGCGCGAAGCCCATGGTCCTCGTCGATATCGAGGACACCGCTGCCATCGCCGAGGTGATTGCCGCCATGCTCCCCGAGCTGCCGAGCCCGAAGAAGCGCTAAGCGTACAAGGTGGTTGCTCTACCGCGCGCCGGGCTTCTCCGACAGCCGCAGCTCCCTCCAAATCGAACTGCAGCTTTCAAGTATGGTTTGTAGCAGATTTGTAGCAACTGAGATGTCAATGCGAAAGGCGTAGTGTACTTGCCACCTTTGATCTGCGGTAATGCAAACGTGAAAGATTATCTCGTCCTGATGTAGCTACCGAGTGGGAATAGGATTCGTGACAAAACGGTATTTCACACTCCGCCTCGAAACTCAACAAATCCGCAGGTCAGAAGTGGTGCGTTCGAGAAATCGGCGCACGCGCCTAGCGCATTAGCCAGTCGTGCGCAGACCAGAACTTAACACCGCCCGCCACGTGGCTCGCGTCCGAGCGCATGACGACGCCGCGACCCTCTTCGGGGATGCCGAGGGCGTCGCCGACGCCTGCCAGATGTCGTGCGAACTCCGCCCTGAACGTGGTCGTCGACTTGATCTCGACGAGCTCCGGCGCCGAGCGATTGGTGACGTCGACGAGGTCCACCTCTATCTTGCTGTCGTCGCGGTAGAAGTACAGCTCGGGCGCGCGCCCCGCGTGCAGGTGCCGCTTGAGCGTCTCGGCCACGACGAGGTTCTCGAACACGGTGCCCCTCGCCGGGCTGTCGCGCAGCTGCTCGAGGGTCCTTATCCCCAGGAGGTGGCACAGCAGCCCGGTGTCGTAGAAGTAGACCTTGGGCGTCTTGGTGAGGCGCTTGCGGACGTTGGCGTGGTAGGGATGCAGCCGGAAGATGACGTAGCTCGACTCGAGGATGGAGAGCCACGAGTCGATGGTTGCCCGCGCGACGCCGACGTCACCCGCGAGCCGCGAGACGTTGAGCAGCGACCCGCAGGACTGGGCGCAGAGGCCGAGCAGGGTGCGGAAGGCCGCCACGCTGCGCGCGTCGATGTAGCCCGCCACGTCGCGCTCGACATAGGTCTGCAGGTAGTTCTCGAAGAAGACCGCGGGTGGGATGCTCGCCACATGCAAACGCGGGAAGCCACCCTCGAGCATGAAGGCGTCGGGCGTGGTCTTCTCGCCGTGCTCGATGCACTCGCGGTAGGAGAGCGGTAGGAGCCTGCAGATGCCGACGCGCCCGGCGAGCGTCTGCCCAATCTGCTTGAGTAAGAGGAAGTTCTGGGATCCGGACAGTACGTACTGGCCTGCCTCGCCGGAGGCGTCTGAAGCGACCTGGATGGCGCTGAAGAGCTCGGGGACGCGCTGGGCCTCGTCAATGACGAGCCGTGCGGGCCGTTCGCGGATGAAGCCGGCGGGGTCGGCGAGTGCGAGGTTGCGGGTCGCCTCGTCCTCGAGGTTGACGTACTCGTAGTCGGAAAAGACGTACTGCACGAGCGTGGACTTGCCACTCTGCCTCGGGCCGGTCACGGATACGACGGGGTACCACCTTGCGTTGTCCTCCAGGAATGACGAGAGTGTCCGCCCTATCATCGCATATCACCCCACAGTTGCTAAATCTTTGAAACCATTATTGCTATGTGTATATTACCACAATTGACATATAGTCGCACCCATAATTGACAAGCTGGAGCCGTGCCACCTGCATCGCACGCTAATGTGGTCCACGAGCTCTCGTATCCCAATCTTTCAGGGGAAGCAACCTTGCTGACCCATATGGTCTACGCGGCAGACATGGAGTACGATTTGTCCAAGATTTGTCCATAGGACGTATTCCATCGCACCGTTCATGGGCATTACAAGCCTCTGACCTGCGGGTACGCAGACGTGATTTGAAAGGAGGTTTCTGATGCGTCTATTGAGTGGGATAATCGTAAACACTGTCCTTGGCGCTTCTAGCGAGCAGCGATTCTTCGAATTCCCTGGAGACTTGAAGCCTCCTCAAGTATCCCAATAAGCTCGCCAGCCTGGAAGAACGCGCCGCGCTTCGCATTGCCCATTTTCTGGAGGATGCCTCTCTCGCAGGCAACCTCAATGAGGTTACGCGCTGCGCGGTCGGTGATGCCGAGGCTATCGGCGACATATGCGGCGTTCACAACGGGCTGCTCAACCAGAAGCGCTGGCAGCTTATGAGACGCTGATCCCACACGATCCATGTTCGCGGCGCGCCATGCATCAAGGACAGCGTCGACATCGGAGGCGATGCGCGAACCTATGATGACGGCGAGCTCTAACGCGTCGGCGAGACAGGAAACTATCGGCTCGACTTCCCCAGCATGGTAAGCATCAAGAGCTCCCATGTATCGCTCAGAATCGTGCAGCAAGCCCGCCGAAACGGGCAAGGTCGAATGCCGCAGGACCTCGTCATAGCCAAGCATGCGGTGCACGAGAGCACGCCCCGTGCGGCCATTGCCATCCGTGAACGGATGGATGGTCTCGAACTGTGCGTGGAAGATTGCCGCCTTGGCTATAGGTGAAATGTCCTCGCGAGCTCCAAACGCGATGAGGTCATCGAGGTATTCGCGCACGCGTGAGGCGTGCGGAGGCACGAACGATGCCCCATGCGGACTGTAAGGGCTGCCGCCAATCCACACCTGCTCGTCACGCAGCCCCTTCTGCTCGGCGGTTCGGGCCATAAGCGTGTCGTGGATGCTGCAAATCGAGCTGACGTTCACGGGTTCGCTCTGCTGCAGTGCCTCGCGCATGGCGACGACGTTTCCAGCGGCGAGGAGAGCGTTGGCAGGTGCTTTGTCGGAGAGCTCCGCAAGCGCCACGTTTCGCACGCTCGACGTGAGCCGCTCTATCTGAGAGCTCGACGAGGACTCGCTACGCAGGAGGAGCGCAGGCAAATCCCAGTCGCGTAAGTTCTGTGCCTCGTCGAAACGCGCCACGGCGACCTCGACATCGGCGATTCGTCGCTCCAGCTCGGGAGACAAGCTGAGCGTCTGATGGGCAATTGCCGCCGGCACCGACGCCTCGTAGGTAGGCAGAATCTTGCGCCTGCGGCTCTTGGGTATGAGTGCAAGCTCGTCGTAGTCCCTGTCCCACGCGCATGTCTCGTATGTGATGCCCGGCCACATGGTTTCCCCTTCGATTCGCTACAGTTTTGCAAATCCTTACGGAAGTGAATACTAATACACTTCCGTAAAGTTGGCAATAGGGTGTAATTACCGCACTTGTACGGTATGGGTCTTTTCCAATTGGGGACGAGCGATTCAAGTCAAAAAGACCGTGGGCCCATCTGGTTTCGAAAGGAAAGGGGCAAGCAAACATAGCAATAACGGAGAACACCAAGAAGTTCATCGACGCGATCGAGTAGGACGCTGCGCTGAAGGCAAAAATCGCGGCGCTGGAAGGCCAAGACGAAAAAGTGGTCGTTTCCCGTGGTATCGTCGCGGTTATGGTAGTAGGCACCCGGCATGCGGACGACCTTGCCCTCGTACGTAGAGGGGTTGGTCATCATGTCATAGACCGCGGCATACACCTCCTTTTCAGCCAGCCTACCAGGCAAAACGCCGCATAGGCGAGCGCGTCCATCACCACAATCGTCGAACCCACGGGTGTGCCGAGCACGATTGACACGAGCATGCCGACCATCGCGCACAGCACGCCGATTACCGCTGCAAAAATGGTGACGGCCTTGAACGTGCGGCAAACCCGCATGGCGGAAAGCGCTGGAAAGACGACAAGGGCCGAGAGTAAAAGCGCCCCGACAAGGTTCATGCCGACAACGATAACGAGGGCGACCATAATCGCAATGACAAGGTTGTAGCGTCCCACGGGCAAGCCGACTGCCTGGGCGAAGGCCTCATCGAAGGTGATTGCGAACACACGGTTGTATATGTAAGTTATCTCGTAGGCATCGGCCCTCTCGCCGACGACCTCACGTGTCCAGTCGTACACGGGAAAAGTTGCGCACACGACCTTAATCTTTTCCTACGCTGCGCCGTCCGAGCTCGATTGCATGCTTTGGCCCGCTCCCGAGCAGCCGACAAGCAGTCCGATGCACAGAGCCGCCGCAACGGCAGCAATTATCGTTCGTTTCATGATGGATACACCTCTTCAAATGGTCCGTGAAAACCCATCACGAACCCTCTCCGCATTCTTCGCATAGCCCATAGAGCACGGTGCGCGTTGCATCGATTTTAAACCCATGGTGATCGAGCACGTGCGAGGAGAAATCGGACACCATGCTGCAGTCGAGTGGCAGTGCGCGTCCGCAATCCAAGCACACAAGTTGCGCAGCGGTGCCGTCATCTGCCACACGATAGCGGGCCTCGCCGCTCGGCGTCATCGCCTTGAGGGCAGTCCCCTCTGCAGACATCGCCTCGAGAGTACGGTACACGGTCGAACGTCCGGCACCCTCGGGTCCTGCGGACACCCCAGCCCACACTTCGTCGACGCTCAGGTATCGATCGTCGTTTTCCTTCAGGTATGATGCAATCGCATCACGCTGCTTCGTTCGGTATGTGCCCCTCTGTGCCGTGACCGTGCCTTTCTCATATTGAAATAGAATGTCAATTTCATATTGTATGACAAGGCCCGCGCTAAAGCAAGCCAGAAACGCGCAGTGGCACCAGCCGGATAACACGGCACAAGGCGGACGTGTTTTGCTGGGCTTCGCGACAATAGAGTGGAGCAATTGCTACAATGGGAAATGGCAATCGACCGCTCCCTAGAAGGACCTGTGCCATGAAACGCCTCGTCATATACCTCGCAATTACCTTCGGTCTCACCTGGGGGCTGTTGATACCTGCGGGTTTCGTGCTGGGGACGTTCCAAAACGGCGAGAGCTCGTCTGTGCTCATGATTGGGCTTATCGCGCTCAGCATGTTCTTCCCGCTCATCGGCGCGCTCGTCGCCAACTTCGCTTGCAAAACCGAAGAGCGCATCAACCTGGCATGGAGGCCACTCGTTGGACAGAACATCCGCTATTACCTGGCCGCCTGGTTCGCGCCCGCTGGCATCGTCCTACTTGGCGCGGTCGTGTTCTTCGCCCTGAACCCGCAGTGGTTCGACCCCACCATGCGCTCCTATATCGAAACGACCGCCGCAGCTGCGGGCCTACCAGTCGACGAACTGGTGAGTCAAATGCCACCAGTACCCGTCCTCATCGTCGCTACGCTCGCATCCGCCCTCACGTACGCGCCGTTCATCAACATGATTCCCGCGTTCGGCGAAGAGCTCGGTTGGCGGGGCATGCTATTCCCCACACTCGCCGAGCACATGTCCGAGCGCAACGCTGCTCTCGTGTCGGGCGCCATCTGGGGGCTCTGGCATGCGCCTGCCATCGCGATGGGGCACAACTACGGCATGGTTTACGCAGGCTTCCCCGTAGCCGGCATCCTCACGATGACGCTTACCTGCACGGCGATGGCCTGCTGGCTCTCGCTCCTACGACAGCGCTCGGGAAGCGTGTGGCCCTGCGCCCTCGCCCACGGGGCCTTCAACGCGATAGCCAACATCGGCGTGGTCTTCTGCGCCAACGGTCAAACTCTGCTCGGTCCTTCCCCGCTCGGCCTTGTGGCGAGCATCCCTCTCGTCATCCTGGGCATCTTCTGCTGGCTGCGCCTTTCGCCTTCGAAGCAGCCGGCCCTTTATAAATCGCAGCGTTTCGCCCCATAGATGCGGCAAAAGCCCTAGGCGAGTTCAGGCGATCGCTGCATCCTTTGTCACTCAGTGTTGCCCAAGGATTATTTGGACAGTGTCAAGAACGTTTTCGAGCGTCTCTGTATCAAGCGCGCCCACCGACTCAATGGCGCCTTCAGCCTCGCGCGCTCCAAGGTCGATAGCCCGCAGCGTTTCACACTGCATTAGCATGACTTTGTCCTATAGTAGTTCTGCGAAGGCTAATCTGCCTCACTCAAGACAAAAGGGACGTGACCATGAAAAGAATCTCGGTAGCGCTTACTGTAACTCTTCTTGCAATCCTATTTTGCCCAGGATGTGCAAACCAGGTCGCGCCCGACACCTCGTCAAGCAATAACGCAACAAGCGCTTCCTCTGTTGAAGCGGAAACGTCGGTAGCTGTGTCTTCTTCTGCGGCTGAAACGCCGACAGCGGTATCTTCTTCTACGATTGAAACGCCGGGCGAAGAAACTACCGGCGAAGCATCTGCATCCTCAGATTCCGCAGACACTGCACCTGCGGAAGAAATCATAGAGCCCGCCGCTCAAAGTGAAAGAGGCTCGCTGGAAGGAAGCTCGCCAGAAGGCGGCTCGCAAGAAGCTGGCTCGCAAGAAGCCGGCTCGCAAGAAGCCGCCCTCCTTCTTATTGACTGCAACGGAACCACATTAACTGCCAGCTTTGCTGAAACCGAAGCAGCCCGTGCACTGGCCGAACAACTATCAGAAAGCCCCATCCAAGTAAGCCTGCATGAATACGGCGGCTTCGAAAAAATTGGGAGCCTACCCAACTCGCTGCCCACGTCCGACGAACAGATGAGCACGCAAACTGGCGACATTGTGCTTTACCAGGGAAACCAGATATCCTTTTTCTATAGCGCGAACAGCTGGAGCTATACGCGCCTGGGGCACGTCGACGGCATGAGCAGCGATGAGTTATTCAACGCCCTCGGCGGATTAAAACAAACCGAGGTCACGCTTTCTCTGGGATAAGATTTTATGCGCTAGAGCAGCTGGGCAACCGCTGCTTCCACGTCGGCCATGTCAACCGTTGGCTCGAAACGCGCCACCAAGTTGCCTTCGCGGTCAATGAGGAACTTCGTGAAGTTCCAACCGATGTAGCACGCATCGCCGAACTTCTTGTTGTTCTGCTTAGCAAAAGTTTCAAGCGCCTTATTCTTCAGGCCGCCACCAAAACCTTCGAAGGGCTTTTCGGTTGCTAGTTCAACGAAGAGCGGATGTGCCGTTTCGCCGTTTACATCAATCTTGGCAAACTGCGGGAATTCCGTGCCGAACTTCAGGGTGCAGAACTCGTGGATTTCGTCATCGGTACCTGGGGCTTGGTCGGCAAACTGGTTGCAGGGGAAGTCGAGGATTTCAAAGCTCTGGTCGCGGTACTTCGCATACATGGCTTCCAGCTGTTCGTACTGGGGAGTAAATCCGCAGCCCGTAGCCGTGTTTACCACAAGCAACACCTTCCCCGCATAATCGCGCAGGGACACTTCGCTGCCGTCGCGTGCAATTGTTGAATAATCATAGATGCTCATACGTTTCTCCTTAATGTTTTGTGGCACAAAGCCTTGCCATTAGATTCAATGAGGCATTATACGCCAGCGCCGCCTCCAGCAACTTAACAATCGCGTGGCACATAGAAAGACATCAGGACATATAAAGGCGCGTTCGCGTAGAATGAAACGCGAACAAACCTACAAAGAGCGGGAGTAAAGCCCCATCCGAGCTCAAAGAAACGAGGCGAAGACCATGCAAAAACCTCTAATAGCAAGGATGCTTGCGGTGTTATCAGCAGCCGTCATGAGCACCGCGATTCTATGTGCGTGCACGGGTAGCCCGGGGATCGACTACATGGCGCTCGTCAACAAAACCCACGAACTGCCCGCTGGCTGGGAAGATGCAATCGAAATCAAAAGCTTCACGAACACCGTAGGCGACGAAGTGCAGGTGGAAGCAAATGCCTACGAAGCCTACCTCGCACTCAAGAACGACTTGGAAGCCGAAGGTGTTTTCGTAGACCTTGACTCTGCCTACCGCAGTGTGGCTGAACAGCAGCGCATCGTTGACGACTTCACCGAAAAGTACGGCCCAGAGTACGTAAAGCTTTACGTGGCGGTGCCAGGCTATTCCGAACATCACACCGGGCTGGCACTTGACCTCTACTTGATTGTCGATGGCAAGGACATCGTCGAGAACGAAGACCTGGTCACCTACCCCGAAATCTGGGACAAGATTCATGCGAAGTTGGCCGAGCACGGCTTCATCCTGCGCTACCTGCCCGAAAAGAAGATTGAAACTGGCTACAGCTACGAACCTTGGCATATCCGCTATATCGACGACACAGAGGTGGCGAGCAAGATTATGAACGAACGCATCACCTTAGAGCGCTATCTGGACGCCCTTAACCCAGCTCTGACCGACGCGACGGTCGACTATGGCACGTCAAGCATCTATACCGAAGCCGACATCGACTCGGCGCTTGACCCCGTGCTCAGCGAATTCACAAACTGGAAAGGCTGTACGCTTAAAAGCCTTGCCTATGCTGGTGACGAAGCCTGCGGTACCGACGAGGTGGCATACGCGAACGAGCTGCGTGCGGCGCAAATGCCTGACGAGCCCGAGTTCGACCAGGTACTCGTGTTCACGTCCACATTCCACTCCCCCAGCGCTGAAGATGCCGAAGGCACCGCCTGGAACCCTGACACAGACTATGAGGGCTGGAGCTGGCATTTGGCCCGCACGGGCAACGACGGCGAATGGAAACTGCTTACTTGGGGATACGCCTAGTATCTATGACAATTTTTTCGAGTATCTGGCGATTTTAAAACAGTACGAACGACTGGCTAATGAAAGCGATTTCTTAATCCCTGGTCAGAAGGGTGCTGTTATACCCTACACGAATACTAAACACAAAAAGTCGCCAGATACTCAAAATTTTTGCCAACCCGCACCCTGCGGTCCCCTACTACTGTTCAGGAAACCCTCAGATACCATCAGATACTCGTTTTTTTGCCATTTGGCAACAAACTAGAACTGCACTCCTCCACCCGCTGCAGTAGTGTCATACTACTACGCTCTACCAAATGGGCGCTATCGTTTAAAACGCTGACCAAAAGCTTTGCGTTGTTGAATGGCTCAAAGTGCCACGGAAGAAGGACTCACGAATACATTCTTGTCACATAATACTGCACTCACATATTGGCGGAATCATTTTCCGCTTGACGCTGAATTAAGCGCATTGACCTGTGCGATTAACGATGAAGGCTGTGCAGCTCGGGCAGGCGATGTAA
>JAFUCE010000041.1 GCA_017459805.1 Eggerthellaceae bacterium
AAAATGGGCTATAAGAAAAAACAAGGACGGCAGTTTCACTATCACCAACAAAAAGAGTGGCATGAATTTGGCTGTAGCAGGAGGGAAGGCAAAGAATGGTGCCAATATTCAGACTGCGAAGCCAAGCGGGGCTAAAGCTCAAAAGTTCAATTTCTTAAGACGTGCTGTGTTGGCAGATGGTATCTATGTTCTTCATCCTAAAACTGCGCAGACGACCAAAGCGCTTGATATTGCAGGTGCCGCTGTTGCACAAGGGGCAAAAGCATGGGTTTACGATTGCAATAACACCGCCGCTCAACGTTTTATGTTTAAGCATTTAGGGAACAGTATTTACAGCATTCAGTCGGTAGTGTCGGGAAAGTACTTGGCCGATGCAAATGGCAAACTTGTGCAACGTGCATTTAAAGGGAACGCGCTTTCTAAGGCCCAGCAGTGGAAAGTGGAAGTTCGAGGAAGTGGTATTACCTTAACAAATGTTGCGACGGGTAAGACCGTTGCTACTCCAGGTTCTGTAGCGAAAAACAAGGTAGCGTTTGTGACGCGCGCATTTTCGGGTAAAGGGACGGAAAAGTTTCGCCCGATGCGTTGCAGCAGCCTGATTGATCAGGGGCTTTATACCTTCGAATCCGTTTCAGCGCGGCAAAAAATGCTTGATGTTGTCGGTGGAACATGGGCAAATAAAGCCAATGCACAGATTTACAGAAACAATGGTACGAATGCGCAGAAGTTCGCCCTTGTTCCCGCGGGCAATGGCTACTATCGCATTTTGATGGTGCTTTCGGGCAATGATGCACTGGCAGGCGCTGCCCACTGCGGCAAGAATAAGGCCGTGCTCATCCTGGCAGACGTCAAGAACAGCGCAGCAGCCGAAGCCTTCGTGAAGGCCAACAAGGCAAATATCCAATACGGTTACGTCTTTGGCGGCGACCTGGCCGTACCTGTCGATGTCATGACCAAGCTGGAAAAAGCAAGTCTGTAGTTTAAATTGAGGGGGGGGGTATCCCCTTCGCCAGATGAGATAAAAACCCGGCTGAGTATGTGCTCGGCCGGGTTTTACTAGATAACGGATACTGCAAGTACCCGTTTTTCTTGTTGTTTTTAGAGGGCCTTCTTGGCAACCTCGGTCAGTGCGGTAAAAGCGGCAGGGTCGTTAACGGCCATGTCGGACAGTACCTTGCGGTCCAGTTCCACACCAGCCTTCTTGAGCCCATTCATAAACACCGAATAGCTCATGCCATTTTGGCGGGCACCTGCATTAATGCGGGTAATCCACAGACGGCGGATTTCGCGCTTCTTGTTGCGGCGGTCACGATAGACATACTGCAGCGAATGCTGAACCTGTTCCTTCGCAGCGCGATATGAGCGCGACTTTGCGCCATAGTAACCCTTGGCGCGATTCAGGACGGTACGACGCTTCTTATGTGCGTGTACAGAACGCTTTACACGTGGCATACTTCACACCCCCTAGCGCAGTCCCAGGCCGCGAGCCAGCACCTTCTGGTCTGACTTCGCTACCTCGGTTTCGTGGCGGAAATTACGCTTGCGCTTCTGGCTTTTCTTGGTGAGGATATGGCTCTTGTAAGCCTTCGAGCGCATGATTTTACCGGAACCGGTTACGCGAAAGCGCTTGGCAGTCCCGCGATGTGTTTTCATCTTAGGCATCCTCTTCTCCTTCCATCTCTTCTGCATCTGCAGTTTCTTCGGCGGCAGCTTCAGCTTCGTTGGCTTCAGCTTCGTCAACTTCGGCTTCGCCAGCTTCAGCCTTTGCTTCAGCGGCTTTCATCGCTTTAGCTACCGTGGTTTCTTCTTCAACTTCGGCGATATCTTCAGCCGCCGGGGTTTCCTCGTTTACTTCAGGCGTTGTGTCCTTTGCAGGCGCCTTCTTTTTCCCAGCCCCGGCAAGTGGCGCAATCATCATGTGCATGTTGCGGCCTTCCATCTTGGGCTGCGCTTCGATTACTGCGACGTCCTTCAAGTCGTCGGCCAGGCGCTCCAGAATGCTCAAACCCTGTTCGGGGTGGGCCATTTCGCGGCCGCGGAACATAATCGTAATCTTGACCTTGGAACCCGCATCCAAGAAACGCAGGATATGCTTTTTCTTGGTGGTGTAGTCGCCCACGTCAATCTTGGGGCGGAACTTCATTTCCTTGGTTTCGATCTTACTCTGGTTCTTTTTCGCCTGTTTTGCCTTGATGGCCTGGTCGTATTTGAACTTGCCGTAATCCATAATCCTGCATACGGGCGGGTCTGAATTGGGGGCGATTTCAACTAAGTCGAGGCCTTCGTCGTCGGCAATCTGTTGGGCGGAGTCAATGGGGTAAATGCCCATCTGTTCCCCGTCGTAGCCAATCAGGCGCACTTCACGTGCGGTGATTTCTTCGTTGAGCCTTGGCTCCTGTGTGGCTATAGCACCCACCTCCTTGTTGTGCGCACATGCCCGATGCATGCACTTATTCGTTACTGCAACAAAAAACCCGCTGGTGCGGGTGGTGAAACTATTGCGCAGGCCCTGCCTTACGCATCAAACTATTTCGCCAACCCATCAGCTTGCGCCGAAGCAGGTGGGGGAGTGCATCCCCGCTTGTTGCAGCTTGCGTATAGTAGCATGTTTGCGAGGCCCGTGCCAAACGGATGTGGAGCAAGTATGTAGGGTGACAGAGGGTCAGGTCTTGTGTCACCTTTTCGTCGCCCGCGGTTAGTCCAGTGCAGAACGCGATTGCGCAGTTGTAGGTTGGCAAAAAAATCGAGTATCTGGCGATGTTTGGATCTAGCGTTTGCATAGACTAAAGCAGCACCCTTCTGACCAGGCATTATGAAGTCGC
>JAFUCE010000042.1 GCA_017459805.1 Eggerthellaceae bacterium
CGACCTATGACTTGAGGACCTGCTTTGTTTTACTCATAGGTTCGCAGCGGCGAATCGAACGCATTGGCGTGGAATTCCGTTAAGAAAACGCGCCAGTGGCGCGTTTTTAGGAATTCGCCCGCAGGCGCTTGCGCCAAGGGGTCGAGTGCGAGCGAAGCGAGCACGGGAGTCGCCGCGCCTCCACCAATTTTATTGCGCCGTTCTAACGAACGGTGCTTTTTCATACCATACGACCAGACGCTGCGGCTGCGTCTGCTGGCACATAAGCCCTACCTGCGCTTGCGTGTATAACATGCAGACAGATCAAGACTTGGTGGCAAGAAATGACGGAGTTGTACGGATTTTTCTAGTTCACCTCGTACAATACCGTCATTTCTTGCCACTTTTGAGTCCCAACCCGTACAACTCCGTCATTTCTTGCCAGCAAGTACCTCTCTTTCGTGTATGCCTACCAGTAAGCGTTTTCGAATGCCGCTTTTTCAGTCCATACGTCCTGACGTTTTTCTATACCAGTTCTTCTAGGAGCTCGGTGAATTCGGTGCGGTACGGGTCGCCTGAGCTTTTGGGGATAAAGGCGAGCACATCATCAAGTGTCGTATCTTTTGAATAGTCGCTGTCGCGCAGAATCATGCCCGCCCACGCAACCGCCGCGGCAAAGCGCCAGTCGTCACTGGGCGCATCCGTCCACTCAGACCCATCAACCACAAAGCTCTGCTCGCGCGCGTTGCTTTCGCCAGCTGGACGATAGCGCATAGTGCAGGTGAGCCATTCACCATCAGCCACGATGTCCCGCTCGTCCGCGCCTTCGACAGCCTGTTCTTGACCCGAATACTTCAAGTCAATCTGCGCCACTTCCTGCGCCGACCCAACAAGCGCCACTTCGTAGGCAACGGTAAACTGATGACCCGGACCTATTTCGCCAGCATCCTTGGTGTCGTCGCGAAAGTCCTCATCGGCGAGCGCGCGATTCTCGTAGCCAATCAAGCGATAAGCTTTCACCATATTTGGGTTAAATTCCACCTGCAGCTTCACGTCGTCGGCCAGCGGTACCAGGTTCGCCGTAAGCTTCTCGCCGAAGACGCGCTCGGCTTCTTCAACGCAATCGATGTAGTGGTATTGCCCGTTGCCATTGTCAGCCAGGGTTTCCATCTTGTTGTCCTTGTAGTTGCCGCTGCCAAAGCCAAGCACCGACAGGTACACACCCGTGTCGCGCTGCTTGGACACATAGTCTTCCAGGCTCGACTCATCGGTCATGCCCACGTTAAGGTCACCATCGCTGGCCAAGATAATGCGGTTCACACCACCTTCGATGAAGTTGTCTTGGGCAATTTCGTACGCCATCTTCAAGCCCGCTTCGCCATTAGTGGAACCATCCGCGTGCAAACGTTTGATGGCACGCATAATCTTTTTCTTGTCCGCACCACTGGCACCTTCCAGCACCACGTCTTCCCCGCTGGCGTAGGTCACGATGCTTATGCGGTCCTTATCTCCAAGCTGGTCGACCAGCACCGCAAACGCATCTTGGAGCAAGTCCAGCTTGTCGCGCGAATCCATAGAACCCGAAACGTCAATCAGAAAGACGAGGTTACTGCCCGCTGACTCGTTTCGCATTTCGGGTGCGCTTGAAAAGCCCATCAGCAGCAATTTTGTGTCCTTATTCCAGGGGCAATCCCCCACCTGCACGGTCGTGCCAAACAGGTCTTGACCGGCGGGCTGTGCGTAGTCGTAGCTAAAGTAGTTCAGCATCTCTTCAATGCGGATTGCACCCGCAGGAATGTCTTCAGCGAAGTATCCGTCGCGAATCATGCGGCGCACATTGCAATAACTTGCCGTATCAACGTCAGCGGAAAGGCTTGAAAGCGGGCGGACCTTCGCGCTGATAAAACCGCCTTCTTTCAAGGCATTATATTCTTCGGTGTTGAAGTCTTGGGGCCACCAAGGTTCGTCCCCGCCGTCAAGGCCGCCTTCCCAATACGAATCAGTCGCCATGGGCGCGCCTTCATAGCTTTCCGTTGCGCTGAGCGAAAGTTCATTCCCCTTCTCGCCCGTCTGTGGAGTGCTGATTGACGTAGGTAAGCTTGGGGGCGCTTCGTTTTGCAGGAGCGAACATCCTGTCAGCGCCCAGGCACTCAACAACACAAACAATGATGCAGCAAGCACTAAGGCATAGCGCCCCAAAGCCATTTCAAAAGGAGAGTAGGTGTTCATGGAATCCTCCGATCATTTCCTGTCTCACTTAGA
>JAFUCE010000043.1 GCA_017459805.1 Eggerthellaceae bacterium
TCATCTTCTTCGTTGCATGCTTCTGCTAGGTTTTCCCGTTTCCAAACAGAAGGGATGCCTTCGCCGTTTGCTATACCTTGCCACTCAATAGAAGCACAGATGCCACCAATGCTTGCAGGATAGAACGACTTCTCAAGAACAAGGCTAATAGCCATAAACTGTGCAGCATCGGGCATCTGCTTGCCTTGCTCAATCTTGTACAAAGTATCTTTGCTTATGTGGTATCTAGTACGCCTCCATATAGTGGCAGAGAACGCTTCCGCAGTTTTGTAGCCCATCTTGCGCCGCGCGTTTTTAACCAGCGCTCCGTATAGGCTCCAATCAAATAATGAGTTCTGTTCTTCTTTGTTCATAAGCTATCCTTCGCTAAATTTTCCAAATTTGGTATTGATAACTATTGCACATTAGCATTAGACTGTCAATCGGATATTAGCTAATATCGCGAAAATTAGGAGGTATAACTAATGATTAGGCTTAAGTATCTACGACAAGAAAAAGGCTTATCGCAGCGTGCATTACGCGACCGCTCCAAGGTTGGAGTGTTCTACATTGCTAATGCGGAAACGGGCAGGTTCAAGCCTTACGACAAACAGCTAGAGGCTCTTGCTGCCGCTCTTGAATGGAAGGGCAAGCCATCCGACCTTTTAGAAGAAGTAGAGGTGCGATGATGAGCACCTCATCCTTCAAAGCCTATGGGGCAAGCGGCACCCAGGCACCAGAAGTGGCAGGGATGCTTGAAGAAGCACCCGACTTGCTCACGGTTCAGAACATAGCCGAAGTGCTCCAAGTATCAGAGCAGAGCGCAAGAGCATACTGCCGTGCTGGGATGTTGCCGCATGTTCAAATCGGCCGCCGCTTGTATGTACCAAAGGCGCAGCTTGTGGCCTTCATTGAGGCAGAGTGCACCCGAAGCGTTCAACCTTTACAGGGGGTGTTATAGGATGCCGAAGCGATACAGCGAAACAGGCCTCGCAGCCCTTCGTGAAGGCCTCGAAGAATACCTCACAAAAGAATGCGGAGTGCCTGCCACCCGCCGCCCCTTCCGTTGCATCAGTAAAGGCCACAAGGACAAGCACCCTTCTATGAGTATTGTACCAGGCAAGCATGCCGTCAAGTGCCATGCTTGCGGATGGTATGGGGATGTGTTCGCAGTAGCACAGGAAGTAGAAGGGCTGCAAAGCTTCCCAGAGGCCGTGGAGGCAGTAGCCCGTGCCCTGGGTCAATCTTTACCCGAAGGAATAGAAGAGCCGTTCAGAGCCTCCCAGAAGCCCCAGGAGCCGCTATACCCTGTACCATCAATGCCCCAGCACCCAAACATTATAGAAGCCGTTCAGGAAGCCTTCATGCGCCTGTATTCCATGGAAGGCCGTGCAGGTTTAGCCTACCTAGAAGCACGGGGCTTTTATCCCGATGATATTACACGGAACGGCATAGGATATGTATCCGACCCAGCACAGCTTGCCCCTGGGATGTTCAAGGTCGCACCTTCCGACTATGAGCAAGGCTTCCTGGTGTTGCCTGCCATGAATGCAGAGTGCACAGCCTGCCATTATGCGACCCTTCGACCATTGAAGCCGAACCCAGTACACAAGGAATGGAACCCCACAGGCACCCGTGCTCTTTGGCATGAATGGGCACTCACAGGCGATGCAGCAGGCAAAGAAGTGCTTGTTGCCGAAGGTATCTTCGATGCTATGAGCCTTGAAATAGTGGCGCATGATTACGATACCGAAGCAGGAAGGCTCTTGCTTCGCGACCCGTGGCAGCGGCCGTACTTGAAGCACCCGCCCGTGGCACTCTTAAGCACTTCTGGGGTGCGCCGTTTTCTTGCCTTGATTTACTACACACCAGCAAAGAAGCGCCCTTCGCGCGTGGTCGTTTCTCTTGATGCAGATACAGCAGGCCAAGAGGCAGCCGCCGAACTGTTAGCAGGCCTCGATGCTTTAGGCGTGCCATGCTCTAACATGCGGCCATTTCCTGATGGGTGCAAGGATGCTAACGAATGGCTGCAACACCTACGGCAGGTGGCGTGATGAGCATCGTTGATGAGATGGCAGAAAACTATGAGCCTTCGGAAATCGTGAAGGCTACGCCTGGGCTGCCTGATACCAGCGACCCTAAGCAGATATACGGAGCCGTTGCCCTTGCTTCCCAGGATACAGGCCTCGATGCCATCGCATATAACGAAATGGCAGGCAGGCCATATGTCCGCGGGGTGCTTCCGTGGTCGAGGAAGAACGAACACCGACCTTTTACCGATGTTGATTTTTCCCACTTCACGGCCTACATGCAGTACAAGTACGAAATCACAAAAAACAAAATGGAGGATGTCATGAAGATATTTAGCTACACCAGAAAATACAATCCTGTTTTGGATGCCTTGGATGCGCTGCCCGACTGGGATAATACCAGCGACCGTGAACGCCTCTTCATTGATTACCTAGGGGCAGCAGATACCCCATACACCAGAGCAGTAACGGCCTTGTTTTTCAATGGTGCAGTATCACGTGCATATGAGCCTGGGTGCAAGTTCGATTATTGCCTTGTGCTTGTCGGCTCCCAGGGTATCGGCAAAAGTTCACTTGTCCGTGCTCTTGCCTTGCGCGATGAGTTTTTCCTCGACAATCTGGGCAACCTTGGAAACAAAGAAGCAGCCGAAAACCTGCAAGGCCGCTGGGTTGTTGAAATTGCCGAACTAGCAAGCTTCAACAAGAAGGATGCAGCTACTATTAAGCTGTTCATTTCCCAGCAGTACGATACATATCGCGCGCCGTATTCCCGCTCTTCAGAGCAGCATCCCAGGCGTTGTGTTTTTGTTGGCACTACTAATGAAACAGGCTTCCTTAAAGACCTCACAGGCGCGAGGCGTTTCCTGCCCATTCAATGCAGCGCACAGCAGGCCACAAAGGATGTGCTCGACCGTGAAGCACTCACAGCCGATATAGAGCAAGCATACGCACAGACTTTGTGCGAGTACCGCAAAGAAGGATGGTTGCCACTTGTACTGCCTCACGATGTTGCAGCAGATGCGCTCCGAGTTCAAGAAGAGTACGCTGCCGAAGATGCGCGCGAAGGCCTTATAAGGGAATGGCTTGAACCGAAGCAAACCGAAGGCAGCAGGATATGCATCCTGCAAATCCAAGAGGAAGTGTTCAACCTAGACCGCTCACAAGCCAACAACACCCAAGGCAAGGCCATGCAAGGCGAACTACGGCAGATGTTAGATAACAAGTTCCCAGGATGGATGCGTGCCCCCAAGGGAAAGCGTGCCACCATACCTGGGTATGGGCAGCAAAACTACTGGGAATACCATACCAGCTAGACCCAGAGCACCTCTAGTGCACCTCATGTGGGGGTGCGCTATGGGTGCGCTGCCTTTTTCATCTGGGGTAACACTCCAAGTAGAGCACCTAGAGCACCTAATCAAGAAGAAAAGCAATACCAGTAAAAAGGTAATATAGAGCGAAGGTGCGCTAGGTGCGCTTCTTCCCAGGTCAGAAGGTAGTGCACCCTGTATAGGTTTCAGAGCATAGCCCCTTCAAGGCCAAGCCTCGCGCCATCGCAGGCAGGCGTGAAGGGGTCTTGAAATCTTTATCCCTCCGCCCGTACCCCCCTCTTTCGCACTTGCCATTATTTATCCCTCCGCAAAAAAGGGTTTTGGTTTGGGGTATAACGCCATGTGGAAAACAGACCGTGTGTAAAAAGGCTATATGCCAAAGGGCACGCCATGAAATGATGGGCAGGGGGTACCCCCTCCCTACCCACACAGGCACCTACCGTCCACCCAGCGCCTCTACACACACAGAGATTTTTCATTCCGATTTATACGCAAATTTTGCGCAAATGCTCTTCGACCTTGTTGTATATCACTATCGCCTCTTATGTGTAGAGCCTGGGCAAATAGCGCTTGTTCGTTCTACTTAAAACCCGAATGGAGCCTCTTACAAGCAGTAGGTCGCAGGTTCAAATCCTGCAACGCCCACCAGGAAAAAGTGCAGGTCGCAAGTGGTGTTTGCTTGCGACCTGCTTTTTTGTTTGGTGCTCTGATGTCTTGATATACGCAAATTTTGCGCAAATGCCTCGAAAAGCTAGGGTTAATGGACAAAACGTGTTGATGATTTCAAACGTTTTCGCAGGTCAAGGTACATAAAAGTGGCTTCAAAGTTGTTTCGGGCAACTTTGAGGGTGGACAAAACGTGTTGATAAATCTCTTCATAACCCCAGTTCAAGTGCGATAAAACAGCCCTGAAAGTTGTCCGCGGGACAATATCGGGCATGAATACCCCAAAATGCTCTTTGTGCGGGGGCAAGATGGTACGGAACGGCAAGACTGCTGCAGGATCGCAGCGATGGCTTTGCAAGTCTTGCAGGGCGACCGAAACGCACAGGATCGACAACTCCGCAAAGCTCCTCAAAGCCTTTCTCGGATGGCTTCTGTCGCGACAAAGACAGTCAGATATGCCGGGCGGCGGGCGCACATTCAGGAGGAAGTGCGCGCCCTTCTGGGAGATTTGGCCGATGCCGCCGTTTGTTGATGAGGTCTTCCACTATGTCTTTGTCGACGGTATCTACATATCCAGAAACCTTGTCGTGCTCATCGCCTACAGCGGTAGACACGTCTTGGGCTGGTACCTGGCCCGCAGCGAGAACTCGCGTGCTTGGGAGGCGCTTCTCTCTCGCATCGCCCCGCCTGATGTTGTGGTGACCGATGGAGGTCCTGGCTTCGAGAAGGCAAGGCGTAGGGCATGGCCTAATACCAAGGTACAAAGGTGCACCTTCCATGCTTTCTGCCAGGTGCGCCGCTACACCACATCTCGCCCAAAACTGCAGGCGGGAGCCGAGTTGTTGGACATCGCAAAGGCTCTTCTTAAGGTCGAGAGTAAGCCTGACGCACAGCTATGGGCAGAGATGTATTTGGACTGGTGTGAAAGATGGGATGACTTCCTGGCCGAACAGACCGTCGACGAGGAAACGGGTAAGCACCACTGGACTCACGACCGACTCGTTGATGCTAGAGCGTCTCTGAATAGACTCATGAACAAGAGAGTGCTGTTTACCTACCTTGACGAGGAGTTGGTCTTAGAGGGCTCCGTGCCAGCAACCACCAACTCTATCGAGGGCGGTGTTAACGCGCAGCTAAGAAGCATGCTCAGGGACCATCGCGGGCTGTCAGCGCTACGCAGGGTAAAGGCTGTATTCTGGTGGTGCTACATGCATACCGAATGCCCCTTAAGCGCTTCAGAGATACTCAACGTGATGCCCACAGACCAGGATATAGAAAATGAGTACAAGGCTATCGAAGAGGAGAAGAGGAGAACGTCCACAATCCCGCAGTGGGGCGACGCGGTAGTGTGGTCGGAGTTCCATCACAGCAGTCCTTGGAGGCATGACTGGGACTAAGGCGCCATCAACACGTTTTGTCCATTAACCCAAAAGCTAGCCTGCCTTCACTTCTACGATGCGGCCTTTTTCGCCTTCGCTACTGCCGAAAATGTCACCGATAAGAGCAGCGGCCTTGCTATCGTTTTGCGGAACGAAATGAGAATACAAGCCAAGGGTCAAGGATGCGCTTGCATGCCCCAGCCTGCCTTGTACGGTTCGCAAGTCCACTCCATTTGCTAGTAGCTGGGTTGCTTGGGTATGTCGCAGGGAATGGAAACACAGCCCTTCGAAGCCGTTTTCTGCCGTGAAGCTTCGCCACCATCGGGAAAAGTTCGAAGGAATGAGGAACGTGCCTTTGCTATCGCTTATGGCAGGTGTAGAGCCATTCTGCTTGATGCCTAGCTTGCGCAGTTCGCGCGCCTGGTATTGTTTCCATCGTTTCAGGGCAGATACCGTGGCAGCATCAATGCTCACAATGCGCCGACCTGCACTTGTCTTTGGTTGCTTTACTTCGCCACGCTCCGTGACGCTTTGCAGGATGGCAAGCGTGCCTTCTTCAAGGTCGATAGCACCCCAGCATAAGGCCAACACTTCGCCACGCCTCGCGCCCGTTGCAAGGCCGATGCGTGCAGCCATTGTGCAGGCAATCGGAGCAAGGCCTCGAAGGTACGTTCTTGCAAACAGGTTTCCGCGCTCCGTTTGCCGCTCTTCCTTTTCTGCCTCTTCGATGTAGGCTTGCTCTTCGGCTTGAGCAATACAGCGGAGCAAGCGTGCGCCTTCGGATGCGGTAAGGCTATCCCTAGTGTTGTTGTTAGGCCGTGGAGCCTTCACTCTTGAGCATGGGTTACGTCTGATTAGTTCATGCATTTCTGCTTGCTTCAAAATCTGATTAAGCGTGATATAGAACCGCCGAAGTGTTGAGCCTGAAATCCCTCTATCCTCTTTGGCCTTCACTAGAAGGCTATCGACCATTGAAGGGGTAATGTCGGCAATCGCAACACCTCCCAGGTACTTACACAGCACCCCGACCGTATAGCCATCACTCTTGATGGTGTTCTTGCCAAGAGTGCCGTCATGCTTGCGCCGCTCTAGCCATTGTGCGGCATAATCCGCGAATAGTGTTTCGCTTGCCTTCAAATCTATTCCGCCTTCAATGATGCGGAGTAGTTCATCACGCTTGCGCCTTGCGTCTGCCTTCGTGCCGTGCACAGTTACCGTTTTTCGTGGGTATCGTTTCGCTACTGGGTCAAATCCTAGTGAAACGGTAATATCCCAAATGAAGCGACCTTGTGCATCCTTCGCAGGCTTCCCATCCTTCACGCGCTGCCTTATTTGTCCATCACCTTTTGCCATCTGTTCACCTCCGATGCTCTTAGAAGGGGATATTCCGTTCAAAAATAGCTTCTGCTTCTTCGTATGGCTCACCTGTTCTTAAAGCGGCAGCGTGCTCTGTGAGTTTGAATTCTTCATCTTCTTCGTTGCATGCTTCTGCTAGGTTTTCCCGTTTCCAAACAGAAGGGATGCCTTCGCCGTTTGCTATACCTTGCCACTCAATAGAAGCACAGATGCCACCAATGCTTGCAGGATAGAACGACTTCTCAAGAACA
>JAFUCE010000044.1 GCA_017459805.1 Eggerthellaceae bacterium
ACACACCTGACGCCAGCGAAGACACCGTTCAGCAGGCCATGACCGTGTGCGGTCTGGACGAACTTGTCGCAGAGCTTCCTAATGGAATCAACACCATCATAGGCGAAGGTGGCCGCGGGCTTTCGGGTGGTCAGGCACAACGTATTGCACTCGCACGCGTTCTGCTCGACACATCGCGCAAGGTCCTTCTTTTCGATGAACCAACCGCGCACCTCGACATTGAAACAGAGCTCGAACTTAAGTAGCGCATGCTACCCTTGATGGAAGACCGCTTAGTTTTCTTTGCGACGCAGCGCCTTCATTGGCTTAACTCTATGGACTATATCCTGGTCATGGATGGCGGGCGCATTGTGGAAGCGGGAACTTTGCAGGAATTGCTCGAGCGCAAGGGCGCCCTGGTCGAACTTGCTAAAAGGATGAATCGGGGTGATGTGGCATGAGCGAAGCAATGTCCTCATCTGCCCCTGAAACGACTGTTTCTGCCCTGCAGGCAGAAGCCACGAACGACACCTGGGTACGCCCCTATTTCAATCGTTACCGCAAGCACTTGGGTCAGGCCCTTATCTTGGGCGTCCTTACCTTTATCTTTGCTGCCATGCTCATGTTCAGTGCGGGCTATTTAATTTCGCGCTGCGCGGAACGCCCCGATGGCGGCATCTTTGTCGTGCTCATCCCTGTTGCCTTCGTGCAAATCTTTGGCATGGGCAAACCCATCCTGCGCTATATCGAGCGCCTCGTTTCTCACGACTGGGTCTTCCGCATGACAAGCGATCTGCGCTTGCGCCTGTATACTGCACTCGAACGTCAAGCCATGACGCTGCGTCGCGAACATCAAACGGGCGACTTCCTTGGCCTCATTGCTGAAGACATTGGGCATTTGCAAAACCTTTATTTGCGCACCATCTTCCCCACGGTAATTGCTTGGGTCCTGTTTGCGCTCGTTGCCATTTTCTATGGTGTGTTCGATATCCTGTTTGCTCTTGCCATGCTCGTGGTCTTTGTCATCGTAGCTTTTGGCTTGCCGCTTCTTTCCTTGCTGCGCAACAGAAGCCGCATCGAGCGCGAAAAAATGCTGCGCAATGAACTTTACTCCGAACTGACCGACAATGTACTTGGTGCAACCGACTGGGCCTATTCGGGCCGCGCCCACGAATACCTTAAACGCGCTTCAGCGGCTGATGAAAAACTCCACGCTGAAACGGCAGCGCTTGAAGGCTACTATCGCCTCAATGACCTCGTAAGCATAATAGTTCTTACCGTAGGCGCCCTCATTGTGTTCGTGTGGGCTGCTGGCTATTTCGGTGGACAAGGTCTTCCTCGCGCGGATTGGATTGCAGCCTTCGTGCTGGGCTTCTTCCCCTTAATCGAAGCCTTTATGCCACTCACCGCAGCCGTTACGCAGGTAAACGTCTATCGCGACTCAACCAAGCGTCTGAATTCCTATCCCACTATCGATGACGACGACCTAGGGGTAGACCCTGAAATATTTGACACAGTTAGTGCCGTAAAGTTTGCCATTGACGACCTCATGGCACAGAGCGAAGGTGCTTCGGACTCCGCTGTCCAGGCCAATGATAAATCGGCTGTCATTGCAAGCCAAAGGGCTGACACCTCAAGTCCTTCTACAATCCCATCTATTGAACCAGAAAGTATTTCAATTCAGAATCTTTCATTTGGATATGGCGAAAAACATGTCCTTGACAACATAAGTCTCGACATTCCCGCTGGGCAAAAAGTGGCCATCCTCGGACGTTCCGGATCGGGCAAATCCACCCTTGCCTCACTTATCCGCGGCGACCTCGAACCTGCAGCGGGAAACATACTCATAGACAACACGTCCGTTGCTGACATTGGGGACGCCATGCCCACCAAGATTGGCGTGGTTGCCCAGGATGCCTATCTGTTCAACCGCAGCTTGCGCGATAACCTCCTTATCGGCCGCGACGATGCCAGCGATGAAGAAATATGGGCAGCACTCGATGCCGTAGAGCTGGGCGAAATGGCACGCCGCCTACCCGCCAGTCTTAGCACCATGGTTGATGAATCTGGCACGCGTTTTTCAGGAGGCGAACGTCATCGCGTTGCGCTCGCGCGTGTCCTCCTTGCCCGCGTAGGCGCCATCCTGCTTGACGAACCCACCGTCGGTCTTGACCCCATTACAGAATCTGCCCTCCTTGAGACGCTCTTCAAGGTTGCGAAAGATAAGACGCTCATCATGATTACCCACCACTTGCAAGACATTGAACGCTTCGACCGCGTCATCTTTGTCGAAGACGGCAAGATTGAACTCGACGGCTCCCCTGCCGAACTTGAACAAACGAGCGAACGCTTCCGCGCCCTCCGCCGCTTCGACTTCGGCATCGGGATTTAACACACGTACTTAAAGGCGGCAGTTCCTTGTAAAAGGCTCGGGTACCTGTTTTCTCCGCGGACTCGCGCTTAACGGAAAGCTAAGCGCGCTAATGAAGGGCGCGATAACTAGGGCACTCTTCACCACATCCCACCACACTCGGCCTAGTAATTAGACCTGCGCCCTTCTTAACGGCGCGCTTCCATTTCCTACGCTCGCAATCAAGCTACGACAACAGAAACCCGAGCCTTTTGTC
>JAFUCE010000045.1 GCA_017459805.1 Eggerthellaceae bacterium
ATCAGAAAGACCCGCTCGGTCGTTCGACGAAGGGTGCCATTGGGGCGCGCGCTGCCTTGAAATACATCGACCACGTGCGCAAGCCGCTCATCAAGGCCATGGAAAAGTCGAATCGCTTTGAAGCACCAACCGATATCTATACCCTGGGCGACTACGCAGAAGAGATTCTTTCATTGTGCAACTCCATGGGCGAGGGCTGGTTGCTTGTGGCCGAAATGGTCGAGCTCATTTTGCATGGGGCGCCAAACATCGTATGTGCCCAGCCTTTTGCATGCCTGCCGAACCATGTGGTAGGCAAGGCCGTTATTAAGGAGCTGCGTCGTAAGTACCCGCAGTCCAATATTGTGGCGGTCGACTACGACCCCGGTGCGAGCGAAGTGAACCAACTGAACCGCATCAAACTTATGATTGCCGTGGCTAAGGCAAACCTGGCTGAAGCTGAAGAAGCAGCGCGTGCGGCCCGAACGGCAAGCTATAGGCCCGAGCCCGAAACTAAATCATGTTCCGCTGTCCTCGACATCGAAGAAGCCCTGATGGCCGAAGACGGCAAAGTGACTGAAGAAGAAAAGGAACTGGTACTGAAATGAGTGCTGCGCAGCAAAACGTTAAGCATCAAGCTCGCGTCCAAGGCGTTTTGAATGCCTGGGAGTTTGATACCTACGGTATCTATCAGGTTGGTGCTGACCTGGGTGGGGAAGCCTATCTGCTTGCCACCAGCGATGGCGGCTATGCGCTTTTCGACACTGGTTTTGCCTTCTGTGCCGACCAAACCTTAAACAACATCTATACCATTACTGGTGGTGCGCCCGTGGACTATATTGTGCTTACCCATTCGCACTACGACCACTGCGCGGCTACGGGCTATTTGCTGGAACACATGCCCCATGCGCAGGTAATTGCCAGCGAACATGCCGCCCATGTTTTTACGCGCCCCGGGGCCTACAGAATCATGCGCGAGCTGAATAAGAGTCGTGCCGTGGAAAAAGGCGCAGGCGATGACTATGTCGACGTGTACGACAACATTCCCGTGCACCTCGTGGTTCAAGACGGCGATACCTTTACGGTTGGTAACATGGAGTTCCAAGCTGTGTCAGCAGTAGGGCATACCAAGTGCTGTATGGCATATTGGTGTGCGGCGGCTGGTCTTTTCTTCTCTACTGAAACGGCCGGCGTGCCCTGCGAAAGCATCCCCCAAAGCGTATCTGTTCCCGATGACGTTCACTACATGATCGACTTCATTGAACTGATTACCTTCCGCGGTGCGATTGAACATATTGAACGGATCAAGGGGCTTCCCATCCGTGTGTATGTTTCGCCGCATTACGGTGTCCTTGCCGGTGATGAAGTTGCCGACATGTGGGTCTCGGTGGATTTTTGGGTGCGCTTTATTCGCGACTTTGTGATTGGTAGACACGAACAGGGTCAGTCCGATGAAGAGATAATCGCTGCTTACAAGGAAATCTTTTATTGGGGTGGGACAGCTCCGTATCAGCCTGAAGCCGCCTTCGACATGAACGCTTCGTACGCCATTCCAACCATCATCCGCGAATACTGTAGTGAATAGCTATGTGCTGCCTCTTACCGTGGTCTACACCGCGCGCTCGGGCCATGTATCAGTTTGGCAACACTCCTTATTCAATTACGTTTCACAAGTCCCCATGGCGTCAAAAACAGCGTAAACTGTAGCTGTCATTACAATGGCGCGTGAAGGGACTGCCATGAAGAAACTGCTTGCAGGGATACTGGTAGGAATCTTGATTGCAGGTGGGCTTGCTTTTTACTTCAACGAAACAGGCAAGGTCCAAGAAGGCGAAACCACCTACACGACTGACATTATCGCGAACAAGCTGAGTGACATTGCCGAATTGTCGGTTCTTGAATACCGCTACAAGAATGCAGCATCGCTTGATCGCGACAGCAGCACGCTCAAGTTTTTCTCATCCAATGTTGACATTCCCTTTACGGAAAAACGGCTTATCCTTACCTACGAAGGCATAGTGAAAATGGGCCCCGATATGTCACAGGCTAGTGTTGATGTGGACGGCAACAAAGTTAAGGTGACCATCCCGCATAGCACGATTCTTAGCCACGAACTTAACGAAGAAAGCTTTGAGTATTTAGTTCAAGATTCGGGTTTGTTTAATCCGCTTAAACCTGAAGACGACGGCGCCCTGCGCAAGGAGCAAAAGGGCGTTATCGAAAAATCTATTGAAGAAAACGGCTTATTGGACGAAGCGGATAAAAAAGCGCAGGCACAGATAACATCGTTCCTGGAGGCCTTTGATCCAGAACTCGAGGTTAGCTGTGAGTTTAAAAAGGCTTAGCGGGTAATCGGGCAACTAGGCTGCTGCTACCCCGCCGTTCCAAACAGCTGAGGAATCGCTAGGTTGGCAAAAAGCCCAAAGACCACGCCAACGACAGCGCCGGAAAGAACATACTTTGCTCGTTGAGGCTGAGAGTTTCGCCAAACAAGGTAGAGAACCAGGCCCACAATAGGAATCATGAAACCCACAAGCCCCCATACAATGGACGCGATGCGCGCCGCGTTTTGCCGAGCCACAATATCTGGCTGCTGGAAGTTTTGCTCTTCAACCGTCGCTTCGCTGTCCAAGGCTGCGCCGCACGAAGGGCAGGCTGCCAAACCGATGGGAACAGGTTCTCCGCATGAAGCACAACGAGCCAATATGGTTCCTTTCTCGCATTCAAGACCCACAAATTGTATCATGAGTACGCTTTTGTCTCGTTCAGCGCAATGTTGACCAGCGTCTTTCCGTTCCCGCCCTTTTCACGCCTTAGCCCAAGAAATTCGGGGCTATAGCGTGAACTCTTGTGTATAATGCTATCGGATATAGGAGTTTCTCCATCCAAGCTAGCTTCAACAAAGTGGTTTGTTGACAGTGAATACAACGGGACTAGGTTTAAAAGGAGGATGCCAATGTATGCACTGATTGCTTTTATTCCGCTTGTTGTGGTTGTCGTGTTGATGATTGCTTTCAACTGGCCTGCCACACGGGCACTACCCCTGGCGTGGGTACTTTCATTGATTGTCGCCGGGGTGTTCTGGCAGTTAGGTCCAGTGGACATGACTGCTCTTACTTTGAGAGGCTTCCTTGATGCCTTCACGACCTTGTTTATCATTTTTGGCGCTATCTTGATTATGAACACGCTTTCTGCGTCTGGTGCCATGAGTGCTATCAATGGTCTGTTTAAAGGTGTGTCGGAAGACGCTCGTATTCTGGCAATCTTGATTGGGTTCCTTTTTGGTGCCTTCATCGAAGGTGCGGCAGGCTTTGGTACGCCGGCTGCTCTTGCTGCACCGCTGCTGATTAGCGTTGGCTTCCCGCCGCTTGCTGCTGCGGTTGTCGCACTTATCTGCAATTCAACGCCAGTTTGCTTCGGTGCTGTAGGTACTCCGACCAACACAGCCTTTGCTACTGTTAAGGACGCGGTTGTGGAAGGTGGCGCGAACCCCGACCAATGGCTGATGGCTCTGACTCAGTGGTCTGCTTTCAACCTGACTGTCGGTTCGTTCTTTATGCTCATCATCTGCGTAGGCCTTATGTGCAAGCTCTTTGGCCCGAACAAGCGCTTTGGCGACGTTGTTCCGGTTATTCCGTATATCATCTTCGTATTGGTTGTCTTTAACATTATTTATCTGCTTATCGCTAGCTTCATCGGCCCAGAACTGGTATCTCTGGTTGCTGGTGTTATCACTCTGCTCGTTGGTCTGGGCACCGCTCGTGCTGGCTTCCTTCAGCCGAAGGAAATCTGGACCTTTGCAGACAAGAGCCAGTGGGAAGAAACCTGGTTGGCCAAGTCTGAAGTTTCGGCACCGAAGGTGTCCGACATGAACATTGTTAAGGCCTTCATGCCTTACTTCATTATCATTCTTGTATTGGTTGGTACGCGTGTATGCCAAAACGTTGGTATGGATTGGGCTAATTGGCTCAAGTCCTTCACCATTGGTACTGGCGAAAGCGGCATCATCCTTGGCCAGAACTGGAACTGGGCTGTTCTGTGGAGCCCCGGTCTGGTATTTGTACTGACTGCTCTGCTTGTTGCTCCTATGCATGGCATGAAGGGTGGCGAAGTAAGCCAGGCTTGGATTAACTCTCTCAAGCAGGTTAAGGGTGCCGCCATCGCTCTGTTCTTTGGCGTTGCCATGGTTAACATCTTCCGTTACACCGGTACGACCAACCCCGACCTCGTTTTGGTTGAATCTCTTGGCGCTGGTGCTTCCATGCTTACTGTTATGGCTAAGGGTTTGGCAGACGTGTTCCAGGGTGCCTACATAATCGTTGCTCCGCTCATTGGCGTACTTGGTGCGTTCATGTCCGGTTCTAACACGGTATCCAACACCTTGTTTGCATCACTGCAGTTTGAAACCGCTTCGATGCTGGGTATGTCCCAGGTTCTTATCGTTGCTCTGCAGAACAACGGTGGTGCAATCGGTAACATGGTTTGCGTGAACAACGTTGTTGCGGCGTGCGCTACGACGGGTACATCGGGCAACGAAGGTCTTATCATTAAGACCAATGTCGTGCCTATGGTAATTTACTGCGTGATAGTAATTGCCGTTGTGGCGGTGGCTATGGCACTAGGGGTGAACCCCGTTCCAATTGCCGCCTAGGGTTCTTAGTTAAGAGAATCCCATATTGCTTAACGAGAGGGCCCTACTCAATCGAGCGGGGCCTTCTTACTCTAAACCTTGGTAATAAACCTGTTGCAAAAGCGCTCAGGTACTTACATAATAAGTAAGTAGGTAATGCGTTTTGTTCGAGAGGCAAAACAGGTTATTTATCAGACATGTCAGTTTGGCAAGAGGGGAGAAGGAGGATAAATGAAAATTGCATTTTTCCCTGGGTGCATGGTCGACATGATTTACCCCGAAATTGGTATTGCAGCCGTAAATGTGCTTGAGCGCCTTGGTTGCGACCTGGAGTATCCTGACGAGCAGGTATGCTGCGGGCAGGGTCTTCTTAATTCGGGCTATCGTGACTTCAATTACCCCGTTGCAAAAATGGTTATCGACGCCTACGACCGTCCCGAATACGACTTGTTCGTTTCGCTGACCGGTTCGTGCATGAACGCGATAATCAACGACTATCCAATCATCTTTAAGGATGACCCAGTCTATCTGGAGCGCACCAAGAAATTGGCAGAACGTTCCTATGAATTCACCGACTTTATCGTGAATTACTTGGGCAAGACAGACCTTGGTGCCAGCTTCCACGACACGGTAACCTATCACAAGAGCTGCCATGTTACGCGCCTGCTGGGCATTAAGGAACCACCGCTGAAGTTGCTCGAAGCGGTAGATGGCCTGCAGTACATCGAAATGGAACATGCCGACCGCTGCTGCGGTTTTGGCGGGACCTTCTCGTTCAAGCAGCCTGAAATTGCAGGTGAAATGGTGTACGAAAAGTGCCAGACCATCATCGACACTGGCGCAAACGTACTGGTTGGGGCCGACGTGCCTTGCCTGCTTAACATCAAGGGCGGGCTTTCGCGTATGCGTAGCGACGGCCGCCTCGACCGCGATATCCGCGTGATGCATATTGCTCAAATTCTGGATGCGAGGGAGTAACCATGAATGTTCTTTATCATAATGACGTTACCCTGCGCGAGCGCGTTGCAGAATGCTTGCAGGACGACTTCAAGCATAAAGCCATTGAAACCGCGCAGGAAGTGTTTTACGCGAAGCGCGGTGCACTCGTCGAAGAAATGGGTGAAGGCTGGCAGGAACTGCGCCTGCGTGCCACAGAAATCCGTAATCACGTTACCGAAAACCTGGACTACTACGTAAAACTGTTTGCAGAAAACGCCGAAGCTAACGGCTACATCATGCACTATGCTCCTACCGACCAGGATGCTCTGGCCGACGTAATCGACATCTTCGAGAAGCATCAAGCTCAGACCACGGTTAAGTCCAAGTCCATGATGACCGAAGAAGTGGGCCTAAATGAAGTGCTTGAAGAAGCAGGCTATACCGTAGTCGAAACCGACTGCGCTGAATGCATTCTGCAAAAGGCCGAATCCAAGCCTTCGCACATTGTTGTGCCGGCTTTGCACTTCGACCGCGATGCTATCTGCGACATCTTTACCGAAAAGTGCGGCTATGAAGGTACTTCGGTTCCTGAAGAACTTACGCACTTCCTGCGCAGGTATCTGCGCCCCGAATTCCTGAACGCCGACATCGGTATTCGTGGCTGCAACTTTGCGGTTGCCGCTACTGGTTCACCGACCCTTATTACCAACGAAGGTAATGGTCGTATGGTGGACTCGGTTCCCAAGGTTCAGATTATCTTTGTGGGTATCGACCGTATCGTGCCCGACCTCCAGTCGCTCGACGTTATGGAAGCGCTGGTACCGCGTAGTGCCGTTGGTTCCAAGATGACGGCTTACTTCAGCGTTGACAGCGGTCCTGCCCATGCCGACGAAGTCGACGGTCCGGTAGAGGCACACATTATCCTTATGGACAATGGTCGTTCTCGCATTCTGAAGACCGAATTCGAGCCCATGTTCCGCTGCATGCGCTGCGGTGCTTGCTTGAACATTTGCCCAGTTTATCGTCACATTACTGGCCATGGCTACGGCTCCATTTATCCGGGCCCCATGGGTGTAGTTATGACCCCGAACCTGGTTGGTTACGACGAGATTGACACCATGGTCTTTGCGTGCTCGCTTTGCGGTGCTTGCTCCGACCACTGCCCAGCCACTATTCCGCTGCATGACCTTATTCGTGCACATCGTATTGAAATTGTTGACGAGGGCAAGAACCACTCCAACGAAGTACCAGTCTTTAAGCTGCTTCGCAAGATGTGGTCCGACGTGGGCTTCTACAAGTTTGCCATGAGCGCTGGTGGCCCCATGATGCGTCTGTTTGCCGACAGCAGCAAGGGTGCTCTTACCGTAAACAGCACCTGGATGCCCGTGGTTAAGGGCTGGACTTCCACCCGCGACTTCGACGTTCTTTCGAAGGACCGTTTCCGCACATGGTTTAAGAACCACAAGCCTCTTGCGGCGGAAACCCCCGTACAGGAAAACCAAGGCACCGAAGGTGGTGATGCGTAATGGCCGTGGGTAACAAGACGCTCCAGGACCTCCTGGGCCCCATCTCTAAGCAGATGGGTCATACGGCTGTCGCCGAAAATGTTGAACTTCCCGAATGGGAGCATGTGCCTTGGCGCTGCACTGACGGCATGAATCAGCAGCAGCTGGTGGACAAGTTCATCGAAGAAGCTGGTAAGATTGGCATTACCATCGTGCGCACTCCTGCGGCCGATATTGCCAAAGCTGTTGCGGGCATTATCCAGGAAGGTGTGCCCGAAGCTCCTGCGAGCTGCACCGTAGTGGCAGCAAACGACGAGCGCTTCGCAGCTGCTGGCCTCTACGACACCGTGAGTGGCCTGGGTAATGTTTCCGAACTGACCGTATGGGACAATACCAAGGGTCAGGCCAATGTGGACGCTGCTGAAAAGGCTACCTATGGCATTACCTATGCTGTGGGCGGTATTGCTGACACGGCTACCATTGTGCAGCCTTCTGGTCCCAATTGCGGTCGTACGACCAGCTTGCTGCCCCTGGTGCACATTGCGCTTGTCGACGCTGCTACCATTAAGCCTATCATGCAGGACGTTATGAAGGACATTGAAGCACAGGGCGGGCAGCTGCCTTCGTCAATTTGCTTCATCAGTGGTCCTTCGGCTACGGCCGACATCGAACTGGTACGTGTACAAGGTGTTCATGGCCCCATGTACATCTATTATGTGCTGGTTGACTAAGCTTTAGTCGCAAGAACCTAAGGGTTTCAAAAAAGGCGCTGCTCGTTTGGGCGGCGCCTTTTGTGTTTACTGAGTGCCGTGTTTTTCGCGGCACAAATTGCAGAGGCGCCAGCCTTCTTCGGCGGGGTATTCAGCCTGAAGTTCTTCGAGCGTACCGTTGAAGTAAATCTTGTTATGGTCGCGCATTTCGCCCAGCGCTTCGCAGTCGGGGTAGTGGTAGACACCCGAACCTTTATTAATAACAAAATCTGCTGCCGCTTCTTCTGCACTTGGCACATATTCCTGTTTTTGCTTAGTTCCGTCTGCTTCGTTTTCGCCCGTGGCATAGTTGATGGCTACACCTGGTTCCACGTTATAGCAGTAGACACAATACTGTATGCCTTCGCCGCCGTCTTCGACCGATTCGGCTTCAATGAGCACACCGTTCGCCACCAGGTTGTTGGCCCAGAACACGGGCGTTACGCGGTAAAGCACACTGTTATTGGTGCGGTAGACGTAGCGCATGACCGCGTCTTCGTAGGGGCGCATGCCTTCAATGTTTAAAGTGCGCGTGCCCGTGATGAGGTTTTGCGGGTTGTCGCCTTCGGCCGCGAGCGCCCAGGCAATTAAGTGGCAGCGGTTATAGAGGAAGTGGTAGTCGACAAAATCGTACTTGTTCACCTGCCAGCCTGTTGGATTGTATTTGAGGTCCGTTTGGCGATCTTCGGTGGGCATGGTGTCGCGCGAAATGCGGGCAAAGGCTACGCCCGCACGGCCCAGTTCATCAAGGGGTGAGTATTCTTCAAATGCTCCGCGTGCGCGATCTTCTTCGGTAAAGAAGGGCACGTTAGCGTTGACTTCAATAGAGAGTTTGTCTTCGTAGGGGGGTATGCTGTCGAGCTGAATGAGGTCTTGGTTGGCTTCTTCGGGGTTTGACTCTTCAGTTGGTGGCACAGCCTCGGTTTCAGCCGTGTCCCTTCAAGAGTTATAAGCCTGCTCTGGTGCTTGCTGAATGCAGCCCGCCTGTGTGAAACCTACAGCCATGACCACAATGGCAAACAGGACAGCAAAGAGTCTGCTTTCGGTTAGGGAAGACATGCGAGGCTCCTTTGTTCGGGCTTCATATGATTCTACACCTTTATGCGCTAAGATTGAGGGTATGAAAACGAGTACTCAACAAGAATCAGGGAAGCTGGTTGTTTGCCCGACACCCTTAGGGAATCTGGGTGACATGCCGCCGCGTGCGCTTGAAGCATTGCGCGAAGCTGACGTTATCTGCTGCGAAGACACGCGCGTGACCGCTAAGCTGCTGGCTGCATTTGGTATAGAAGGTAAACGGCTCGAGCGCATGGATGAAGCCACTATTCGCATGCCGCTGAACCGGTCGAGTATGACGGACGGACCCTTGCCAGGGGATGATTGTGTTACCTATGGCGATGCTCTTATTGGGCGCATAAACGATGGCGAAACGATTGTGTATTGCAGCGACGCTGGTATGCCTGGCGTGTCAGACCCAGGGCAGCTTCTTGTAAAAATCGCGCGCGAACAGGGTGTTTTCGTGGAAGTGCTGCCAGGTCCTACGGCTGTTACGACTGCCTATGTGGCAAGTGGCTTTACCTGCCCTCAGTTTTATTTCGGTGGCTTTTTCCCACGCAAGGCAGGGGAGCGCAAGCGCGCTGTGGAACTGATAAAAGGATTGGATGCCGTTGCTATTTTTTACGAAAGCCCGAAGCGCTTAGTAGCGTGCTTGGATGCGCTTGCGACTGAACTTCCTTTGCGCCGTGTTGCCGTGTGCCGCGAACTATCCAAGCTTCATGAAGAAGTGGTCACGGGTCTGGCGGCACAGTTGCTAGAACAGTTTGCTTCCCGTGAAGCCGCTGAAGGCATTAAGGGCGAAATTGTGGTGCTTATTGATGTTGCCGACGAAGATGAAAAAGAGCAGGCACGCGATGAATCATTTTCAGAGGCCGAACAGGAAGCGAAGCGCTTGCTTTCGGAAGGCGCAATGAGCAAAAAAGAGATTACGGCACATCTGCAAAGCCAGTTTGGCATTTCGCGCAACGACGCCTACCAGCTGGTGCATGGCGCATAGTGCAAGCGATTAAAAACACAAGTGATTGTGTGTCCTTAGGCTGCCCTTCACCATATATTCCACACTTTCTATTGCTCCATTTTCAGTATCATTTATAATTCCATGTTTGGAATGATATTCGAAGCTAAAAAGCACCTCCATTCTGCGTGGGCACTCGCCCTGTCTTTTGCTACCGTGCTTGTTCTTTCTTTTGGCGCCTTCCAGTTGGCCTTTGCCGATGAAGTTGTGCTGATGACCAGCCTGCAGGAACGCGTTGATTCTACCCAGCAGGAAGTCGAGCGCACATCCACCGAATACAACGATGCGAGTGCTCAAGCAAGCGAGGCGCGCACCAAGGCCGAAGATGCTCGTGCGCGCGTGAAAGAACTCGAAGCGCAAATTGCCGAAAGCCAGGAAATAATCGACAGCTCGGCTGAAAAGCTTGAAATTCAAAAGAAGCGCAGCTCGGATGCCCTGTTGCTGCAGTATAAGATTGAAGCGGAAGGTTTTAATCTCACCGACCTCATGGTTTCAAGTTCTACCGTTTCGGAATTCTTTTCTACCTTGGACTATATGGACCACATCCAGGAACTGAATTCGACCGAGATTAAGAAGTACACTGCTCTCAAAGATGAGTATTCGAAGGCTTTGGAGACTCAGCGTGCTGCTAAGGCTGAAGCGGATGAACAGAAGGCGCTTGCTGAAGAAGAAGAGGCGCGCGCGATTGAAGAAGAGGCGCGTGCAACACAGGCCTTAGAGGAAGCCAAAGAAGCGCGCGTGAAGGCGCAGGAAGAGGCCGAGGCTGAAATTGCTCGAAGGGCACAGGAATACGAAAACGCACCTGACCTAAACGAGAGCGTCGACTGGTCGGTGGGTCGCGAAGAGTTTATCAAGGAATGGACTGAGCGGATTGACGCTTATCTGGCGGGTTATCCGATGGAAGGTTGCGGTGCGGCTTTTGCCGAAGCGTCCTGGGATTATGGCGTTGATCCGCGCTGGAGCCCAGCTATTGCATGCGTAGAAAGCGGCAAGGGTAGGGCGGTTCCGTATTACACATCGAATAACGCCTGGGGCTGGTTTGCAAATGCAACACAGTATCGCACCTTTGCTTCCTTCGAAGAAGGCGTGCGCCTGCACGTGGAATACCTGGCGCGTTTCTATGGGTACACCATCACGCTTGAACATGCCGCGGTGTACTGTCCTCCGGGTGACATCTGGTACGAAGCCGTTGTTCGTGAGATGAACAATATTTAGGTATTCCGCTGTTCTTACGAACAGCGGAACTGCCGACGCTGCAATCGCATATCACTTCACCCTAGCCCCTTGTTTTGCCGCTCGTGTACCTAAGTACACTTCGCGTCAAAGGCGGGTCTATGGTTTTGTGCTATGCGATTTCGCTGACTTTTCGGCTACCTAGGATTTTAAACGCTCTGCGATTTCGCTGACTTTTCGGCTACCTAGGATTTTAAACGCTCTGCGATTTCGCTGACTTTTCAGCTAGTTGTTCCGTCGTTCTGACGAACGACGGATATGTCGACGCTGCAAACCACCAACGCACCCATCCTCGCCCCTTGTTTCGTCCCTCGCGTACAAGAAGTACGCTTCGGGCCAAAGGCAGGGCGACTATGGGCACGTTTGCGGTTTTCGCTGACTTTTCAGCTACCTGTGCGTTTAGCGGTGCTGATGTGCGGTATTATTTGAAAGTTCGACGATTCGATAATCCAACAGAAAGCAGGAGACCATGTCGAAGGGCACGTTTTACATTACTACGCCAATTTATTATGTGAATGCTGCGCCGCATTTGGGTACGGCTTATACCGCCATTGGTGCCGATACCTTGGCGCGTTTCAAGCGCATGGACGGCTTCGACGTGCGTTTTGTAGGCGGCATGGACGAACATGGCCAAAAGGTGGCCGAAACCGCCGAGCGCCAGGGTTTGACACCTCAGGAATGGTGCGATTCTATGGAACCCGCCTTCTTGGAAGCCTGGGATCTGCTCAACATTACTTACACCGACTTGGTACGTACTTCAAGCGCGCGCCACACACGCACGGTGCAGGATTTCTTGAACCGCGTAAATGACGCGGGTTGGCTGTATAAGGCCAGCTATGAAGGCTGGTATTGCGTGCACGAGGAAACCTACTATGCCGAATCTGACCTGGAAAAGAATGAGGACGGCGAATTTGTCTGCCCCGACTGCAAGCGCCCGGTGCGCTACGAAAGCGGTGGGGAAGAAAACTGGTTCTTCAAGCTGTCCGCTTTCCAGGATAAGCTGCTGGAGTTTTACGAGCAGCACCCCGACTTCATCCAGCCTGAAACGCGTCGCAACGAAATAGTGACCTTTGTCAAAGGCGGTTTGAAGGACCTGTCAATTTCTCGTTCGACTTTTGACTGGGGCGTCCCTTTCCCCTTTGACGCGGACCACGTGGCCTATGTGTGGTTCGACGCGCTGCTGTCCTACTTCACGGGCATTGGCTATGCCGACCCCGACCGCGCAGGCGAATGGGAACAATTCTGGCCAGCTGCCTTCCACTTCGTGGGCAAGGACATCACGCGTTTCCATTGCGTTATCTGGCCCGCGATGCTGATGGCGGCAGGTATGGAGGTGCCTGAGCACGTGTTTGGGCATGGCTTCTTGCTGACCAAGGGCGAAAAGATGAGCAAGTCGAAGGGCAACGGCGTTATGCCAGCGGATCTGGTGAAGGTCTTTGGCGTGGATGCCTACCGCTACTACTTCCTTTCCGACGTGCAGTTTGGTCACGACGGTGACATTTCGCTTGAGCGCATGGTGCAGGTGTATAACGCCGACTTGGCAAATACTTGGGGTAATCTGTGTTCGCGCGTCTTTAATATGACGGGTAAGTACTTCGACGGGAAGGTGCCAGCCGCACCTGCAGGTGCTGAAACAAACCCGCTGGCTGAAGTTGCTGCGGGCCTGTATGCCGAATACGAAGCCTGCATGAGTTCGGTGGACTTCACGGGTGCCGCGCGTGCCGTGCAGAAGCTTGCTGAGGCCGCCAACTTGTATGTAGAAAATACCGCGCCGTGGAACCTGGCGAAGAGCGAAGAGACGGCCGACGAACTGGCTGCCGTCATGTACAACCTGCTGGAGGCTTGCCGCATAATTGCGCTGTTTATGGCACCCTTTATGCCGAACACCTCGCAGGAAGTGTTTAAGCGCTTAGGCTTGGGCACTTTGGCTGACTTGGTCGACATTGAATTGGCCTCTGCCTGGGGTGGCCTACCGGCGGGCAACACCGTGGTGACGGGTGACCCGCTCTTCCCGCGCTTGGATGTGGAGTCTATTGACCTTAACCTCGAATAATACGGCCCAGGCGGCTCATTACTTCGTTTTACCTCGTGCGTTTGAGTCGACAGCTTATAAAGGAAGCGGATAGCGATACGTGACAGAACAGGTGAACAGAGAAGCGCTCACGCCAGGGGGGCAACAGCCTTTCGGCAGTGACGTCATTACGCAGTTTAACGATGCGCTTTTCCGCACGAAGAAGAAGCACAAGATTGTCGATGTGGCAGGGCTTGAGCCAACTCTTGAAGCCCCCGTTGCCGACACACACATCCACCTTGCTATGATGCGCGACCCAGCGCTTGTCATTGCGCGGGCTGCCGTGCACGGCGTGGGTTTCATCTGCTGCATGGCGGACCCTGCTTCTGCAGCAGATGTGGTGTATTCCCAGATAGACGCATGGTTTGAGGAGGCAGCGCAGCGCGTGGAAGAAATCGCTCCTGGCTGTGGTGCCCCGCTTCCTGCTTACCGCATTTCCTGTGGCGTGCATCCGCATGATGCGCGCATGTATACGCCCGATATGGAACGCGAATTGCTTGCGTACTGGAAGGACCCGCGCACCAGTTGCGTGGGTGAGCTTGGCTTGGACTTCCATTACGACTACAGCCCGCGCGATGTGCAGCGCGAAGTATTTGCGCGCCAGGTGGAACTGATGCACGAAACGGGGCTTCCGCTGACTCTGCATCAGCGCGAATCGCACGATGAAGCGCTCGATATTATGGACGAAGTAGGTTTCCCCGAGGCGGGCACCATCCTGCATTGCTTTAACCTGGGTACTAAGGAATTGATGCCCTGGGTTGAGCGCGGCTGCTACATCGCCGTGGGCGGAGCGGTCACTTTTGGTTCGAGCGATGATTTGCGCGATGCGCTTGCACACATTCCGCGTGACAAGTTCTTGTTCGAAACCGACGGACCCTTCATGGCACCTGCGCCCTTCCGCAGCTGTGAATGCGGGGCAGAGCATACGACCTTTACAGCTGCCTACATTGCTGCCCAGCTTGGTTTGGAACCCGGGGAGGAGCGCCAAGCTTTCCTGGAAGATGTGTATGCGAATTCGCTTGGGTTGTTGAACAGGGAGGCAACCGCATGGCAAAGCACCTAGTTATTTCTGCGAGCCCGCGCGCCATGGGCAAGAGTGTGCGCACCGCTAAAGAGCTTGTAAGCAAGTTGCGCCTGCGCTTTCCCAGCGACGAAGTAGAAATGCTTCGCCTTTCCGACCTGGACATACACTATTGCATGGGGTGCAATACCTGTGGCGAAAACAACGAATGCTATATGGAAGATGGCATGGTAGAACTTCTGGCGCAACTGGAAACTACGGACCATCTCTATATTATTTCGCCAGTTTACTTTGCGGGACCGCCAGCGAACTACAAGGCTATGCTTGATCGTTTCCAGCCCCTCTTTTGGTCAAAGCAGGGCAATGAACCAAAGCGCCCAGCGCATTTGGTGGTAATTGGCGACGGGGGAGACCCGCATGGTTTCGAGCCCTTAGTTACGTGTACGCGTTCAGGCCTTGCGGTAGCGGGTTTTCAGCTTCATAAGGTGCTTCCCTTTATCGGCAGCGAATTGAAGCCCGCAGACATAGGGCACGACCTCGCTGCGAACCTCTTCAGAGAGGACAACTAAGGTGACAGAGGGTCAGGTCTTGGGTGACAGAGGGTCAGGTCTTGTGTCACCTTTTGTGTCACCTTTTCCACTGTACGCCCGCTTCTTAGCGCGCTTAAACGGAAAAGAGCGTAGGGTATGACAATGTATTCATCGCTTGCATCCGTTTCTGCCACGCGCACCGTGCTCGAGGAACATGGGCTTTCCACGAAGAAGAGCCTGGGGCAGCACTTCCTGGTAAATGATGCCATCGTGGGCAAGATTCTCAATTTGGCCGATGTGCAGCCAGGGGACAAGGTGCTGGAAGTGGGGCCAGGTATTGGTACGCTGACCGTGGCACTGTTGGCAGCTGGAGCGCAGGTCGTGGCCATTGAGCGCGACCAGGCGTTGCCTGACGTGCTCGCGCAGACCTGCGCGGAGTGGGAGGGTAGTTTCACGCTGCTGCCCATGGATGCACTTGATGTGCGCGCCGAAGACCTTCCTTTTGCTCCCACTAAATTCATCGCAAACCTGCCCTATGCGGTGGCGGCAACGATCGTGTTGGACTACTTTGAGCGCTTCCCTTCGCTTGAGCAGGCTACCGTTATGGTGCAGGCCGAGGTGGCCGACCGCATGATGGCTAAACCTGGTAGTAAGGACTATGGTGCCTACACGGTGAAGCTGGCACTGCACGCTCATCCGGTTGAGCGCTTTAAGGTGGGGCCGGGCAATTTCTTCCCGCCGCCGCGCGTAGATTCTGCCGTTATCCGCCTGAACAGGGTAGGGGATTTAGGTATCACACCCGAAGAGCGCGCTGCCGCCGCCACTATGGCCGATGCCGCCTTCGCTAACCGCCGCAAGACGCTTGCGAACTCATGCAAGACCTACTTCGCCAGTCAGCCCGAAGCCGTCGAAGCGCTGCCCGCCATCTTTGAAGCCGCTGGTATCGACCCTGCCGTCCGCGGTGAAACCCTTACCCCGAAAGACTTCATCACCCTCGGCAAACTCCTCACAGCTCTCTGATTCTTTTATCTAAAACTGTATATATATACTATAATTTATCTAGAACTAGATATAAGGATGTGTGTCATGGGTATCGACTACTACATTATTAATCTGTCGGATGATCTTTCCTTCCTAGTGCGCAGCGCACGTAAAGAGCAGGGTCTTTCGCAGACCGAATTGGCGCAGAGGAGTCAAACGTCTCAACGGTTTGTTTCCGAATTTGAACGCGGGAAAGAAAGCGCTGAAGTTGGGAAGGTCCTACAGCTTCTTCAGGCACTCGGGCTTCGAATAGCTGTTACGAGTTCGCACACGGTTGAAGAAAGCCGCAAGATTGTCGAAGACGGCATTGCACGCATCACCCGCGAAGTTAGCGAGAACGCACGTCCGAGGCCTCGCAAGAGACTAGTTGACTATCTTGCGGAGGGGTAGGTAGCTATGGCAAAGGTGGCATACTCTTTGGATAGCAACTATAACTCTCTTGTAGATGCTTGGCGCAGTGCCGCGAAAAAGGACGGATTAGTAATCGCGGAACTGCTTGTAGATTTTGGCGTCCGCTTTTCGTATAACTCGGGGCGCATTGAAAACACCCTTATAAGCTATCATGACACGCGGGACGTGTTCGAAAATGGGCACGCCGTTGCTTATTCGGGCGACGTGCGGACCTTGTTCGAGATTCAAAACCTTAAAACTTCTTACGAGCTTATGCTCAAGAAGCTCGAGAAGAAAAACCCTATAACCGAAAAACTCGTCCTTGAATTTCATGAAGTTCTTACCCAAGGCACATACGATGAACGCCGGTGGAGCTTGGGTGAGCGCCCTGGACAGTACAAGAAACAGGACTACGTGGTAGGGGCGCACGATGCTGGGCTTCCTGCGGCCAAGGTTGGTGCAGCGCTTCGGAGTCTATGTACGGAGCTTAAGGCGGCTACGCCCGAAAACGTATTAACAGTTGCTGCGTACTTTCACGCTCAATTCGAAAACATCCATCCTTTTTCGGATGGCAATGGACGTTGTGGTAGGGCGCTCACGAACTATCTGTTGCTGCTTAACGAGCATCCGCCCATTATCGTGTTTGACGAGGACAAGCTTGCCTACTACGGTGCGCTCGATGCCTTCGATACGGAAGCCGACCTTGACCCCATGCTTGAGTTTCTGAAAGCCGAAACGATAAAAACGTGGTCAAAGTCCTTGAGCGTTTGACTCCTTGCGAACTCTATTGCTAATCCAGCATGATTTGATGCTAAGAAAGTATGTGATTAATGCATGAAAGATAAGGTCAGCAATCTGTTTTAAGTTCATGAATCCTGCTGCAACAACCCTCTTGTTCTTAACTCTATTTGTTGCTACAATGTAGCTACAAACTGAAAGGATTAGTTATGGCGCGTGACGAAGTAATCCGAATCAGAATCGATGCTGAAGACAAACAGAACCTTACGGAAATGTATGCTCAGCGTGGGAGCACCATTTCGCAAGCTGTAAGGACCTTCTTGAAAGGTGAGCTGCAGGCATACCGGAGCGCCGTGGATGTCTTCGATGCAATCATGGCATCTGCCGACCAAAAGATTGCCGCGTCATCGCTCCCAGAACCTTCGATTGACGAGATTAACGACTTCGTCGCGCGTATCCGTGCCGAACGCGCCCAGCAGGCGGTTCTGGGCTAGATGATCGACGTTGTCCTCGACACCAACGTCTTGGTGGCTGCTCTCTTCAAGCCGGGCGCCCCAAATAGGCTTGCCTTGCGTACCGTGCTTGCCAACCAACATTCTTTTCGCATTTGCTACAGTTCGCAGATAATGGCCGAATACGAAGACGTGCTTTCACGGCCAGCCGTTACGGCGCGCGGGCTTCATGAAGAAGCAGAAGCGCTGCTTGGGCTTATCCGGCAGGTAGGTAGCGAAGTGGTGCCAAAGCAGGTGCCTGCTGTTGTTTATCCCGATGCTGACGACCGCCCCTTTTTGGAAGCGGCGGTCTATGTTGGAGGAATGCTGCTTACTAACAACCTGGCGGATTTTCCTTTTGCTGGTGTGGCCATTTTGGCACCCGAAGAATTCCTCGCATGGTGGGAGGCGAGGAATACCTAACATGCAAAAATAAAGAATATATAGTAAAATTATTCTATAAATTTATAGAATAGAAAGTTGATACTATGTACGAAATAGACACCTATCTTCAGTTCCCTACAAGCGATCTAGTGAAGAACCAGACAGCGGTTAAGAACGCAGCACGCGAAAAGATGGTCCTCATTACCGAGCACGGCACGCCTACGTTTGTTTTCGCCAGCAACGAGGTGTTCCAAAACGAGGTTGACGCCGCCGTGGCTGAAGCGCTCGAGGCTATCGAGATGCGCCAGATTTTGCTGCGTGGCCGCGCGAACCGCGAGCAGGGCAACTACATCACGGGTATCGATGCCGCCCGCAAAGAAGCAAAGAAACGGCGTAAGTAATGGCCGAACTTGTTTTTGATGCGGGTTTCTTCGACGACCTGCAGCAGGTAGAGCTTGCCAGCAAGCAGGATGAAATCCTTGACACCATAGAGCTGTTGCTCACCATTCCCGAAATGGGCAGTAAGCGCTTGCCAGCGTCTATCGTGCAAGAGTTTGGCCCGCAGGTAAGGAAGCTGGTCGTAAAGCCATTCCTTGTTATCTACGAACTCATGGACAACGGCGAGACGATCTACGTTCATGGCCTTCTGCACGCCCGCAACGCGTGGTAAGGCTAATCGTCCTCCAACTCAATGCCGTTTTGATGCGCGGAATTGTAGTTAGACTGCGTTAGATTATGGTAACTGTAATAGTAAGGTTTTTCGTGCAGGCTAAACTTGCGGATTATAGACTATATCATTATCTATCTTTATAGCGCCTGTAGTTTAGAGGTTCCGATTATCATTCATCGAATTTATCGCTCTTCCATACCACCCAATAGAGAATCACAACTGCAATCGCGACAATTGCGGTTATAAGGAAGCCTCCCGTAAAGGCACCTATTGTTCCCGCAATCAGTATGACAGCTAAAGCAACCTTGCCTAGATTGTCGCGTTGTTCCCAGTTCATAGCAATCCCTCCATATGTAAGAACCCTACGAATTATTGCCACGTCATCGACGAAGATTCTATCAGCCATAGAATTCTGCATTGCCCAATCCGATGCTTCTAAGACCTTTACACTATGATGAAGTGGCTTC
>JAFUCE010000046.1 GCA_017459805.1 Eggerthellaceae bacterium
CTTGTAACTACGCATCATCACAGTCAGAAGTGCGCATTGACAATGCTGAAGGCACTGTTTCCTACTATTGCGACACAACGGCGGATGGTATTTCGCATTACGGGCCTTTTGAGTGGCGAGGCCAGTTTGCAGTAGATGACTCTTCCCAAGTTACTGTAAAGACACTCACAGTAGAAAACTGCTCTTTGCCGTAGTCCGTGTATGGCGCAAAGGAGTAGAGCCAGTATTCAAACTCCAGGTGCAAACGTTGCCGATTTAACGTAGTGCTAGGTAATACGTATTAAGGTTGATATGGAATCTTGTCTAGCCCAAGACCGATGGCTATAGCAGGTAAAACATATGTTGCAACTACCCACCACACGAAGACTCCGAACGCGATTGCAATTACACCGACCACGAAGGTGCTGTGTATGTCGAACATTTCCGATATGTAGTCGGCAAAATAATAGGCTGCGATAATCGCAACAACAAGCGGCGTTGCAGCGAGTATTACAGTTAGAAGATACATAATCCACTCCTATTCATTGTGGCTGTCGGTTCTTTGTTCACTCTTATGAATGCGCGATAGGTTTTTTAATGGCTAGCAGCTGGCTAGCGGCAATGAGTCGCTGTCTAACCTACAGGCTATGTTATGCTGAGGATTCTATGCACCCAAAGCCGCTTGTGGCAATTTTTGCACAGTCAGAAGTAAACTCTGTCATGGTGCTCTCCTTTCCGTGCGAGATAAGTTGCTATGAGTGCAAGGGCGTCTAAAGCCCACTGTTCTTATGCTTTCACGGGTTCATGCAGCTTTATAGAAGCCGATGGCCGTGGTTGCATTCGAGATCAGCACGTAGGGCTCGCCGTCCATGTTCTGCCACACGAGCTCTCCAGTCTTAGTTCCGTCGGCGCCATACACCGCGTAGGTATCCTTCTCCCCAGTTGCTTTGAGGTATACCGTAGACTCTACCGTGTCGTTCTGATAGGTGACTGAGTAATCCCCGCTGCCATCCGTCTTGATGACGAGCGCCGCCGATACGCCCAGATCTTCGATTGGGACAAATTCTTGGGTTTCGTTCGTGCGCATCGCAAAGCTAATCCAGGTGCCAACGAATTTGCTGTCGATGCTTGCCGCGGGCGTTTGGGCGACTGTGCCGGTCGAGTACGTGCTTGTGCTCGCCGAGCTAGAAGATAGGTAGGGAATGGCCATTACAAGCAAGGCAATAAGCGAGATAGCCCCTATGGTCGCGAAGACGTAATGCGATATACCGCGGTTCTTTTTTGTCAAGTTAGAGTTCCAGAGAGGACCAAATATCGGGCCGCCGAAAAAGCCGTTGCATATGGAGACGGAGTAATTCGATTTCAGCAAAGGATTGCTTTTGAAAAGGGAGTTGTAGAAGAATAACGCATAGATTATTGCTGCAATCTGGATGAGACAAAAGAGAAAGTAACTAACGCCAGAGACGCTCGTGGATAGCTTGTAATCGATAAGCATCAATAGTACGGCGCCCGCAATTGTTCCAACTACATTGGTCTTCCAGTTGCCAAGAAAGGAGTTTTCTATGGTGGAAGTCACGACATTGTTTGTGGTGGCTAAAACTGTCTCTCCCGTGGTCATTGGTGTTGCTGGTGCATCGGCGGTGTTGCTGCGATTCGCGTCTACATCTTCGCTTTGGATTAATGGGTCCTGGTAGTAGGAAATTGCAGCTTCCGTCATAATCTCCTCGCCGCAGGAGGAACAAAATGTCTTCTCTTGATTGCTGGGTACGCGTATTTCGCTTCCACATAAAGGGCATTTACCGTCCGCTAGAGCCATGATACCTCCTTAGGCTTAGAGAGCTTTTCGCAACTGTTCGGCTCGCAAGCTTGAATCCTTGTATGCGCCAAGTCGTTCGAAGATACGTAGCGCATTTTCATGCGCAGTTGTGGTGGAGCCTGTCTGTAGGTTCGCTGCCATTGTGTACAAGCGTTCTTTGACCTGCTCAGCGATGGTTGCAGACTGCTCATATCCAAGAGGGAGTGACTGCAACAGGGATAATGCCTCCAGATAGTTACTTACCGATGGTTCTTCTTTTAAGAGATCAAGTACCTGGAGATAACTGCGCCTCTTTTCGGCTTCAGCTTTGGCCCGAGCCTCGGATTCCGCCTTAGCCCTAGCCTCGGCTTCTGCTTTAGCCGTAGCCCTTGCTCTAGCTTTAGCCTCGTTTAGTGCATAGATATGCCTTTCGCATTCCGCTGAATATGCATCAAGTTCTTCTTTGAGCTGTTCGTCGGCGAATCTGAGTGCGAAGCGCCACTCATATTCGTTTTCATAGCTTTCCTCCTGGGTGGCAAACTCCTTTTTTTCATGAAGATGCAGTTTTGTCATAAGCTTCGCAAGGTATGCAGAAGCACATTCCGGATTGAAGTCAAGCACAGCTTCGCTATAGGCTTCCGCCTTGCCCCAGTCACCTTCTTCAAGAAAGAGGAAAATGCGTTTTAGGTAGCGGTCCTCTTCTTCAGGAGTAGTAATTGGTGGTGCAGCTACTATTGCAGTATCGGTCGGAACACCTTCAGCATCGTCGTGGGGTTTCGGGCACGAAAAGCTAATTGCCGCTTGCGTAATGGCTCGTTTGCCACAGTGAGCGCAATAAAAAAACTCGTTGTCGGAATCAATTTCGTTATCTTTACCACAGGCGGGGCAGCGTGCAGATATAAAACTCAAGACAGTTCCTCCATTACGAGTGCCGGAATGCTGGTACGTACTGAAAGGGTAACTGCCCAAATGCCCACTTATTGCCCAATGACTGATTTATTCAGACAGTTTAAGCCCACCAGGTATATTCAATATAGCCTTCGCCAGCGTCGAATTGTAATTGCCCCTCATAGACGCTTAAGTATCCAGAAACCTGAAGCCATGCTCCTCCGTCGTCGACGGCATTAATCATTTCTTCAAAATCGTAGTATTGGTCACCCCAGACAAGAAGTGTGACAGCGTTTTGATTTGGGTACGCTTCGCCAATATCTATGAAAATAGGCATACCAGAGGACTCTTTTGCCTGGTAGACGCGCTTCACTGGACCGGCAATTGTGCAGCTTGTTCCAGCATAGTTCCAGGCGTTATACCAACGATTTTCTTCTGGAATAGCCAGGAGATCTGGGCTGGTGGTTGGCCATCGGTTGTCGGCATATTGGGGTTGTTTTGGAGCAGTAGGGGTCTGCGTCGAAGGCTTTGTTTCGGTAGTTTTAGGCTTTTCGAGCGTTTGGCCAGATACTTGATCTTCTTTTTTGTCTGTTTGCGTGTTTGTGCTATGTGTTCCTGAGCATTGCCCCGAAAACATAAGGAGAAAAATAATTGCCCATGATGCAATAAAAAGAGTTCCAGCGACATTTGAAGATCCGCTTGTCCACTTCATAATACTCACTCCTTATGTGCAATTACGTTTTACTAATATGCCAGTAAAAGAATAGTGCATTTCGACAATAATCATTGCCCAATGAAAAGAAATCATCGATGGAATCATA
>JAFUCE010000047.1 GCA_017459805.1 Eggerthellaceae bacterium
CCTTTACCTGCGTGTTCGTCTTACGCTCAAAAAACAGCGAAAGAGCCGCTAAAACCCCAATTATGCCTAAGCTAATACGCGTCCAAAAGCCTATGCTGATATGCGTCGAAAAACCAAAGAGGAGTGCCTTATAGTAGTCCCTGGAATAATGGAGTGGTACAACATGGTCAACGGCAGAACGCAAATCCTGCATGAAATAAAGTGTAACAGGCAAAAAGATTACGGCGGAAAGAAGCACGCCTACAAGCCCCGATGCCACCAGCCGTCCAAAGTCCTTGGCAGTTTGTGTAAAACCAGAGTGGTTTTGATGCTGCCTAAAGGCCAAGCGCACAATAATGTAGATTGCCATCAATACAAAGATCATATAGAAGAAATAGAAATTGCTTATCATGCACAAGCAAATGGCCAAGGCAAATACGAGGTGCTTACCTTCGCGAAGCACCTTTTCTACACCAAAAAGTACCAGCGGAAAATAGATGAGCGGATTGCCAAAATAAGGGTGGCGCACAACTGCGTAAATAGTAAAGCCGCAGAAAGCATAGACGAGCGCCCCCATCAGCAACCCCATACGCACAGGCTTAAGCGTGTAGTTCACGTACAAAGAAAAGGCAAGTCCCGCCAGATAAATACGCACCACGACAAGAGCGGTATACAAATAAGGTATGCCCGCTTCGGGAACAAAAGCGCTTACTAGATTAAGCGGGTCACCCATTACGTAATAGTTAAGGGTACCTAAAATGTCGGCGCCGTAGCCAAGCGCAAAAGAAAACTGCGGCACCCCCTGCCCCGCAATAATACCTTCAGCGGCACTACGCAACCACATGCTGTAATAAGTAAGTGCTTTTACATGCTGAGTCAAACCGTCGCTTTGCCACACAAAGCTATGCCCATAGTAAATAAAAGGCATAAACACTATGCAAGATAGAAGAATGAACGTGAGCGAATAAACTGCTAGGTATTTTGAACGTGTATCGATATTCATGCGTACTATTAACGGAACAATCGGGTAATACGGCGCTTCAAAGAACAATCAACATTATCAGCATTGAACAGATACCTGTCGGGGACAAACTCGACATCATCAGATATCATGAGCGCTCTCATGACCGCAGCCTGGTACATCAAGTTACCAGAGTTGTGGCCTATGAGATCGCGATTTATAACTCTTGGAATTGAAAGACTTTCAAATGGCACCATGCCGGCTCTTATGAGATAGCGTGTCATTAGTAACCCTCTCAGAATCCTACGAGTAAAGTTCAGCCATACACAAAATGCTATGCGAATAAATGCTTTTCACAAACTACTGAATGCGCAATACAAACAAAAACCTTTGCTATTGTATCTGGTTATATTGACTATTGTATGGGGCAAAATGAGCTTTGTCACGCGGTACAACGCTGTGGTATTCAAAAAATCGACCGAGCGTAAGCCCGGTCGATTATCTATTAAAAGGTTGGCGAATCTAAAACCTATTATTTATGCACTCGCCTTTTCCAGCTTCGTCTTAACGTCTTGAGGCACTGCGCCTGTACCACCGAAGACATAGCCATAAATAATGGTGTTCTTATTGGCTTTCACGAAGGTTTCGGCTTGGGCGGAGTTTTTAACGTCAGCAAGTAAGATGACTGCTTTGTTCTTGCCACAAAGGGCAGCTCCTGCTAGCGCATCTTTCCAGCCATTGCTTAGGTTGTCAGCACGAGCGACACCAACTTTGTTAGCGCTCATCTTGACAGCGGGTTGGAACTTAATGGAGGCATACTTATAAAAGTCGGAGCCGCCTTTGCCACCAGTGCCGTTTTTAAGCTGGCCGGTGCTCCACTCAGCAATAATGCGGGCGGTAGCATAAGGGTCTGCCCCTGCAAGACGGCTAATAGAGCCAGCTGCAATACCGGCACTTTTGAGCTGAGCTTCAATGTCGGTAGGCAAAGCCTTCGGACCACCAACGATAATGGCACGCTTAAACTTGGCACTCTTAATATAGCTAAACGTAGCACTTGAGAGCTTTTTGTTGGTTTCAGCATAAAGGATAGGAGTTTTGCTCGCATAGGCATATGAGCTTACCGCAAGCGCGTCTTTAAAGTTTGTCTGTGTTGAGATAATGACCGTATCAGACCTTCCCTTTACCTGCTTAGCAGCAGCAACTGCGCGCTCTGAAGGGGTTTTATTGCTTATGCGCTTCACCGTTATGCCAAGGGCCTTAATTTGTGATTCGCACTTAGCAGAAACATCAGAGGTAGTGCCCATCAGATATACCGTCTTTACTCC
>JAFUCE010000048.1 GCA_017459805.1 Eggerthellaceae bacterium
AGGGCTCCACGAAGGAGCCCTTACTTTACGCTTTCGCACTATAGGGAGCCATACACCCCCGGGCGGTAATCACTTTCACCACACAAGAACAAGAGCTACAGATTGCTTGCGATAGCCGCCGCGTCAGATGCGATGCAGGCTTCTTCGTCAGCTGCCACCAGGCAAATCGTTACGGGGCTATCATCGGCAGAAATGATGGTATTTTCCCCGCGCACCTGATTGCGTTCCTTGTCGAGCTTCATACCCATGTGCTCGAGTCCAGCAAAAATCTGTTCGCGGGCACTAATGCTATTTTCGCCCACACCAGCCGTCATAACCACGACGTCGGTATGGGGCAGTATGGCAAAGTAGCTACCAATGGCCTTCTGTACGCGATAGATATACATATCGATTGCCAGCTGTGCGTTTTCGTTACCCGCAGCAGCCGCTTCTTCCACGTCACGCATGTCGGAGCTGACGCCCGAAACACCCAAGAAACCGCTCTTCTTATTGAGGATGGTGTCAACCTCTGCCCCACTCAGGCCTTCTTTGCTGATGAGGAAGGGAATGATAGCGGGATCGATGTCGCCGCAACGCGTACCCATCATGATGCCCTCCAAGGGGGTAAGCCCCATGGTAGTGTCAACCGACTTGCCGCCATCGACGGCCGTAATGGAGCCGCCGTTGCCCAAATGGCAGGTGATGATGCCCAGTTCTTCAACGGGCTTTCCCACCAATTCAGCCGCCGTACGCGCTGCATAACCATGGCTGGTGCCGTGGAAGCCATAGCGGCGGATGGAATACTTCTCGTAGTATTCCATGGGAATTGGATACATGTATGCTTTCGCGGGCATCGTGGCATGGAAGGCGGTGTCGAACACGGCCACCTGCGGAATCTGCGGGTAGCGTTCGCGCACCATGCGCATGCAAGCCAGTCCCGGAGGATTGTGCAAAGGAGCCAGGTCAGAGCAGGCATCGTACTTTGCCAGCACGTCATCATCAACGAGCACCGATTCGGTGAAGTATTCGCCACCATGCACGGCACGGTTGCCAATGACGGCTATTTCTTCCAAGCTCGAAATGGGAGAAGTCTCGTCTTCCACAAGCACTTCAAGCAATTTTGCCAAGCAGTCAGCTACGGTAACGTCTGGCATGTCGTACTTAATCTTTTCGAAATCAGGCGCATAGGACACATTCATGTATCCGTCGGCGGCGCCCACCTTTTCAGCAAGGCACTTCATCGACGAAACGCCCGTGTCGGTTTCGATAAGTTGGCTTTTTAGACTGGAACTACCAGCATTTACTACAAGAACGAGCATCTTTCCCCCTACTTCATAAGATCACATATTGCCTGGCTGAAAGCGACCGGGTCTTCGACGGGCAAACCTTCAACCAGTAATGCCTGATTGTAAAGAATATTCGTGTAACTGACTAGCTTATCGTGATTATTTTTCTGAGCCTTCTTCAGAACCTCAAAAACGGGATGCTGGGCATTAATTTCAAGAACGCGTTCGCTCTTGATGCCCTGTGCGTCTGGCATCTGCGCCATAATCTTTTCCATCTCCAGGCTCACAGGGCCCTGGGCCGTCAGGGCAGCAGGCGCATCGGTCAGGCGCGTTGACACCGCCACCTTTACCACACGCTCACCCAGCGCTTCTTTCATGGCAGCAAAGAGTTCCGCATTGGCTTCAGTTGCCGCTTCTGCCGCTTCTTTGTCGGCCTCAGACTCAAGACCAAGGTCACCACCGGCCACGTTGAGCAGCTGCTTTTCCTGATACTGCATCATGGTTTGCAGGCAGAACTCGTCGACGTCCTGGGTACAAAGCAGCACGTCATAGCCCTTGCCAACCACGCTCGTCACCATGGGCATCTTCGCCAGGCGATCCAGGTCTTCGCCTGCTGCGTAGTAGATTGCTTCCTGCCCGTCAGCTGCAGCTTCAAGGTATTCGTCAAAGGTAATCATTTTTTCTTGCTTGGCCGAATAGAACAGCAGCAAGGGCGCCAGCTCGCTAGCAAAGGCACCGTAGCTTGTATAGATGCCAAACTTTAGACCGCGGCCAAAGTTTTCAAAGAACTCCTCGTAGGCTTCGCGCTCGTTCTTACACATGGCACTCAGCTCGCCCGTAATCTTGCTTTCAATCTTCTTCGCAATGGCGCGGAGTTGATTGTTTTGCTGCAGGGTTTCGCGCGAAATATTGAGGGTTAGATCCTGGCTGTCCACCACGCCGCGCACAAAGTTGTAGTGGTCGGGCAGCAGGTCTTCACACTTGTCCATGATAAGCACGTTGGACCTATAGAGCTCCAGGCCCTTTTTGTAGTCCTTTGAATACAGATCGAAGGGCGGACGCGAGGGAATGAACATAAGCACATCGTAGGAGATGGCACCTTCAGCGTGTACGGTAATGGTGCGCGCGGGGTCGGCAAAGTCGTGGAATTGGCTCTTGTAGAATTCGTTGTATTCTTCCTGCTTCACATCCTGTTTACGGCGCTTCCAAATGGGCACCATGGAATTAATGGTTTCGGTTTCATAGTAGGTTTCCCACTCGGGAATAGCGTCTTCGGGTGCGTCTTCGGGCAGGTCGAGCTTGCGCTGATGCATGCACTCCATTTGAACTGGGTAACGCACATAGTTACTGTAGCGGCGAATGAGTTCTTTAAGGCCGGGCTCGGTCAGGTAGCTGTCGTAGTTGTCTTCGTCGGTGTTTTCTTTAATGGTCAGGATAACGTCGGTGCCATGGCCTTCCTTTTCAGCAGGCGAAATGGTGTAGCCTTCAATACCGTCGCTTTCCCATGCCCAAGCCTGGTCTTGGCCGTAAGCCTTGCTAAGCACACGCACCTTCGACGCCACCATAAAAGACGAATAGAAACCCACGCCGAACTGGCCAATAATATCGACCGCCGCAGAAGTAGGCTTTTTCTTCGACTTGCTTGCCTTTCCCTTTGCGCCCTCGGCAGCTTCAAGTGCTGCAGCTTCTTGCGCCTGCTTAAATTCAAGGCTGTCGGAATGCGCAATGACGCCCAGGTTTTTTTCCAGCTCTTCCGCAGTCATGCCAATACCCGAATCCGAAACCGTAATCGTGCGAGCCCCTTCATCAAAAGACACGCGAATGACCAGGTCGTCCTTCTTGAGTTTGATTGACTTGTCGGTCAGGCTTTTGAAATAAAGTTTGTCTTCGGCATCCGATGCATTGCTGATTAATTCGCGCAGAAAGATTTCTCGATTCGTATAAATCGAATTAATCATAAGGTCGAGAAGCTTCTTGCTCTCCGTCTTAAACTTGCGCATGTAATTCGCCTTCTTTCATCGATCTGTGTTGACACGAGGGACGTAGTGCTGCCATCTTATGTCTTGTAGATATGCCATCCACATTATGACAAAGATGACGGTACTACGCCCCACTGCCAGCAAGTATTATAGCCCGCAGCCTTTGGTATACTCAAAATGCCTATAGCTGTCATAGAAAGGTCATTTTGCCTTCATCCGATAACAATTACCCGTCTCGTCCTGATGCCCAAAGGTCTAGACGCACACAAGGCCACACGAGTACTTCGCGTACAAGCCAGGCGCGTAGTCAGCGGCAGCGGCGCCCGCAGTCATCAGAGCACGGGCGTGCGGTACAAGGCACCAATGGACGACAAAGGCAGCAGCAAAACCAAGCACGAAGCAGCCGGCAAAGCCAGGCGCAAGGCCGCAGGCAGGGACAATCGCGAAGCAGTCGACAAGGTCAGGCACAGGGCCGCCACCAGGGGCAACGGCAAACATCCCGCATAAGGACTGTTGTGTTTTCCGTCCTTGTTCTTTTCCTTCTTGCGAGTATAGGCATCCAGGCCTTCATACACTTCACGTCAGGCGAAGAGGAAGCGCAGCCCTTCTTTAGCCACGCGAACTTCACGCGCTACGAGCAGTTCTATTTCTACACCGAGGGCGATATCCTTATCGAAAAAACAGGCGTAGACGTGTCCGACCACCAGGGGCAAATTGACTGGGATCGCGTCGCCAAGAATCATATCAATTTCGCCTTTATCCGAGCAGGCTATCGGGGAAGCACCGAAGGTGATCTTTTCGAAGACGAATACTTTTCCTATAACCTTAAAAACGCCCAAGCCGCTGGCATTGAATGCGGCATTTATTTCTTTTCACAAGCGCTCAATGAACAAGAGGCCCGCGAGGAAGCCGAGTTTGTGCTTGAGCTTCTAGACGGTGCCAAACTCGAATACCCCGTCGTCTTCGACTTCGAAATTGCCGCCATGGGCATCACGAGCCGCGTTGCTGACCTTACAAATGAAGAAGCAAGCGCTATCGCACAGACCTTCTGCGAAAGCATTGAGGCGGCTGGATACAAAGCCATGCTTTACGGCAATGGCTACGACCTTGCCCGCTATAGCGAAGATTTGCTTGAACGCTACCCAATTTGGTATGCAGAATATGGCGCACTCCCAGCCTACACAAGCGAATACTCTATCTGGCAATACGGCAACGAAGGCCATATAGATGGTATCGAAACGATTGTCGACTTAAACCTCGACCTCAGCCAAATGCTTGAGGAATAGTTTTATCCAACGTGGCGGTAGGTCATGCCTTCTTGAACAGGGCTAATAATGACACCTGTTCCATACGTTGATGCATGCACCATTTGGCCATTGCCATAATAGATGCCCGTGTGCTGACGCATATCGCCCGATTCTTCGTGGATAACGCAGATGTCACCTGGCTGCGGATCGTCAGTTTCAACTCCATAATTAATGAGCGAACCCGTCCATGCCGGAGCGTAAGACCCTGACTGCCCATACACATAGCCCACAAAGCCCGAACAATCGAAGCCGCCACTCGCAGGGGACTTTCCACCCCAAACGTAGTCCCAGCCCAGGTATTGCAGGCTGTTGTTAACAATGCGTGAGCCCAGGTCGGAATCGGTACTTGTGGAAGTAGCGCTCTCTATTGCTGTTGTGCTCATGTCAATGGGCGACTGCCACAGGCTTCCGCTGCCCGCAGCTGCCGTACTTGCCGCTTCCTGCACAGGCTGAACTTCTGCTGCAGGCTCGGTGGCTGGCTCTTGAACTTCGGGCTCTGGCGCGCTGTCTTCTTCTGTACTTGAACCTGTGGTTTCTTCGTTACTATCGGTAGCTTCCTCGGCCGCACTGGGCGCAGGCGTATTGTCTGCGGGGGCTTGCACACCCTGTGCCGCTGCCCACTGTGCCGTTGCTTCGGTTCCTTGCTCGATAAGCTGTGCAATCAACGCGCTGTCGGTAATGGAAGCCTGCTGCGCCTCGCGTTCGCGCAATAGTTCGGCCGCTTCAGCCGAAAGGCTTTCGTAGACCTTTTCGATTTCTTCAACCGTCTTCATGGCTTCGTCATGGACTTCCTTTGCCGCAGCAGCCTCACGCGAAGCCGTCTTCTTTTCGACTTCATAGGTTGCCTTAGCATTGGCCATGGCCTGGCGCGACTCTTTGGAACGTTTCACGAGGGCCGCATCAGCCGCATTCATCGAATTCAAAATGCTCCAGTTGTTGGCAAACTCTTCAAAGGAAGCCGAGCCCAGCAACACGTCCAAATACGATTCAGTACCCGAACGATACATGTCGCGCGCACGGAGCGAAAGCTGCTCCTGGTATTCTGCGATGCGCGCAGACTCGCCCGCGATGCGTTGTCGTGCGTCTTCCATCAAGGCACGTGCTTCTTCCTGGGCTTGTTCCGCACGATGATAGTCATTCGAAGCACGGTCAAGGACGGCTTGTTTTTCCAACAGTTGCTCATAGGCTTTGTCGGCTTCTGCTTGCTTTGCGGCAACCGCATCTGGTTCAGCATAAGCGGAAAATGGTTGTAGCAGGGAAAGCGCACCTACACTTAAGGTGCCACCAAAAAATAAGCGCCTGCTAATTGCGTTTTTCTGCTCCATCTTAAGAAATTCCTTTCGACGAGCATGTACTGTGTTTAATCAGGCAAGGCATTATTTTATCACAGTGGCCAGAAGAGGGGCTCTGTTGCGGCATTTTCGAGCAGTTTTCCCAGGTGGGAGCGCTAAAGTTGCTTTCGCATCGCAGGTAGCCTGCACGCGTCTTCGTTTTAGCCTGGTAGCTTTCGTTTTAGCCCGATAGTTTTCCTTTTGATGACATTCTTCCTCTTTTGAAAGCGTCATTTGCCAAACAAGTATTATTAGTGCAGTTAAGAATGAGTATGATTAAGGCGCTTATTCTTATGAGGTATAAATGACTGGCAGCGTTAAACAAGTATAGGTATGTATGGACACAACAACAGCGCCACAAGCAATGCAGGTAGCTCCCGTCTACGCCCAAAAGCAACCCAGCGGCTGGGGTAAGCTCTGGGCCGCCTTTGGTTTGGCAGTTGCCGTCCTTTTTACGCAGGTCTTCTTCATTTTGATTGGCCTGTTTTCCAAATCAGACGACGCCCTTATGGCTATTACAGAAATTGGATCAGGCATAGTTGCCCTCCTTTTCGTGTTTGCCCTTGGTGGTAAAAAACTGGTAAGCCTGTCCGTGGACGGCTTTTCGGAAACCTGGCGCATTATCAAATGGATCTTTATTACCGATGCTGTTATTGCGGTCATTGCCGTTTTTTCAGTTTTTTATGAATCATCATTTGAATTGGCACAACTATGGCCCTTGCGCGTTCTCCTTTTGCTGCTGATGTGTGCGGGCATTGGCATTTTCGAAGAATCTCTTTTCCGCGGGCTTATCTTCGAAGGCCTGCTTGCGCGTATGGGCACTAACAAAAAAGGGCTTTTTGCAGCAGTCATTCTTTCTTCGCTTTTCTTCGGGGTGCTCCATATCGACCCCTTGAGCATGAACTGGACTGACCCTCTGCAGATAGCCCAAGCTCTTCTGAAAGTTGCTCAAACGGGCATCTTTGGTTTTGCTGCCGCTGCCGCCGTTTTAAAAACAGGACGGCTTTGGCCCGTGATTGTTCTCCATGCCCTCAATGACTTCATGCTCATGCTGATGTCAAATGGCCTTATGTCAAACCCTGTCACGACCGAATATGTTTCCGAAGGAACTGACGGAATGATTGCCGTAGGTGTTTACCTTATTCTGTGCATTGCCTATTTACCATCCCTTGTGGCAGCTTACGAAGCTATTCGCAACATGCCGCTGCCAAGCCGCGGGCAGTTCTATCGGCCACGCATCTATGCGCCAGCACCCGTCTATCCCGCTCCTGTGGCAGCACAAGTTGCGTATGTAGTTCCGCAAGCTGTTTATGGAACTGCGCAGCCTACTTATGCAGCTCCGCAAGCGAATTATGCTGCGCCACAGACGAATTACCCTGCACAACAGCCTATTCAACCGCAACAGCTGGTTCAGCCACAACAACCTGCTCAGCCGCAACAACCTGCTCAGCCGCAACAGCCGGTTCAACCACAGCAGGCATATACGGCGCCACAGCACGGCACAAGCGAACGGCCCAATCCTTCCCAGCAAACACCTGGGCAA
>JAFUCE010000049.1 GCA_017459805.1 Eggerthellaceae bacterium
ACTCGAAAACAAGATATGGAAGTTAACCTTAAAAGATAGCCGGCACAAGAACTTCTCTGTCGATGTTTGTGACAGCACCTTGGATTCCAACGGAGACCTGGTCGTAAAGTATCAAAACGGCGTGCCGGGAGACAACGAGTACGTCTCTTATCTCATCGCGAATGCAAATGGCACCATTGCAAAATATGGAAGGTGCGGCAAGGTAACAGCAGCCTCAGGGACTGCCACACTCACAGGACTTCCGAAAGATGCCAGCGGCAAGATAGCGCTGGAGGCGGGAACTAAACTCTACGTTTTCAACGAGCAGGACAACGGGGAAAAGACCGACTATTCGTCGAACCTCATCGAGGTAGGAACCACGTCCGGCCACGACTGGGGCGAGCCGTCCTACGAATGGGCAGCCGACAACTCGAGCGTTACTGCCAAGCGCGTCTGCAAACGCGATTCCTCGCATGTCGAAACCGAGACGGTGGACACGACCTCCGAAGTAACCACGCAGCCAACCTGCGAGGGAAAGGGCAAGACCACCTACACGGCAACCTTCGAGAAAGACGCCTTTGAGACGCAGACCAAGACCGTGGAGGACATCGACGCGCTTGACCACGACTGGGGCGATTGGACCGTGACCACTGCTCCCACCTGCTCTGCGGAAGGCGAAGAGGAACGCGTGTGCAAGCGCGACTCTGCACACAAGGATACCGGGAAGGTTGCCATCGACGACGATGCCCATGAGTGGACGTTTGCCGAATTCACTTGGACCGGGAATGAGACAGACGGCTACACTGCGGTAGCGGCGAGCTATGTGTGCAAGCACGATTCGGGCCATACGACCAGTGCAAATGCCAGTTTAAGCGAGGAGGTCACCGAGTCGACGTGCACCGCGCCGGGCAAAACGGCCTACACCGCTACCATCGCTGCAGCGGACAGCCTCGACGGCCAGGAGCATACCGAGGCCAAGGACGCCAAGCCCACGGACCCAAAGGAACACGATTGGAACGCCCCTACGTACACGTGGGCGGATGACAACAGCAGCGTGACCGCCACGCGCGTCTGCAAGAGGGACGCAAGCCATGTCGAGCACGAGACCGCCGAGGCCTCATCTTCAGTGACTAAGCAGCCAACCTGCGAGGAGAAGGGCGAGACCACCTACACGGCGACTTTCGAGAACACAGCTTTTGAAAAGCAGACGAAAACCGTGGAGGATATCGACGCGCTGAACCACGATTGGGGTGAGTGGACCGTGACCACTGCTCCCACCTGCACCGAAGAAGGCGAGGAGACGCGCACCTGCAGCCATGATGCAAGCCACACTGAAACCCGTGCGATCGATGCCCTGGGCCATGATTGGGGCGAGTGGACCCAGGCCAAGGCGCCGACCTGCACCGAAGAAGGCGAGGAGACGCGTACCTGCGGCCATGATGCAAGCCACACTGAAACCCGTGCGATCGATGCCCTGGGCCATGATTGGGGCGAGTGGACCGTGACGAAGGAGCCCACCACCGAAGCCGAGGGCGAACAGACGCGCACCTGCGCACGCTGCAGCGAAGTCGAGACCCGCGCCATCCCCAAGCTGGACCCAAAGCCTGTACCGACCCCCATCAACTACCGCAACACCGAGGGCAACGGCACGCAGTGGACCAAGGGGAGCTCGGCGACGGCAGACTTCACCTTCAAGCGCTCGAAGAACGACGGTGAGACCTTCTCGCACTTCACCGGGATCCAGGTCGATGGCAAGGGCGTTGCTAGCAGCAACTACATAGCGGAATCCGGCAGCGTCGTCGTGAAGCTGAAGCCGGCCTACCTCGAGACGCTGGCCGTGGGCGAGCACACCATAACGGCGCTCTTCGACGACGGCAACAGCGCGAGCGCGAAGTTCACTGTCGTGGCAAAGAAGTCGGCCGCGAACGGCACTGCACCGAAGGGCAATGCCACGGCAAAGACTGGGGATAGTGGCGCACTCCTGGGCTTCACGGCCCTGTGCGTCGCCTCGCTGGCCCTCCTCGGCGCGGGCAAGGCCCGCAGGGAAAGGTCCCTGCCGCGCAAATAACGCAAACAACAGCCACCGAAACGATCGATGCCCCGCAGATCTGCTCTGCGGGGCATCTTGCAATCAGCATCTCGTCCGGGGACGGGTACAAAATAAGACATGCCTGCAACGAAATGGCCCCAGCACTAGCCAGGGCCTTCATGTTGCTACGTTGAGCGTGAATTACTTCTTGAAAAGCAAGCTTGCGATACCCAGAGCGTCGTCTAAGCCAAAGCCATCGGACAGGTCGATGGGGCTCTTATTCGAGAAGATGCCGCCACTGCCAAGAGCTGCACCGGCCAAGTTACCGAGGATGCTGGTTGCGAGGCTGCTGGTGGGCTGGGCCTGAGCGCTGCTGAACAGACCGCCGCTGGTCTGGCCGCCGCCAAGCAGGCTGCCAAGCAGGCTGGAAGACAGGCTGTGAACGCTGTTGTTGTTCTGGCCAAGCAGCTGGCTTGCCAAACTGCCAATGTTGTTAGTGTTTACACTCTGGCCGCCTGCGAGCTGTGCAAGAGCAGTAACAACCTGACTGGCTTCTTCCTTGGAAACATTGTTGTTGTTCGTAATGTTGCCGATGGTTGAATAAGGATGTTCAACCATGTTGGACAGCAAGCTGGGATTTGAAGTTACACTGCTGAGCACTTGCTGCAAAATTGCGTCGGTCATACCTGCCATGTTCTCTCCTTAGAACGTTGAGGCCCTTGTTATGCGCGCCCCTGTTTACGATGTGCCTATTGTACGCCTGAATAACACTAAACATGCTTACAAATATGTAACGATTTTTTGTACCCTCCTGCGCAAAAAATTGAAACAATTCCTGCAGCAAAGGCCAAAATGCCGCTTAAGTCGCAGCGAGACAAAAATTCTGTGTGGGTTACATGCGTGGCGCGAAATGGCTTTATACTGCTTAAGTAAGCGAATACCATCGCGAAAGGCAATTCTTATGGGCGGATTTTTTGGGGCAGCTTCCAAGCGTGACGTAGTCATGGACGTCTTCTTTGGTGTCGATTACCATTCCCACCTGGGCACACGCCGTGCGGGGCTCACCTTTACGAGCGGCACGGGCGGCTTCAACAAGGAAATACACTCTATCGAAAACACCCCCTTCCGCACCCGTTTTGAGGAAGACATTGCGCGCTTCGAAGGCACGAGTGGCATCGGTTGTATTTCCGATACGGATCCCCAGCCCCTGCTTATCAGAAGTCACCTCGGTGTGTTTGCCATAACCACGGTGGGCGCCATCAACAACGCCAAGGAACTGGCCGACGAATATCTGGCCGATAAATCCACCCAGTTTATGGCACTCAGTTCTGGTGCCATTAATTCAACGGAACTGGTTGCTGCGCTCATTAACGAAAAGGCAAGTTTTGTTGAAGGCATTCAGTTCGCACAGGAAAAAGTGGAGGGCTCGCTCACGCTGCTCATCATGCCTGAAAATGGCGAGATTATTGCCGCGCGCGACAAGCAAGGCCGCCTTCCCGTGCTCATTGGTAAGGATGAAGACGGCTTTTGCATTTCCTTTGAAAGCTTTGCTTACCACAAGCTGGGTTATGCAGACCACTACGAATTGGGCCCAGGCGAAATTGTGCGCATAAGTCCTGATGGCCTCGAAAGCCTTGCGCCCGCAAGCGACAACTTAAAAATATGCGCCTTCCTGTGGGTGTACTACGGCTACCCCAACTCAAACTATGAAGGCGTCAACGTGGAAGTCATGCGCTATCGAAATGGCGCTATTATGGCACGCGACGAACAACACCGTGGCATCCTGCCCGAACTTGACTACGTCGCAGGTGTACCCGACTCTGGTATTCCGCACGCCATAGGCTATGCCACCGAAAGCATGGTGCCCTTTGCGCGCCCCTTCATTAAGTACACGCCCACGTGGCCGCGTTCCTTTATGCCAGGCAATCAAGACGTACGCCGCCGCGTGGCAACCATGAAGCAGATTCCCGTACCCGAACTCATTACGGACAAGCGCCTCTTGTTCGTGGATGACAGCATCGTGCGCGGCACGCAATTGCAAAACACGGTGAACTTCCTCTATGAAAGCGGCGCCCGCGAAGTACATATGCGCAGCGCCTGCCCACCCATCATGTTCGGCTGCAAATACCTATCCTTCAGCCGCAGCCAAGATGACATGGAACTTATTGCGCGCCGCACAGTGCAGACACTCGAAGGTGACGAAGGCCAAAACCACCTGGACGAATACGCCGACCCCACCACCGAACGGGGGGCATGCATGCTCAAAACCATCTGCGAAGAACTGGGCTTCGATTCACTTGCCTACCAAACCCTTCCTGGCATGCTCGAAGCCGTTGGCATTGACCCTGCCACCATCTGCACCTATTGCTGGACCGGCAAAGAATAATCCCGCTGCTCTTCCAAACAGCGGGATTGCATACAATCAAGCTTGTTGAAATCCGCAATTACCTTAGGCGGCCTGAGCAAGATCGGGGCCTGCCATAACGTCTGATTCGGTGGGTGCATCGAGTGCGGACCAGTCGGTCGGAACGCCTTCTTCACCTTCGACGTAGGTTTCGAGCCCGAACTGATAGGCAACGTTGTCAACGATAGCTTCGGTTATCAGGGTGTCCTGGCCAGCATAGTACACGCCATTTTCGTATTGAGCCCAATAGGTCGAAAAGTCATCAGCATTTTCGACGGTCGTGCCATCCGTGAAAGTAAAAGATTGGATGAAGCCATATTCGTTCAACTGATAAGCAGACAGGTCGCCGGCTTTTACCGCAGCGTCAAGCAAGTTAACGACCGTGCAGTCGTCGGCATAGGCATAGCTTTTATTCACCATGACCTGTGCCTTGCCCGCATCGTCAACGTTGACGATTTGCAGGCTTGCCATACCTGATGCTGCAGGGGCTTCGCCCGCAGCCGAAGAAGCTTGCGCGCTTGCGGCAGTATCATCCGCAGCCGAAGAAGCAGATGCCCCCGCCGTTGCTCCGCCCTGCGCACAGCCCGCCAGGGCCACACTCAGCGCGGCAGCAAAAAGAAATGTGAGTACTGTTTTCTTGTTCATACGAACCACCTTTCCAGGGCCAATTCGAAAACAGGTGTTCCGACTTCGGGCTCGCGCGTGTGCTGCGGCCACCTTACGGTTACTGGTATAGCGCAGGATTTTCACCCGCATTTCCCTTTTGCGTTCGTACAGCCTTATTGCTGCTCGAATTAGCCAACGCAGCCATTATAGATGAAATGACAAATCCATAAGCGAGGCGCACCGTTTCCAGTGCGCCCAAAATGATAAATTGTACCTGGTTTAATTTATCGTTAGAAGCTTGTCCAACCTCCGTCAACGGGTAGGATAACGCCACTTACAAAACTGGACTGATCGCTTGCCAAATAGAGTGCCGCGTCCGCAATAGCCGTTGCAGGACCTGGGTCGGGCGAAAGCGCGATAACAGGGCTTACTTTGGTATAGCCCTCTACATTGGGCTGACCCATAGATGTAGCAATTTCAGTAGCAATGCTGCCAGGAGCAATAGCATTTACGCGAATACCGTCTTTAAGATACATGTAGGCAGTACTGCGCGTCATAGCATTCACAGCAGCTTTGCTTGCTCCATAGACCACACCTGCAGCCTGGTGCTGTGCACCAATAGATGACACATTGATGATATTGCCACCGGTGCCCTGCGAAAGGAAAACCTGGACAGCCTTGCGCATAGCCGCAAAGGGACCGTAGACATTTACTGCAAAGACCTTCTCATACTTTTCGTCAGTAGCGTCACCAATGGCAGCCATGTCATCCATAACGCCCGCATTGTTCACAAGCACGTCAAGCTTGCCAAATTCAGACACAGCGAAGTCAATCATACCTTCAACGTCTTCAATATTAGACACATCACCTTCAAAAGCAAGCACCTTGCCAGCAGCGCCTTCCAGGCTCGTCACGAGTTCATCTAGGCGATCCTTGCGACGCGCTACTGCCACAACAGAAGCTCCGTTTTGCACAAAGAGTTCAGTAATTGCCTTACCCATACCCGATGAAGCGCCTGTTACTACTACCGATTTTCCTGTAAGCATATATCCTCCTTAGTACAAATATCTATTGCTTGTATTTCATGAAACAAGGTGAAGGTTTCCGATATGTTACAGAATTTGCTACATGACCAATACCTCGGTGAAAGGCTCTCAGCAAAAAAGGTGCATCCAAAACGAATACACCTTTTCATGAATCTTTTTTACTTATCAACAAGAACTAATGCCTAGAATGCTGTCCACCCACCATCGACGTCGAGCACGGCACCATTTACGTAATGTGCTTCATCACTAATAAGGTAGAGAATGGCATTAGCGATATCTTCAGGGAAGCCGGTTAAATTATTGCCGTCTGCGTCCAAACCAAGCGCCACAGCACCGCGCACATTATAAAGTTCGTTACCTTCTTCATCCATAATTTCGCGGTCGGGCCACTTTTCCATTGCGTTACCCAAAATATCTGTAACGCACGCTCCAGGATTTACCACATTGGTGCGCACGTTACGGAACCTATAGCTGTGTGCCAGATTGCGCGCCAAACCTAGCACGGCGTGCTTCGAAGTAATATAAGCAGCACCCGCCGAAGAGCCTATTTCACCACCAACAGACCCAACAATAACTATGCTTGCTGGAAGCCCTTCATGGTCCCACAGCAGCGGTAAGCAGTCGCGGCACATGCGGAAGCACGAATTCACGTTTACGTCCATGACATAGTCGTAAAGTTCGTCGTCGGTTTTGTGTGCTGGGCACATAAGGTCTAACACACCAGCAATATAGAGAAGTGCATCCAGCTTACCAAATTCCTGGGTGGCATAATCTATGGCGGCCTGACGCACCGAAGCATCGTTGACGTCGCCAGGAACAAAGTGCAACGTACCGGGGCCGCCCTCAAGACCTTCGTCTTCAATAAGTTCTTCCATGGCTTCTTCGTTGAGGTCCAGTACCACTAAGTTAGCACCTTGCTTGTAAAGAGCAGTTACTGTTGCAGCACCCATACCGCACGCGCCACCCACAACTAATATATTGCGTCCTTCGTTTGTACTCATCTTTTCACCCTTCCCTACTAACACCACTTCGGTTCTACTACAGTTGCAGGCGAGTCGTTCGGGCCAATAGTAACCTGAGTTCCAAGAGGCACCTTTTTCGCATCGACAATGCCAAAACCTATGTTCTTATCTACCGTATAGCCATAAATCATCTGCCTACAAATACCTACAGGTACACCACGCTTACGAATTATTTCGTTTTGGCCAATGTCTTCATAGCTTTCCCGTTCAATTTCTAAACCTACAAAGGCACGCGCAGGACCTTCAACAGCAGCTTCGAGAGCTTCTTTTCCCACAAAGTCTTTGTCCATATGAACAGACCAGCCTAAATTAGCTTCAAAGGGAGTAAGACCTTTGTAGTCCTGCCGCAGAGCAAGACCTTTTTCCATAGGAAGGGAACGTACATACACCTCAAGCGTAGTAAGCCGTGGCGCACCATATTCACTAGCTGCTGCAGCAATAGCATTCGCTACCGCTTCACTATCTGTACGCGCACAGTACACCTCAAAACCAAGCTCACCAGTAAAGCCGCCTCGGTCAACCGTAACCGCAGCGCCGGCTAGTGTTGTTTCAAGAAGCTGGAAACGCTTTAGACCATCCACCGAATCGGAAACAATTTTGTTCATAATGTCTGCAGACTTTGGCCCTTGAACTGCATACATATCGAATTCTTGGGTGCGGTCGCTATATTCAACAGCAAATGCGTTTTTGTGACTGTCGAACCAAGCACACATCTGCGGACCGTACAAAGTTGAAAGCCACCAGGTGTCTTCGGTTTTATGCATAACAACCAAGTCGTCGATTATGCCACCCTCTTCATCGAGCATGGTGGTGTAGCGCCCCTGCCCAACTGGTGTGCCAGCTATCTTGTTAACCAGAACCCAGTCAAGAAATTTTTCAGCATCGGCACCACTCAGTTCAACTAAATCGTGTGTCCAGCGAAACCAACCAGCATTCGTACGCACGGCTTCAGATTCCGCGCGAGCAACTTTGTCTTCTTTAAACAGCATTGTTAAACCTCCTACAGTGCGCGGTCGTCAATCTTGCGGCCAACAGTAATAATGAAATCGTCGTCATCTTCATCAATCCATACCGACCACTCAGGCGATACAAGTGTGTGACACGCGCCATTCCACTGCGCTTCATAACCAAGTGTTATTTCGTCAAGCGGGGCCATTTCAAAACGCCCCGTGAAGGTATCTTGGTCAACACGAATTTCAACACCTTCCCCGTCGAATGCTTCCCATTCAAACGGGACAAGCTGACAACCCAACATGGCGCCAATATAAGCACCCATTACGCGCGGATCGTTGTCGCCAATTTCGCGGGGAATTTCCAACCAGTTACGCAAACCTTCACGAGCAAAGGGGTCTATAAAGGAATTCTTGCCAGCCGTTGAAAAGACTATTTTTAGTAGGCGCTCAAATTCTTCGTCGTCGTCGGCCATGTCGCGAATAGCAATAAGCGGGAAGCTTATAGACCAAACCCAACCCATCTGGGCAACCCAGTTGTATTGCCACTCTAAAGAGTTTTCTTCGCCAAAGGCGTTGGTATATTGCCCGCTACGAAGACCTTGTGCGTGCTTCACACGGCGCTCGGGTGGCGTGTCATGTACGGGGTCGTGCGCAGCACCACGGTGATCAAGCCACCCTTGTGGTTCTAGCCCATAATGGTCCAAACGCTCTGCTACCACACGGCAATGCGGGTTACCGCAACCGCGTGCTTCGCACATATTTAACTGAACGTCATTGGTTATAGCACCGTGCTCTCCCCCGGCGGCAATGTCGAAATTGGCCGTAAACATACCGGTTGTCATATTGCACATTTCGGAACCAACAATATCCCATGGACACGTATCGAGTTCCTTTTCAACACGATTTTCTGTAAATTGAATAACGCGACCGGCCATATCTTCAGCTTCGTCACCATAGTCGCCCCAAATTGCACCAATCCACGCTGAACGCTTCACCAATTCTGGAATATTCCACTCGTCATAAAAAGCATTGAGGTATTCATGCAGCTCGTCTTCGCCACCAGCACAAGCAGCGCAGTTCATCATATTGGCAATTTCGGTTATTTTTTCGGTTCTGTCTTCCCAGCTGTCATTTAAAACACGCATAAGTTGAAAAATATTTGCAGAAAAGCCTGCAATGGTACGCAGGCAATAACTGTATGCCTCTTTTTCAGGAATTATTTTGCCAAAGGCCGTTTCAACTCCTCTATGCGTACTTACATGATTAAGTATTGCCATAACTTCTCCTTTCGTTATGCAAGACAAGGCCTAGCGAATTAGGCACCTTTGCAGTTTCGCGCGTTTTTAAAGGGCTGCCTAGCCAACACAGCGCTGTTAAAAATGAGCAAGATACCCTACAATTTAGTGGGTGCATACTACGCTATAATTGATATATTTCAATGTAATTATTTCCTCAAGTGGCACTCTTGCAAAAACTTACCCGTATAAAAGGAGGGTAACCATGCTTCTTTCAGCCGATATTCTTTTCGACAATCTGCCTGAAAGCTTCCACGCACGCATGGTGGGGCCACATAGTCTTACTCTTGACTTGCAACGTCCTGTTTTGTGCGAAGGGGATGAAAAAAGTTTTCTGTCAAATCATCTTTATTTCGCCCATGCCGACAGGCTTCCTGCACGTATCCATGCAGAAAAAGACGCTGTTGTAGTATGTGTAGGCAACAGTGCTCATCTTGCTCATTACCAGCAACGTTGCTGCGTAATTTCGCTTCCACGTGAAATTGATTTCTTTCATGCATTTAATGTTTTGCAAGGAATCTTCGACACCTTCGACACCTGGGAGTCCGACCTGGCTTCCATTCTTGAGCAAGACAGCGACATAACGCGTATGCTTACACGCAGTGAAAAACTATTTGGCAATGCCCTATATGCCATCGACGAAGATTTTCATATTTTAGGCGCGTCGCCCTTAGCCGCAGAATTACAGGAAAACAGCGCATTTACCAGCGAAGATGGCACTTCGCTGCGTCTTGGGTCTTTCGACCAATTTCTTGAACTGCATGATTTATCTATGGACGAACGTGAGCCCATGCTCATTTCACTACTTGACCAAAGCACTCTTAACTACAACCTGCACGAAAATGAACAGTATCGAGGTTGTCTGACACTTCATTACAAACAGCGTCCTTATCGTGCAAGCGACAAACCCCTTCTTGCCTTCTTGGGGGAAATGGTGTTGCGTGCAGCCTTGCAACTATCGTCAAAAAATGTGGGCGAGCACCACTCTATTGCCCAAGCGCTCCAGGGGCTCGTTGAGGGTATTCCTCTTGATTCCACGTCACAGCAATTATTGGAAAAAGCTACTTCAGACGGTAATTTTATATGCATGCGCCTTAAACTATCAAATAAGCTTGAACAGATTCCTTTGGGCTATTTGCGCAACACGCTTGAAAGCACATTTTCTAAAAGCTCTGTCTTTGAATATCATCATAATTCGATTGTTGCCGTCATAGACCTAAACAATCTAGATGCGGAAAACTATCTTGAAAATATATGCGAAAGCATTCAACCATTTACGGGCACTATGGGCATGAAAGCAGGACTTTCAGATACCTATAACAATCTTCTCTACACACATCATATGTTTTTGCAGGCAAATATAGCCCTGGATAACGGCGTTCTTTTTAGTCCACATGAAAACATTTTTCATTTTCACGACTTCGCGCTGCGCGAAATAATAATGAATGCCACGAATGAACTTCCTCTCGATCTGCTTATGCCTTCAGGGCTTCACAAGCTTATTGAACATGACCAGGCATCCGACACAAGCTATATCGAAACCTTGCGTACCTATCTTAACAACAACACAAGCATTGCAAAAACAGCAGCTCAGCTCTATGTTCATCGCTCAACTCTTATGGAAAGACTTAATCGCATAAAGCGGGAACTTGGCCTGGATCTAGACAGCCCAGATACACGACTACACCTTCAAATAATACTGAAAGCGCTCGAATTGCACGACAGTCTAACGGCGCAAAGTGCAGAATAAAAAACGGCCGGACATGCCGGCCGCTACGAACAGAGCTCAGGGTTTTAATCGCCAAGCGCCTTAAGGCGTTCATCGATAGCATCAAGATTGTCTGCTAATTCCTTAGCCTGAGGGAAGCTTGCCAACTTGCGCAAGGTCAGACCCATAACCATTTTCATCTGAGGGTCGGTAGTAAAGCCAGGTGAATATTCGCTAATAATAGCAGCGGCTTCCGGGTTTTTTGCCAAAACTTTGCACTTGTCGTCAACTGAAAGACCCATGATGTTCTCCTTTTCTCTTGTGCAGCATTTCGACTGCAGTGACACGATAAGTATGGCTTCCGCGCCCTGGACTGTCAGCCCTCAAAACTCAGGTAATATACGTAAAGGACCCCTGCATTTTGCAGGGTTATAAGCTATCAGTTATTCATACACCACTTCAGCTAGCAGCGTATAATGCGCGTTTCAGTTACTACTATTCCAACGGAAAGGTCGTGGGATTCAAGTGCGGGTACCGTATCGCTCAGCTGCGCTGTGCGGCACAGCCCTACCGATGTGCCAGAAAAGCCTGCCAAGAAGCTGTCGTAGAATCCCCCACCGTAACCCATGCGGAAACCCTGCGCGTCAAAACTTAAGCCGGGTACCAGGCAAAGGGCATGCACAAACTGTGCGGGGTCAATCTCGTAGCTGGGATCTTCGGGCGGCTCTTCCACCCCAAGCGAGCTAAGGACCAAACCGTCGAAGGAGTCGACCTTATACCATTTCATATCTCGCGTACCTGGTACGCAACGCGGCAAGACGACCGTCTTGCCCGCTGTCCAAGCAGCGCGAATAATGTCACGCGTTTCGATTTCGGCACCAAAGCTTAAGTATGGAAGCAGTAAATCGCACGCGGTAAATGCTGGCAAGGCCAACACACGCTCGGTAATAGCTGCATCAATGCGTGCACGCTCGTCTTCGGGAATTGCGGCACGCAGTTCCTTAAAGTGTTTGCGCCATTCTTGCTTATTCATAAGCCCGCCTAGCGTACATAACGCTCTATCACATCCAGGGCAGCAATAATATTGCGCCGCGAAAGACTTCCCACCACACGCCCATCACTGGTAACTGGCAACTTCTTGATGCGTTTTTCCGAAAGCAGCTTGAACGCATCTTCGGCTTCGGCACTTATCTCGATAGATTCCACACGCGTGGTAGCAATACGCATCACATCCAAGTCGAGCAAATCGCCCAAACGCTCGAGGAAGTCTTCACTTTCCACGAAGCGGAAATAGTTAAAACTATCTATATAGGCACCATCAGTCTTAGAAAGGTATTTCAAAATATCACCATCGGAAATGAAGCCACAAAGCTTGCCCGCTGCGTCCACAATAGGCAGACCGCTTGTTTCCGTTTCGCGCAAGAGCGCAATGGCATCGCGCACGCTCGCATCTGAACCCAACACCGGTGCCTGCGGGTTCATGACATCAGCCACGTACCACGGGCGGTCCACGCCAGGCACTCCCGCAAGGTCAACCGAAGTACCCGCTTTGCCTTCCGAAGCGCCTGCAGCACCAGCTGTCTTTCGGTCGCGCACGAAGATAAAGATGGTCGCCGTTACCCCAAGTAGGATGACACACATACCCACAAAGGCAAGGTGAGTCCCCGTATTGGTGACTTCAACGGCGCTCGCCCCTGCAGGCGCGAAATGGGGCGCAAGACCGGTAAGACTAACGATAAATGCCGTACCAAAAGCAACGCCTACCTGCATAAAAGTTGAATACACCGCATTGCCATGCTGAAGCACGCTATTGTCCAGCGAATTCATGCCCCAGGTATCCATAGGAGTAATCAAAAACTGGATGCCGATGGAAAGCACGGTGTAGACCACAGCCACCCAAATGATGTTGGTGTCCACGCCAAAGAACACCACGGCAACTGACATGAGCGCCATCGTGCTTGATCCGCCCAGCACCAAACCACGCACCCCATAGCGGTCGAACAAGCGCCCTGCCAACAGGCTACATCCTGCCCCCAAGACTGCACCGGGCAGCATACTAAGCCCCGTAACCGTTGCGCTGTGTCCAAGCACATTCTGAATGTAAATTGGCAGCACAACGCCCGACCCAACCAAAGCAGCTTCAAGAAAAGCAACAATCAAAACCGTGGTGCGGAAGTTACGCGTGACAAGCGTTTGCACCCGCAGCACTGGCGTTTCCATATGGAGCTGGCGATAGGTAAAGGCAGCCAACACCACCACACCGATTACAATCAGAACCACGGGAATGGCAATGTTTGCACTGCTCGTAGAAACCGAAATACCATAAAGAAGGCTTACCATACCGAAAGCCATCAGCGCCACCGAAGGCAAGTCGAAAGGCACTTCTTCAAAGCCTTCGAAATTTTCAAGCGCCTTGTAAGCAAACAGCACAAGCCCCGCGGAAAGCACGGCCACAATAACAAAAAGGAAGCGCCAGCCCACGCTATCCACCAATACGCCCGAAAGGCTGGGGCCCACGGCGGGGGCAAAACTAATAATAAGGCTCACGATGCCCATGCCTGCCCCGCGGTGTTCACGCGGGAAAATAAGGAGCACGAGCGTAAATACCATAGGCATAACCACACCCGTGGCAGAGGCCTGTAACATGCGCCCGAGCAACAAGAGGGGGAAATTCGGCGCGAGAGCTGCAACAGCACTCGCAAGTGCAAATAATGCAATGCCGCCCACAAACAACTTTCGCGTGGAAAAACGCCCCAGCAAGTACGCGTTTAAGGGAATGACCACGGCTTCAACCAGGGCATAACCGCTGGTCAACCATTGAACAGTGGTCGCATTGACGTTCAAGTCCGCCATAATGGCAGGCAGGGCAGGCGAAAGCAGGGTCTGGTTAAGCACCACCAAAAGCGCGCCTATCATGAGCACGACTATCATCATTTTTTGTTGGCGAGTTAAACCCACGTAAGCTCCATGCTTTAGCACTGTCTACATAAAAGGAGCGCCCTGCCGAGCGCCACATTAGGTATCGTCTAGGTATCCTAGCAAGGAATACTTCCGCACGTAAGAACATATAAAAGAAGTTGATAGAGTCCACACATTGGCTCTTGGGCCCCAAACGGGCGACCCGTCTCGCTCGATACGATACAATACGGTATACATTCTCGTGTAGCTAACTGCATTTCACGTGCGGCTATGCGCCTTTCACGAGCGTACACAACAGGAGCTTGCCATGTCGAAGCATTCCTACGCAACATACCAGTCTTCGATTATCACGAAGCCGAAGCGTGGCGCAGGACGCATCCTTGGTCGTATTTTTGGCACGCTGCTTTTCCTTATAGTCTTTGGCGCTGTATGCTTGCTGGCATTTCTCACCCTTACCGAATACCAACCTGCGGCAAGTGAACAACTTGAAATTGGCGGGAAAACGCTACGCACGCTTAGCACCGACGAAGAAATGACAATCCTTACCTGGAATATTGGTTACGGCGGCCTAAGCGACCAAACCGACTTTATCATGGACGGCGGCAAGGATGTCATCGGTTCGAGCGAAGAACGCGTCAAACAAAACATGAAGGATATTATTGCCGAAGCACAAGGCCTCGAACCTGACATTGCTCTGTTCCAGGAAGTAGACATCGACTCTTGGCGAAGCTATGGCATCAATGAAGCACGCATGCTGACCAATAGCCTTCCCAACACGAACAGCGCCTTTGCCTACAATTACAAGACCGCTTTCGTCCCCATTGGAATACCGCCGTATGGCAAAATTGAAAGCGGCATCCAAACTATAAGCTCCTTCCCTATTAATAGTGCGGTACGCAGTTCGCTTCCTCAGTCGGATGGCTGGCCCCTAAGCACGGTCTTTCTTAAGCGTGCGCAGCTTATTACTCGCATTCCCGTGGAAGGCAGCCGGCATGAACTGGTTATTATCAACGAACATCCCGATGCCTACGTCAGCGAAGAAATCCACCGCAAGCAGATGGACGCCATCATCGAAACCTTGCAGAAGGAAGCCAGCAAAGGAAACTGGGTTATTGCGGGCGGCGACTGGAATCATCATTTTTCAAGCATAGATGTCTCGAACTATCCCCTTCTCCGTGAAGACAGCTGGCAGCCTGGCCATATTGATGTCAAAGAATTTGGCGAGGGCTGGCAATTTGTCATGGACAACACAACGCCCACAAGCCGGCTTCTTGATGCACCTATCTCTGACGAGGCGGGCAATCCCACACGCGAAGTATTCCAGGGTTACATGATTGATGGCTTTATTGTTTCAAGCAATGTGCGTGTAGAGTCGGTTGAAACCCGTAATTTGCGCTTTAAGGCAAGCGATCATAATCCTGTGGTAATAAAAGTGTTGCTCGAAAAAGACTAGACAGCAGCGTTTAAAGCTCCATAATATTCAAAAGCAATTTACACACGTAGAAGGTTAAACAGGTTTAAGCCAAATGATATGCCCTCATTGCGGACAGGAAACCGCCGACAATTCAATACGTTGCGATAACTGCGGTCAGGCCTTGCATACGGGGGTTAATTGGGGCGTACGCAAACCCAGCAATGCCTATCACGCGCAGTATAGTTCCGACACCGAAAAGCTTACCAATTATGTCGCGGTCACACCGGCGCTTAAAAAAGCAAAGCCTCAGGGTCTCAAAATTGCAGCTGGTATTGCTGCGGCGGTCTTGGTAGCCATTGTTGGTTTCGCTGGTTTTACGGCAGCGCAAAACACCAGAAACAGCTTGGAAAGCAGCGCCAGTTTCATCGCTCACGAAGAGCGCCTGCATGATGTCATTCTTTCCGTTGACGCCCCCGATCTTGACGACGCGGGCAGCCTCATCCCTCTACAAATTACTGGTGCCGACTCGGGCAATAACGCCTACGAGGCGCTGGTCTACATCAAGCCCGATGGTACAGGCATTTCTCTTCCTGCAGGCAACTATGGTGTGCACCCCGTGGCGTCCCCAATTACGGCACATGGCGGACTGTTTACCTACAGTGATGCCAACAAATGGTTCAATATAGACCCCGAACTTGAAGAAGGCGCAGTCGTCGATGCGAGCGCCGATGTTCAGCTGGTGTTTGAGCCAGCCGACCCTGCTGCCATCACCGAAGACGCCATTGCTGCTGCCAAAAAATACGCCACTGAAGGCGGTGGCAAAACCGCCGAAGAAGTGGATGGGCTTCTTGCGGGAATTCAAGACGCCATTGCTGCAGCTAAGCGCGGCGGCCCCTTCTCGAATGTGCAGACCTACCGCGGGCGGACCTACGCAGGCGACATACGCACCAACACAGGCTATATACCGGTATCGGGCGTTCCTGACATCTACCCAATTATTACCCGTACTGACTGTTTCCTGTTTACGGGCAATATGCTCTATTACGCCGACAATTCCCCCAACAACACGGGCAGCAGTATCGCCCTTCACAGCCGCAATATGTCTACGGGACAAGAAAGCGTTATTGCTACCGACCTTTCAAGCCAGACCAGGCCGCAGTATACCGATGGTCGCATTATCTATACGGCCACCACCTGGGGAAGTGCAATCACGGTTATCGATACTGGTTCGGGCGAATCGTGGTCTCTGAGCGAAAGACTTCCTGGTGGGTTTAGCAAACTTGTAGGGGCACGCGATGGTGCAGCTTATGTGGCAACAGCGGATGACAGCATGCCGCAAATCTGTGTCGCACCCCTCGGTGAAGGCGAGCAAAACATCGTGAGCTTTGGCGAAGAGCCAGGCACGGTGTATGGCATCTTTGACGACACGGTGCTCGTTACCGTTTCAGGCTGGGACCAGAGTAAAGTTGTTGGCTATTCGCTTACTGGTGAATACCTGTGGCACCAAGATGTTGAAGGTAACACACAGCTCAGCAATACGAACTATACCTACAACGAAGGTATCCTCTGTGCGGTGAGCAGCGGCGGAAAAGCTATTGTCCGCGTTGACATGAAGGATGGCAGCAACCGCGTCTTCGACAGCAACGTAGCCTATCTTTTCAGCGTCATGTATCCGCGCGGAAACAGCATCTACTTTGCGGGGAGCGACCGCTACGCAAACTACGATGACCAAGGCACAGCCATGGCAACCTATACGACCTACGAAATCAATGCCGAAAGCGGTGAAATTGCGGACCTGGGTTCCTACGAAGCACCCCAAGATGAAGACCTTGCTGCGCAGCAGAACAATATGTATTGGAACAACTCGAACTACTGGGGCTACACGGGCACTGGCACCGACACCACGAACACCTGGGGCTATACGGGCGACGGAACAGCTGGCACGGGCACCGACGGCACCGCAAACACCTGGGGCTACACGGGTACTGACACTACAAATACCTGGGGTTACACCGGCACCGACACCACGAACACCTGGGGCTACACTGGCACTGACGGCACGGCGGGTGGATACGGCACCAACCCCTATGCAGGTGACTGGGACGCCAATGGAGGCTATGTAGGTGGTGGCATGGGTGGCTATGACGCCACGGGCAACTACGTCAGCCAGTAGTAAAACGCTTATTGGGCTTTCTGGCCCCTATCTTACTGACCACTACCTTGTTGGCCCCTTTTTTGTTGGCCCTACCCCAAAGTCTTTGTAGCAACGATAGCAACGCCCGTGTTAGCGGCATTTTCGATAAGCGTTTGTCCAGCCTGAATAGGGGCTTTTAAACTCAAGTCGCGAATCTCTTCCATCACGTCAAAAATCTTTGCTTTTGGAATGGGTCGTGCTGTCTTGACGCTTAAGGGTTCAAGCACTCCTTCAACCCACACCACCGCGCTAATATTGCGCTCGGGGTTGACGGCCTCCTGTTTGGCGTATTCGATGCCGCGGTTACAGGTATGCCCAGAAACGTCCTCCACTTCGCCAGCTGCGTTGAGGCGCACCTCAAGCATGCAGCCCATGGGGCAACTGACGCAGGTGAAATATTTAACTTCAGCCATTGCTTTGCACCCCCTCTGCATGCACCGAAATACGCTCTATAGTGGCAAGATCATCAAGCTTAATGGTCATCTGTTCCATTTCGGCTGGCACCGCAATACGCGCTTTCTTACGTTTTAGTTCAAGCGTATCGCCTGCGGCCGTAATACCTTGAATCTCAAAGCTTGGCTTTTCAAGGGGTTTGCGCACGCGGAAGAACAGTGTCACTTCACCACCTGCTTCGATACTTGCCCGCAAAATGCGCTGAGGCACCACATAGCTCACCCCATTGCCTGCTTCAACGGCAATATCGGACGAAGCAGCTCGTGTGCCGCCCTTGCCCAAGGCATAAGCTGCGGCCGCAAGCCCAGCGCGGTCGCCTTCAGCTGACGCGAAGTCAACCACATCATGTACATGCAAGGCGTTACCGCAGGCAAAAATCCCGGGTACATTAGTCGCAAGCGTATCATCAACTATGGCACCACCCGTTGCCGAAGACACTTCGACGCCCGCCGTTTTGGCCACTTCATTTTCAGGAAGCAAGCCAATGGAAAGCAGGAGCGTGTCGCACTCTATGCGCTCTTCCGTACCTGGAATAGGAGCGCGCGTGCCAAGTTCAGCGTCGGCTATCCACACAGCCTCAAGGCGCTTCTCTCCTTCGAGGCGTACCACGGTCTTAGAAAGCAGCAGCGGAATATCGTAGTCGTCCAAACACTGCACGATATTTCGACGCAAGCCAGCAGGCCACGGGCTTGTCCCCAGTACGCAAAGCACTTCGGCACCTTGCAGGGTCAAGCGGCGCGCCATAATAAGACCGACGTCGCCTGTGCCTTGAATAACAATGCGCCTTCCTGGCAAGCAGCCTTGAAGGTTCATAAAGTTCTGGGCGCTCCCGGCGGAAAACACACCTGCGGGGCGCGTGCCCGCAATATTGATTGAACCCGAACCGCGCTCGCGCGAACCCGTGGAAAGCACGACGGCCTTTGCCGCTATTTCGCGCAAGCCTTCTTTGTTGCTTGCCACCACCGTATGAGCCCCGCCCGCTTCGGCGGCCGCATCTATGCGCAAAACGCTCGTGTTAAGCAAGAGCTCAACCGCGTCATTAAGGCTGCCAAGCTCACGTGCGGCATATTCAGGACCAGTCAGTTCTTCGGCAAAACGATGAAGACCGAAGCCACTGTGGACGCATTGCTTGAGGATGCCGCCCAGTTGTGCTTCGCGGTCGATAAGCAATACGCGCTTCGCTCCTGCCTGTGCCGCCGCATTCGCAGCCGCGATGCCCGCCGCGCCACCACCAACGACAACAGCATCGTAAATGGCATTCTGACCAGCGATTTCTGACTGTGCCAGGCCTTCAGGGGCCTCTGCTTTCTTGGCAGCTACATAGTCAATGTAGTCACTGCGCGCTTCCACCACCAGGGGTGAGTTGGCTCCTCTACGGTCAACCTGAGTGGGCTCAAGCCCCGTCTCGCGCACAAAAATCTTCATGAGTTCGGGGCTGCAGAAACCACCGTGGCAACGACCCATCATGGCCCCACAACGCCACTTGAGCGCATCAAGCGACAGGCATGGCAGTGGACCGTGAAGTACGTCAACGATGTCGGCCTCAGACACCGTGCAGCAACGGCAGACCAGATGTCCTTCAGCTGGGTTAGCAGCAATGGCGGCCTCCCGTGCTTCGTCGTCCATCATGGCGAAAAGCATCTTAGGCTTATTGTGCGGGTTGAAGTCGGCGCGCGGCTGGGCACCAAGGAAGGCAGCAATTTGCACGCCCAAGTCCTCCGCCACCGCAGGAGCACTTGTAAGACCAGGAGACTCAAAACAAGCGATATTAAAAAAGCCTGGGGCGTCGTCGGGCTCACCGATTTCGAAGTCGCCCGTATTACCCGTCGCACGCAGACCAGCAAAGTTCGTAATAACACCACGCATAGAACAATCAGGCCAGGTCTTTTTTGCCGCCTCGAGTATTTCTTCAAGCCCGCTACGTTCCGTCGCAAGGCTCGACTTTGAATCCTGGGCATGAGCGTTGGGGCCAATAAGCAAATTGCCATGAATCGTTGGCGAAACCAAAACACCCTTACCATTTGCCGTGGGTGCTTGAAACATCGTGTGTGTAAACAAGGGGCCATAGTCGGTGTCGAGCAAGCAATAATCGCCGCGGCGCGCCGTAATTTCGAGCTTACGCTTACTTACCATATTATTGATTTCGTCAGCATAAACGCCGGCAGCATTGACGATTGCACGGGCATGCAAAACACTGCCCTGCTCGAGCACAACGCGGAATGCGTCGCCCTCTTTTTCGACGGAAGCAACCCGTGCATTGAATTCAAAGGTTACCCCGTTTTGTGCGGCGTTTTCACCGGCGCGGAGGGCCACATGGTAGGGGTCGCAAATACCACCCGTGGGCGCCAGTAGGGCACCTAATGCTTCGTGGGAAACGTTGGGCTCCAGCTCAAACAATTCATCGCGGCTCAGTTCACGCACGCCCTCGATACCGTTTTCGTGGCCACGCGCGACCAAATCGCGCACGGTGGCCAACTCCTCTTCCGAATAGGCAACAACGAGCGAGCCGTTGTTAATAATGGGGAAGCCCAACTCATTGGACCATTGTGGGTAGAGCTCAGACCCGCGTTTGTTGTAGCGCGCCTTCGCCGAGCCCGGCTTCGGGTCAAAGCCTGCATGAATAATGCCGGAATTAGCACGCGTTGCACCGCTGCAAATGTCGTTGCCCGCCTCAAGCACCACGATAGATGCGTCCCAGCGCGCCAACTCACGTGCCACACAGCAGCCTGCTACACCAGCACCAATAACAATAATGTCGTAGTCTGTCTGCATAAGTCCTACTTTATGGTCGCATGGATTTCCTGCAGGGAACGGATAGGCGATGCCTGGCCGCCATGCTTCTGCATTTCCAAAATACCGAGTGCCGCTGCCTTGCCAGCTGCAACCGTAGTCATGTAGGGAATACCCGCCTTAATAGCGGTATGACGCAGCAGACTTCCGTCGTTAGCCGACTTCGTCGTCGTGGACGGCGTATTGACCACCAGGTCCACTTCCCCGTTCATCATCAGGTCAATAAGGTTCGGACGACCCTCTGAACTCTTAAGCGTCAGCGTGGCAGGAACACCTGCTTCTACGAGCGTGTCGCGCGTACCCTTCGTTGCCACAATTTCAAAGCCCGCTTCCACAAAGAGCTTGCCCATTTCAACAAGGTCGCATTTGTCCATGTCAGACACCGAAATAATGACCGTGCCAGACAAGGGAAGCGAAATCTGCGTAGCTTCCTGGCTCTTGAAAAAGGCCTCCCCAAAGGTATCCGCCAAACCAAGCACTTCACCAGTCGAGCGCATTTCAGGCCCAAGCACGGGGTCAACTTCGGGGAACATATTGAAGGGGAAGACCGCCTCTTTCACACCATAGTGCGAATAGCTGACTTCACCAAGTTCCGCCACGGGGCTCGTGCGCCCAGTAAGCGGCAGAACAATAACATCAGTGGCGATTTGAACCATGTTGATGCCGCACACCTTGGAAACCAGCGGCACCGTACGGCTTGCGCGCGGATTAGCTTCAAGCACGTAAACCGTGTCACCCTCGATGGCATACTGGATATTCATCAAACCGCGCACGTGCATCGCTTCGGCAATAAGGCGCGTGTATTCCTTGATGGTCTCAAGATGCGCATCCGAAATTGTATTCGATGGCAAAATGGCTGCTGAGTCACCTGAATGAACACCCGCAAGTTCAACGTGCTCCATAACAGCGGGCACATAGGCCAGGGTGCCGTCGCAAATAGCATCTGCTTCGCATTCAAGCGCATGGTTTAAGAAGCGGTCAATCAAGATGGGACGGTCAGGCGTTACACCCACCGCAGCCGCCATGTAGGCACGCAGGTTTTCGTCGTCGTAAACCACTTCCATGCCACGACCGCCAAGCACATAGCTCGGGCGCACCATGACGGGGTAGCCAATGTTGTGAGCAATTTCGAGTGCTTCGCCCACATCAACCGCCATGCCCGCTTCAGGCATGGGAATGCTGAGACGGTCCATCACTTCGCGGAAGCGGTCGCGGTCTTCAGCCAGGTCAATAATTTCAGGGCTCGTGCCCAAAATGGTGACACCCGCTTCTTCCAATTCACTTGCAAGGTTTAGCGGCGTCTGCCCACCGAACTGCGCAATCACGCCCAGAGGTTGTTCTTTTTCATAAATGGCAAGCACGTCTTCGGCGGTCAGCGGCTCAAAGTAGAGCTTATCGGACGTGTCGTAGTCGGTCGAAACCGTTTCGGGATTACAGTTCACGATGATGGTTTCGAAACCGAGTGCTTTCAGGCTCTTAGCCGCATGCACACAACAGTAGTCGAATTCAATACCCTGACCAATACGGTTGGGGCCACCACCTAAAATCATGACCTTCTTCCCCGTGCCCACGGGCGAAGCATCGGGCGCGTTGTAGGTGGAATAGTAATAAGCCGAATCCTGCGTGCTGGAAACGTGGACACCTTCCCAGCCTTCCACCACGCCCAGTTCCTTTCGACGTGAGCGAATCTTCGTTTCGGGAATATCAAAGAGCTGAGCTAGGTAACGGTCGGCAAAACCATTCTTCTTAGCCGAAGTGAGCATGTCATCAGGCGGAAGCTGGGTAGGATGTTCGCCGGCCCAAGCAAGCATGGCTTCTTCTTCGTCAACAAGCTCCTTCATCTCTTGGATGAAATCGCGCTTGATCTTGGTACGCTCATATAGATCTTCCACCGTCGCCCCTGCACGCAGAGCTTCGTACATAATGAATTGGCGCTCACTCGTGGGGGTGGCCAACAATTCCATTAGTTCATCGAGGCTTTTACCATTAAAGTCCTTCACAAAGCCCAGGCCATAGCGCCCCTTTTCAAGCGAACGAATAGCTTTCTGGAAGGCTTCCTTGTAGGTTTTGCCAATGGACATGACCTCGCCCACGGCACGCATTTGCGTACCCAGTTTGTCTTCGACACCCTTGAACTTTTCAAAGGCCCAGCGCGCAAACTTCACGACAACGTAGTCGCCACTGGCTACGTACTTGTCCAGGGTGCCGTGCTTGCCGCAGGGAATTTCGTCGAGCGTTAAGCCGCTAGCAAGCATGGCAGACACAAGCGCAATAGGAAAGCCCGTCGCCTTGGACGCCAGGGCGGAAGAGCGGCTCGTGCGCGGATTGATTTCGATGATGATGTCGCGGTCAGTTTCAGGGTCGTGCGCCCATTGCACATTCGTACCACCAATAACCTTCACCGCATCAACGATGGCGTGAGATTTCTTTTCCAGGCGATCGATCACATCCTTGGCAATAGTCTGCATGGGCGCCACGCAGAACGAATCGCCCGTGTGCACACCCATGGGGTCAATGTTTTCAATGGTGCACACCGTAATCATTTGGCCCTTGGCATCGCGCACCACTTCAAATTCAAGTTCTTCCCAACCAAGAATGCTTTCTTCCACGAGCACTTCAGTCACAGGACTTGCCGCAAGGCCACGCGCAACCACGGTACGGAGTTCTTCAACGTTGTAAACCAGGCCGCCGCCCGTGCCACCCATGGTGTAGGCGGGACGCAGCACGCAGGGGTAGCCTAGCTCTTCAGCAATTTCGACCGCTTCGTCAACCGTATGCGATACGCGTGAGCGAGCCATTTCAATGCCTAGCTCTTCCATGGTTTGCTTGAAGATATCGCGGTCTTCGCCGCGTTCAATGGCATCAATCGGCGTGCCTATAACTTCCACGCCATACTTTTCCAACACGCCCGCTTCTGCCAAGGCGCTCGACAGATTCAAACCACTCTGTCCACCCAGGTTAGGCAGCAAAGCGTCGGGGCGTTCCTTTTCGATAATCTGAGTAAGGCGCTCGACATTTAGTGGCTCGATGTAAACCGCGTCAGCCGTTTCTGGATCGGTCATGATAGTTGCTGGATTGCTGTTCGCCAGAACGATTTCATACCCAAGCGCCCGCAGTGCCTTACACGCCTGAGTACCGCTGTAGTCAAATTCGCATGCTTGGCCAATGATGATGGGGCCGGAACCGATGATTAATACTTTCTTGATGTCTTCTCGTTTGGGCATTGCGCGCTACCCTTCTCTTCAGCTTTCAACTCTTCCTATTATATGGGTGTCTCATTAAGGGACGAAGCCAAAAATGAAACAAGTGCTAAAAAAATGCCCCGTAAAAACGGGGCACCCTCTAAACGCTAACTTCAACAGGACCAGTGCAATTCTTACGAACCGAAGCAATGCCGTTCAGGCAACTCTTCTTGGCCTTGTAGCCTTCGCCGCTTGCAATAATCTGGCCGTTAACCGCCTTGAGGCGGAAACGGAACTCACCTTTACGGTCCAAGTACACCTCGAACTTCGGGTTGTGTTCGTGAGCAAAGCCCTTGGCAGTTTGGTCTTCCAGGGCAGCAATGGGGGCATTCTTCTGAATGCTACGGATGCCATTCTTGCAGCTTGCCATTGATGCATAAACCTGCGACGTAACAATGACTTCACCATTACCAGCCTTAAGGTCAAACTTCACGCCACCTTTGGCGGGCTTGATAACGAACTTTCCCATACTCATCTCCTTTTTAGAGGGAGTTTCAAAAATGCAGCTTGTCCATAATAACGCCTTTTGAACAAAAGAATGCAAAAGAAAAGAATCTCTTCACGTATAGAAAAGGCAAAAGGGTAGAAACGCGGGCGCTTAAGCAAAACTCATGGAAAGCGGAGTAAAGCCCTTCATGGTGATGGTGTATTCGTCACCTACTTGAGGGAAGTCGGCCTGCATGAAGGAACCTGAAAGCACGATATCGCCCGCTCGCAAACAATCGCCGAACTCGAGCAGCTTATTAGCAAGCCAGAGCACCGAATTTACGGGTGAGCCCATAACTTCAGCACCAGTAGCAGTCCCAACAACTTCGCCATTCTTTTCCAAAGTCATACTGATGGCGCTTGGTTCTATTTCGTTCAATTCACGCGTAGATGAACTAATCATGAAGCGCGCGGCACTGGCATCGTCAGCGATGGTGTCGCGCACCGTAAAGGTCCAGTCGTGGAAACGCGTGTCGCACACTTCAAAGCAAGGAACCACATAAGAGGTGGCACGCATGATGTCTTCTTCTGTGATGGGCCCCGTGCTCAGGTCTTCACCCATGATGAATGCTAGTTCGCCTTCAACAAAGGGGTTAATAAGTTCGTCAAGCTTGCAGGTGCCGCCTTCGGGAATAAGCTTGTCTTCGAGCAAGTAGCCGAAGTCGGGCATCGAGCATTCGAGCATCCGCATCATGCCTTCACTGGTAATGCCAATCTTGCGGCCCACCACGCGCCCGCCGTTGGCAAGGCGTAGTTCAAGACCAAGTTGCTGGATGGCATAGGCGTCGGCGGTTGTAAGGACTGGGTAAACCCTGGAAAGCAGTTGAACATGCTCGCCCGTTGTTTCCGCTTCGTAAAGCTCTTGGGCGATACGCTCATGCATTTCTGTGCTTAATCCATAGGTGGCCATAATCATGCTTTCTCAAACGTCGTACTCTTGAGCCTTCGTGCTGTTTTTGCTTAGCTGCTTGCCGTGCTGCTGTCTTGCGCTTCGTTTTGTGCGTCAGCTTGCACTTCGGTTTGTACGTTCTTCTGTGCGTCATTTTGCGCCAGACGAGCTTCAAGGCTTTCGGGTGTACCCCAGCCCTCAGGAACAAGCTGGTCTTCAGGAAAACCGGAAGCCGCGCGCATCTTAATGCATTCGGCAAGCGTTTCTTCCAATAGTTCACTGCTGCGCGTCTTGGCTTCTTGTTCAATGCGCGCCACATTTTCCAGGTAGAGCTTGGCAGCCTGTTCAGCCGCTATAAAGTAGTTATTTGCTTCAAGGGATGCCTGGGCAAGCGAGCCCACTTCACGCGCGCTAATCTGACGGTTTTCAAGTTCCGCCTTCATCACTTCATTGTCGCGCGTCAAAACTTCGTTTTCTTCTGAAATCTGAACCATCAGTTCCAGAAGTTCACGCCTGTTCAACTTTTTTAAACTTTTTGCATCCATGTGCTTACTAATTTGGCTTTTAAGGAAGCCGTTCCTTTCGCTAGATTAACTTATCTATTATACAACGTGCTTGTGTTCCTTATGCGGAGCGCTTATACCGTAAACTAATCGTTTGAAAGAATGTCAAGCGCTGCGCGATAGCCACCTGCCCCATAATTGAGCGCCTTGGACACTCGCGCAATGGTTGTGGCCGAAGCACCTGTCTCTTCTTCTATGGCAACATAGGGCTTCCCTGCGTCAAGCATACGCGCGACCGCCAAACGCGAAGAGGTCTCGCGGATTTCGCGTATGGTAAACAGGTCCTCAAGCAGGTTGAAAGCGGTGTCGGTATCCTTCACTTCAACCAAAACCTTGAGCAAATCTTCCACTTCAGCCGTACGCAAATCGCTCATTCTAAACTCCTATTCGGTGCAAACCGTATTCTATAGAATCAACCAGAGCGTTCCATGATGCTTCAATAATGTTTTCGCTTACGCCCACAGTTCCCCAGTTTCCTTCGCCATCCGAGGTCGTAATAATAACGCGCGTCACCGCACCCGTACCTACATTTTCGTCTAGGATGCGAACCTTAAAGTCAACCAATTCCATGGCTGCGACCTGCGGATATGACTCGCCAATCGCCATGCGCAGTGCTGTATCAAGCGCTTCAACAGGGCCCGTGCCTTCACCAGTTGCCACCGTGCGTACATCGCCCACACGAATTTTTATGGTTGCTTCGCTGGTGGCGTCCTTGGCCCAACTGCCCGTATCTTCGCGGTCATCCACAATCACGCGGAAACTTTCGAGCGTAAAATGCGATTTTAGCTTGCCCAGGTGGCGAAGCATCAAAAGATACAGCGATCCATCGGCCACTTCGTAGGCATAGCCTTCAGCTTCACGCTGCTTAATGTCATCCAATATGCGCTGGCAGAGGGCTTCATCGTGCTCTATTGAAAGACCGAAGCTTTCTGCCTTGCGAACGAGCGATGCCCGCCCTGAAAGTTCGCTTACCACCCAGCTTGATGTGTTGCCAACAAGCGCAGGATCAACATGTTCGTAAGCCCCTTCCAGGCGCGCCTGGGCACTTGCATGAAGTCCGCCCTTATGTGCAAAGGCGGCCTTGCCCGTGTAGGGCGTCTGGGCAGGAAGGGTGACGTTGCAGCTTTCAGCAACAAAGTGTGCGACATCGGAAAGCTGCGACAAATCGGGCACACAGTTATAGCCCATCTTGAGTTGCAGATTGGCAATCACGTTTAAAAGGTCGGCATTGCCCGCGCGCTCACCGTAACCGTTAATGGTACCCTGCACCTGGCGCGCCCCAGCGCCCACGGCATCAAGGGTATTTGCCACAGCGCAACCCGAATCATTATGGCAGTGAATGCCCAGCATAAGGTCGGGAAAAGCTTTGTGAACGGCTGTTGTTACAGCGCTCACACTTGCGGGAAGCTGACCACCATTAGTTTCACACAAGCAGACACGGCTCGCACCCGCCTCCTGCGCTGCCCGCACCACTTCGAGCGCATATTCGGGATCGGCATCGTAGCCGTCAAAGAAATGTTCAGCATCAAAGATGACTTCGCGCCCCTCTTGGACACAAAAGCTAATCGAATCCGTAATCATGCGGAGGTTTTCTTCGAGGCTCGTACGCAAGGCATGCTGAACCTGCGAAGCGTGCGCCTTCCCCACCAAGGTAATAACAGGAGCGCCACTTTCAATGAGAGCCTGAAGGCCAGCATCGTTGCGCGCCAAGCTTCCCTTATGACAGGTTGAGCCAAAAGCAGCAATACGAGCATGCGTCAGCGGCAACTGCGCAACGCGCTTGAAGAACTCGATGTCCTTGGGATTAGAAGTTGGATAGCCGCCTTCAATGATGTCGATGCCAAAATGGTCAAGGCACTCAACTATGCGCAACTTATCTTCCAGGGAAAGCGTAATGCCTAGGCCCTGTTCGCCATCGCGCAAGGTCGTGTCGTAGGTTTCAATGTTTGTAATTTCAACCACAGCAATCCCCAAGTCACGCGTCATAGACTAAGCATAAGCACTGGTGCTTTACGGCTGTCCCGCCCAGGTGCAAGATTCACCCTGGTGCACAAACCGCACGGCGCACAACACGCACGAGCGCCAAAAGCAAGTGCAGCGTCAAACGCTTCGGCTGCCACTAGACAGACGGAACTGGATAGAGCCATTCTGAATACTCAGGATGGTCCCCTGCAACCATTTCGAAGAAGCGATCCTGTAACGCCTTCGTAATGGGCCCGCGCTTGCCAATTTCGCGTTCGTCAATGCTTGCCACTGGCGTAACTTCTGCTGCAGAACCCGTAAAGAACACTTCGTCGGCCATATAAAGATCGGCACGCGTAAGGCTTTCTTCGATAACAGGAATGTCCAGGTCAACGGCCAGTTGAATGACTGTGTCGCGCGTAATGCCCGGCAGAATACCATCGGAAATAGGCGGCGTGGAAATAATTCCATCACGTACGATAAAGATGTTTTCGCCCGTTCCTTCGCATACGTAGCCCGCTTCGTTGAGCATAACGGCTTCAGCATAGCCATGAGTTTTTGCCTCGAGCTTTGCAAGGATGGAGTTCATATAACTTGCCGTTGCTTTCATGGCAGGCGGAATAGCATTGTTGGAACGTTGGCGCCATGAACTCGTGCCAGCCGTAATGCCGTTTTCAAGGGCTTCTTCACCCAGGTATGCACCCCAGGGCCACACGGCAACAACCACATCGATAGGAGCATCGGTCGGATCAACGCCCATCGTGCCATAACCCCTATAGATAATGGGGCGGACATAGCATTCTTCGAGCTTGTTAGCCTGAATGGTTTCGACCACGGCCGCCGTAAGCTCTTCTTCGGTATAGGGGCACGAAATCTGTGCGATTTTACAACCGTTCACCAAGCGCTTCATGTGGTCAACCAGGCGGAAGACGGCACTCCCATTTTTACCCTTATAGCAGCGGATGCCTTCGAAAACACCCGATCCATAATGCAGAGAGTGGGAAAGGACATGCGTGGTTGCATCTGCCCAGGGAATAAGTTCCCCGTTCTTCCAAATAAATTCACCTTCTACGATAGCGGCCATGATAGCGCTCCTTATCTGTCTCCTAGATAATAGAGGACGTGTGTCCACGTCCCTCATATGCGATTTTGCTATTGTACTCCAAGCAACTAAAGTGTGACAGTTTTTCCTTGTAAGCGGCAAAACTGTGCAGACTACGTGAAGGACGCCCACCCCCACGAAGCGCAACGGTGCTGCCCGCCTGTCAGCCACGAGACGCCCGCAAGACTCATTGGCTGTGCTACACGAGGTAAAAGCGAGGCATATACGATAGCTTTTTGAAAGCTTTGCGCTGTGCAAAGAGGTGTACCCGAAGACCTAGAGTTTTTTACGGATTCGGGTATGAGATACAGCAGCCAAACAAAACGACCTCACCTGAAATCCTTACATAGTCGCCTTCTTCGGCAAGGCAGCCCCAAGGGATTTATACCCCGCCCTTGGGGCACGACTCTCTATTGAGGAGGACCGATGTTTCAAAAGCGCAGCAACAAGGAATCACGCAAACATATCCTGGCCCTTATATGTACCCTGTCCTTCGCTCTTCTTGCAGGGCTTTTAGGAGTTTCGCCCGAAATGGCCAGGGCCGAAGTTCCGCTTAACTACGGCAACCCGTTTGAAAACGGAGATTTTGTTCAAAAGGGCGCCCAATACACAGGGGGCTATACGGTTGCCGGTGTCCAATACTCTGCAACTGGTTCATGGATATTGCCAAAAACGGGCGAACCCTTTGAATACCCCGCAGACCTTACGGCAGCAGGACAAAATGGCCACCCCACCTATGGGCAATGGGGCGGCGGTGACTTCTTTTTCTGGAACTTTGAGCTTTCGGAAAATACGAGAAACATCAAGTTGTCGGAAGTGGTACTGGAAGAACCCTACGGAAACGGTAATAAAGGCGTGCGGGCATATTGCACCCAGCACGACAACAGTGACGTTGTCGACATACCGCGCCTCGGTGGTTTGAATCTATATCCCCAGGCTTCCTATTGGGAAGGAAACATCTTCCATGGCGTTTTCTACATCCTTATGCGCAATACGGCAGGCATGGGTGTGGCAGACCAATATGGCTGGGACCAGGCAACCGCCATCAAGCAACTGGTCTATGCCGACTGGATTGTTTTGGATGGAAAGGCCAAGGTCGTCAAAACGTCCGCCAACGAAGGCATCAGCAAAAACAATGCCTGCTATTCCCTGGAAGGCGCAGAATTCGGGGTTTTTGCAAGCGAGGACGATGCTAACAATAATCGTAATCGCATAGGAGAAAAACTGATAACCAATACTGCGGGCGTCAGCAACGAAATCGAACTTGAACAGGGCGACTATTGGATGGCAGAACTAAAAGCACCCCAGGGTTTTGCACCTGAAGCACCTAAGAAGTTTCATGTCGAAGCAGAAAGAACAACCGAGGTTCAATTTGCCGACAAACCCCTTCATAATCCCATCGACATCGTGCTCAACAAGATTGATGCAGGTACAGGAAACGGCATGGCGCATGGATCAGCTTCGCTATCTGGGGCAGAGTTTAGCGTCAAGTATTTTGACGGCACATATAACGCGAATAATCTTCCTGAACGAGCCACACGCAGCTGGGTTCTGAAAACAGATAGAGAAGGTAAGATCGCGCTCGACACCAGCCACAAGGTTTCGGGCGACGCCTTCTACCTTAATTCGGCTGGCAAAGCTGTTTTTCCTCTTGGCACGGTAACAATTCAGGAAACCAAAGCTCCCAAGGGCTACCTTCTCAACAACAAAGTCTATCTCAGCGTCATAAGCGGCAATGGTGCCACCACGGATACCGTGCAAACTTTTAACGCCCCAACGGTACCCGAAACCATCATTTCAGGAGGGCTTGCCGTAAAAAAGCTTGATGCACAAACGGAAAGCATACAGGGTGATGCTCGCTTTAAGGGAGCCGAATTCACCATTAAACTTTCAAGCGCTGAAAACGGTTTCATCGAGATTGACAAACAGCAATACAAACCTGGTGATGTCGTAAAAGTGCTCACGACGGATGAAAATGGCGAAGCCCAAACAGGAGCGCATGATTTGCCCTACGCTCAATACACCGTTACCGAAACTAAGGCACCTGAAGGCTACCTTCTCAACACAAGTTGGAAATACACTTTCACGGTTACCGAAGACGGCAAGATCTACAATGCGGACTTTAAGGAAAAGACTCCTGACCAGGTGATAAGAGGCGGCGTTGTCGTCGGTAAGGTCGACCGTGAAAACGGCAGCTACACGCCCCAAGGCGCAGCGACGCTTGAAGGAGCCGAATTTGAAATAAGCAATGAATCGAAAAATGCGGTACGCGTAAACGGTAAGGACTATGAACCGGGAAGCACCGTTATGACCCTGGTAGTTTCCAAGCAAGACAGCAAGGTCTTAGCTTCGAGCGGCGAAGGAGTTCTTCCCTACGGCACCTACCGTATTCGCGAAACCAAGACGTCAGACGCTGGTTATCTGTACGACAGCATTTCGAAGGCCTGGACACGCCAATTTAGTATCCGTGAGCAGGGTGACTTCTTCGATTTCACGCAGGAATATAGCGAGTACGTAACGAACGAATATCTTAACGCGGGCGCACAAAGCGATAAATACGCCTCTGCCGAGCCGCAGCTTGTTATACGGGCGAACTTAAGCTTTGTGAAGACGCAGGAAGGGAACAACCGCGCGCTTGGCAACATTCCCTTCAAGATTACTTCTCTTACCACGGGTGAGTGGCATATTGCTACGACCGACCCCAACGGTGAATACAGCACCGACTTTGTCCCGCATTCACAAAACACCAACGCCAACGATGCTGCCTACGATGCTGAAACGCAAAAAATCGATGTTGAAAAACTATCGGTCGAAAATGGTATATGGTTTCACGGCAGTGCAGATATTCAAACCTTGATTATCGACGACAAGCGCGGGGCGCTCCCCTACGACAGCTACCTCATAGAAGAACTTTCCTGCAAAGCTAATGAAGGCTTGGGGCTCGTACGTGACATCTTGGTCGTGTATCGCGACCAAAGCATTGCGCCCCGCACCTATATCGATACCGAAGGTCCGCGCATTGCCACCTTGCTGACCTCGGAGGGCAAACGGGCGGCTACGGCTTCAAAAAAGACCCCCTTTACCGACATGGTCTACTACAGCAACTTAGAGATAGGAGCCAGCTACACGATGAAGGCTGAACTTCATGCCTGGGATGCCGAAGGCAAGGATTTAGGGGTAGTAGCAACTGCTGAACAGGAGTTCAAGGCCACGGGAACAGGAAGCGTGGACGTGGTTTTTGACGAGATTGATACGAGCAATCTTGTTGGTGGCAAGTTGGTCTGTTTCGAATATGCTTTTGACGCGCAGGGTAGCGCGGTGGCACAACATGAGGACCCAGACGATGAAGCACAAACTCTTGTTGTCGAACCTGAACCTGAACCTGAACCTGAACCGGAACCGGAACCGGAACCGGGGCCAGAACCAGAGCCAGAACCAGAGCCGGAGCCGGAACCAGAGCCCGAGCCTACGCCTGAGCCAGAACCAGAGCCAGAGCCAGAGCCAATACAGCCATCCATTGGCACACTAGCAAGCGACAAAGAAACGGGCACGCATGACACGCATGCAAACAGTGAGGATGTCCTTGTCGACCGCATTCATTTTGAAAATTTCACGGAAGGTGAAACCTATGCGATTTACGGGCGTGCCATTGATTCCGAAACGGGAGAAGACCTCGGCATTGCATCGAGCATGAGCTTTGTAGCGCCCGCGAGCACAGGAAGCGTGGATCTTGAATTTAGCGCCGACACGAGCGGGCTCGCAGGTAAGACAATCGTCTTTTTTGAAGAAGCCTATGAAGGAACAGTGTCGACTCCAGTAATTAATGCCAGCAGCTCATCGACCCAAGAAGCAAGCAGCAGTACCCCACAAAATAAAGCTGAGCCCATTGCTGTCCACAAAGATATCAAGAGCAAAGACCAGAGTATTCATGTGCTTGAGCCCGATACCCCAAACCCGGCCCCCAGCAAAACGCCGACTCCTGTCAGTAGAGTCATGGCAAAAACAGGTGACTTTCTTTCCGCACACCCCTTCATTGCGCTTGCCCTTGCTGCAGCTGCGACTAGCCTTGTTGCTACAAAGATGCGCAACCTGCGCCGCTGGCAAGCACGCCAACGCAGCCGCAAATTGTAGTGTTGCAGGTGGTCGAAGAGTCAGCGAGGTTTAATTTCGCAAAACAATACGCCCGCTCTTGGCGCAGTGCCCGTACTTGGGTACGGGCCAAGCCATAGCTAGGGCGTAGTGTGAAGCGAAATTAAACCGCAGCGTCGACAGTTCCGCCGTTCGTAAGAACGGCGGAACCTATTAGGCGTAGAAAAGAATGTCGTTGTAGGTAGGCACGGGCCAATACTTATAGTCAACAATGCGTTCGAGCGTGTCGATTTCGGAGCGCACCTCTTCCATGGCAGGCACGACTTCCTTTGCATAGCAATTGGCCTTCTTTTGGCTGTCCTTAATCTTGAGTGCCTTGGCATGCAAATCGTTCAACTTACGATGTGCAAGGTCAACCTTATGCAGGCCAGTGAGCAGGCGGTCAAGCACCACTTCTTGGTCACGCAGGTTTGCCTTCGGGCTTGCCTCACGCACCGTCGTAATGCCTTTGGCAATCTTGGTCGCATAGGCATTGATAGCCGGAATAAACATGCGGCGCACCATACGCTCCATCACATTGCTTTCAATATTGATGGTCTTGTTGTACTTGTCCAACTTCACTTCATAGCGGCTGCGCAATTCCACTTCGGAAAGCACACCCATCTCTTCAAAGAGCGCAATGGACTTGGGTGCCACCAGTGCTGGCAGGGCTTCAGCGGTGTTGGCGTGATTTGCCAGACCGCGCTTCTTTGCTTCCTTGACCCAGGCTTCGTCATAGCCGTTACCATTAAAGATAATGCGTTGGTGTTTTGTGAGTGCCTTCTTAATGTAAGCCAGAGCTGCCTCTTCAAACTTGGCACCCTTAAGACCTTTCATGGCGTCAGCAAAGTCCTTACATTCCTTGGCCATGGCGGTATTAAGGACGGTATTGCAGTCCGAAAGATTAACTTGTGCACCTGGCATGCGGAACTCGAACTTATTACCGGTAAAAGCAAAGGGACTCGTGCGGTTGCGGTCCGAATTGTCAATCAGGAAGCTGGGCAGCACGTCAACGCCTAAGTCGGTGCGCACTTCAGCTGCCTTCTTATAGGGCTTGTCGTTAATAATGGAGTCCACAATAGCACCCAGTTCGTCACCTAAGAAAATGCTCACGATAGCTGGAGGTGCTTCGTTACCGCCCAGGCGATGGTCGTTGCCCGCGGAAGCCACGCTCATGCGTAACAGCTCTTGGTAGTCATCCACCGCAGCAATAACGCAGGTCAAAAAGACCAAGAAGCGCAGGTTTTGCATAGGCGTTTCACCTGGCTCAAGGAGGTTATGCTCGCTCGTTGAAATGGACCAGTTATTGTGCTTGCCCGACCCGTTGATGCCGCGGAAGGGCTTTTCGTGCTGCAGGCATACCAACCCATGATGGCTCGCAAGCAGGCGCATCTTTTCCATGACGAGCAAGTTTGCGTCTATGGCGCGGTTTGCTTCCGTGTACACACAGGCCAATTCATGTTGGCAGGGCGCCACTTCATTATGCTTAGTCTTTGCAGCAATCCCCAGAGCCCAGAGCTCGTCATCGAGCTCCTTCATGAATTCGTTAACAGTAGGCCGAATAGCACCGAAGTAGTGTTCTTCAAGCTCTTGACCCTTGCAGGGGTCGGCGCCGAACAACGTACGACCGCACAGCATCAGGTCTTGCCGCAGGGCATAGTCCTTTTCGCTAATAAGGAAGTATTCTTGTTCGCCGCCCACATTGGTATGCACGCGGTGCCCGTCTTCACCAAAGAAGGCCAACACGCGATTGGCTTGTTCAGACAGCACGCCCATGGAACGAAGGAGTGGCGTTTTCTTGTCGAGCGCTTCCGTCGTATAACTTGCAAAGGCCGTCGGAATACAGAGAACCTCGTCTTTGATGAAGGCGTAGCTCGTTGGATCCCAGGCAGTATAGCCACGCGCTTCAAAAGTAGCACGCAGGCCACCGTTAGGAAAGCTCGATGCGTCCGACTCGCGTTTAATGAGTTCCTTACCCGAAAACTTTACGATAGCCGTGTCGTCACTCACGGGGTCGAGGAAGGCATCGTGCTTTTCGCTCGTAATGCCCGTCAGTGGTTGGAACCAATGTGTGTAGTGCGTAGCCCCATGTTCCAACGCCCAGTGCATCATGCCGTCGGCAACGGCATCAGCAATCTTGGAGTCTATGGGGCGCCCTTCATGAATGGTGTCCATGAGGGACTTGAATACCTTTGCGGGAAGGTACTCTTTCATGGCGCGTGGACCAAATACCAGTGTTGCGTAGTTTTCAACAATTTCGGGCATAAGATGCTCCCTTTTTCAGTAATTATCTGCTCATATCATAGTATAAATGCGAACCTCTCCCGCAGCATAAACAAAAAGCCCGTTCGAAGAACGGGCTTTGAAAGTTTGCAATATCCGCCAGCTTTAACGCTTCGAGAACTGCGGACGCTTGCGGGCCTTCTTCAGACCGTACTTCTTGCGTTCAACCATGCGGCTGTCGCGCGTCAGGAAACCTGCCTGCTTAAGGTCGTTACGGTATTCACCAGCTTCCAAAAGAGCGCGAGCAATGCCGTGGCGCAAAGCACCTGCCTGCCCAGAAACTCCGCCGCCATTGCAACGTGCAATAACGTCAAAGTGGTCAACCGTGTCCGTTACCTTAAACGGAGCGCAGGCCATGTCGACAAGCTGCTGCCTGCCGAAGTATTCCAAACCTTCTTTACCGTTAACGGTAACCTTGCCGCTGCCCGGTACCAAGCGTACGCGTGCGATGGCATTCTTCCTACGGCCGGTGCCGTAATACATTGCTTCACCTGCCATAAGACTAGCCCTCCAGTTCAATCTTTACCGGTGCCTGAGCCATATGCGGATGCTCGGGACCTGCGTACACTTTCAGCTTCTTACCCATGGCACGACCAAGCGTGTTCTTGGGCAGCATGCCCTTAACGGCATGTTCTACCACACGCTCTGGGTGCTTTTCCATAGCCTCTGCAAAGCTTGTCTCCTGCAGACCGCCAGGGAAACCACTGTGACGGTAATAAGCCTTATCGGCTGCTTTAGTGCCCGTCAGGCGAATCTTGTCGGCATTGATAATGACCACGAAGTCGCCTGTGTCAACGTGCGGGGTGTACTGCGGCTTATGCTTGCCCTTCAGAATCGTGGCAGCCTTTGTCGCAACGCGACCAAGCACCTGATCTTCAGCGTCAATCAGGACCCATGCGCGCTCAACCTCGCCCGGTTTTGCGTAATAGGTTTTCACTTACATTCCTCCAATTCACAGAGCGAAGTTTCAGCTTCACTCCTTTTTGAAACAAGGTGTCACGCACTTTGTTTCATGATGCGTTTTCAAAAGTGCCGGATACAAACGTGGGTTCGGGATCCTACTCCGAACACGGCTCGTCTGTTCTGGACAACAGATAAGCCGCTTAGTTGCATATCCGTGCGTTTACGGGGCTTTTGAAAGCAACTTGTGCAGTATACGCCTGTGTTCTGCGCTTTCGCAAGAAAAAACTCTGTGAATACACGCAATTTCGCAGTTTGTCCACGAGTGGCTTTGCCCCTTGTGGCTCGCGAGCACCAAGCCACAGCATATAGGGGTAAGAGAAGGGGGCCTTTACGCATTCCGGAGTAAGAATTGAGCGTTTGCTTTAGCCCTGCGAGTAGCAAGCTTGCAGGCATTTATGACACATAGCCAGAAATTTGCTCCATAAGCGTGGCAACCTTGCTTCCCCAAATAGGTGAAGAACAATAGATGTCGCCCGTAGCGGTGAGTGAAGGTGTCGTTGCGAGGCCCGTCTGAGATGTTGCCATGCCCTTGTGCCATCCTTCAATGGCTTCCTTCCAACTTCCCCACGAAAAAGCGAGGTTGTACGGGTCGCTGTCAGCCGCGCCCCAACCCCAGGCATTATGCGGCTTGATGCAATAGCGCCCACCGCTGGATTCCACAATGCTTACCGCAGCGCACAGGCGCGGGTCGACTTTGTACTTGAAAGCCTGGCGCGCCATTTCACTGCCCTGACCCTGCAGGGGTGCGCCATGGGCAACGAAGAAACTGTCGATAGCTGGCCCCCACTTGGCCACGAAGTCTTTTTCGCTTAAGGCAAAATCGAGCCCACAACCAAAGGAAATAGCACCATCAAGTTGCACAGTAGCATCTACCGCGTCATACCACGCGCCCGCTAAATCCAATGCTTCAGCTCGTACGGCGTTTGAACGCAAATCCCAGGTTTGCGCGTCGGCCTTAAGGTCGTCAACACCGGGGATTTCGGAATCAAGCGGAAGCACGTCTTCAATGGCAAGGATACTTTCGTGGCGCGCCTGGGACGCAAGCTTTTCAATCTCGAAGGCCGCTGTGTTGCCTTGCGCTACAAGCTCTTCAAAATGGCGCTGCGCATCCTGCTGCTTCTGCTTGGCTTCATCAATAGCCTTATCAACTTCTTCAATCTGGGCGTCAATGCTGGCAATCTTTTTATCGTTTTCTTTCGCGCGCTGCTTGGCTTCTTCCTTAGCCTCCGCAAAACTGGAGGCTAGTTTTTCGAGCAAGTATTCATTTACTTCAGCTTCTGTTACAGAATACTCACCAGTTACAACAGAGGCCAAGTCGATACCAATGCTCAAGGAAAGTTCCTGGCTTGTCGTAATAAGCTTGTATAGCGCGTCAGACTGTTCAAGATCGGCCTTTTCGAGTTCCTTTTTAAGGGCTTTGCGCTTTTCTACAAGGTCTTTGCGCTGCACTTCAAGGGGAGCAAAGGCAGCCTTGGCCTTGTCGATGTCTACCTGTGCTTCATCAAGCAATTGGAAGAAGGGTGAAAGCTGTGCCTGGAGGTCGGGCAGAGCACCCAACATTCCGGCGCTTAATACAGCGCGCTCGTAAGCGGCGTCATAGATAGCCTGAGCCTCTTCAACTCGGGCCACCTGTTCGGCCAGGTCAATGTCTTCTTGCGTTTCTTCAAAAAATTCTTCGGCGTCGCCAGTTTCTTCACCAATAATGTCGCTTTCGACCACATCAACGGTCATACTTTGGCTCAAGGTATCTGCCTCCGCGGCAGCGGCTGCATCCGCGGCAGCGGCTGCATCCGCGGCTGCGCCCGTGTCTGCCTCCGCGGCAGCGGCCGCATCCGCGGCTGCGCCCGTGTCTGTCTCCGCGGCAGCGGCCGCACTCGAGCTACTGCTTTCGTCGGCCAAGGCATGCGCGGGCGCCAACGCGAGTATGCCAAGCAGCGTGCAAAACACGAGTCCAAGCAGGCACAAAGCACCTGCCGCTGAAGACAAGACTGTAGTATATGACTTACGCACTATGGCTAGCCTTGTGCCTGGTCGTCCTGGTTGCCGAAGGCGGCATTTTCTGCCACCAACATCTGTTGGAACATGGAACGGCTCTGGTTAAAGTCGCTTGGCAAAACAACGGTAGTAGCATTGCCGCGCTTGGCAAAGTCGGTCATCATTTCGGTCCACTGGGTGTAAAGGAAGAGCTCGTTCGCTTCCTGTTCAGACACGCCCGAACTTGCAATGGTGTCAAGCGATTCCTTGATGCCCTTCGCAATGGCAATACGCTGGGCAGCGATACCGTTACCCGTCTTTTCCATGGCTTCAGCTTCTGCCTGCGCTTCGGTTACGCGCTTAATTTTCGCAGCGTTAGCTAAGCTTTGGGCCGCCTGTTGCTGGCGCTGCGCGGCGTTGATGTCGTTCATGGACTGTTCGACATCCTTCGGCAGCTGGATGCCTGTAATGAGGGTGGAAACCAAGGTCCAACCATAGCCTGCCATGGTCTGCGAAACCGTCGCGTTCACGTCGTTGGCAATGTTGTCCTTCTTTTCGAACACTTCGTCGAGCGTGTAATTCGGTATGGACGAACGAAGGGCGTCGGCGAGGTAGTCGCGCATCTGTTCAATAGGCTGGGCCAGCATATAGTAGCTGCGATAAATGCCCGATTCCTGCGGTGCGTTGCCCCAATTGTAGTCCACGTGGTACTGCGCCGAAACGTCCAGCACGATGGTCACGTTGTCCGACGTCTTTGCGTCAATCTGAAAGCCCTCCTTCATGGTACGCAGGGACACACGCGTTACCTTGCGGTCGATGAAGGGAATCTTGGCACGCCAGCCAGGGTTTGCGATGCGATGGAACTTACCCAGGCGCTCAATGATAATAGCCTCCTGTTGGCGCACGATAAAGAAGATGCTCCTGCCGAAAAACAGCAAGAACAAGATAATCAGAATGAGAAACGTAAGTATTCCGCCAATCATGCGTTTTCCTTTCCTTTTGCTTACTCATATAGCATAGCGTACTTCGCACTTTTCCTTGATGCCTTCACCAATCTGTTACACGAAATGAACGCGGCAAAATGAAACGCGAGCTTTATGCCGGTAAGCAGGACTCGACCACCGCTTCAAGCAGGGCCGCGTGAAAGAGCAGGTGGGCATTGGTGCTGGCTTTGCTGATAGCCTGCGCTATACCGAAGGCAGTATCGGCCAAGTGCATGTTCACGAACGAGTTGCGCAGACTAATCCAATCGTGTGCACTTGCTGCATCCTGGCCTTTCCACGCCTGGTATTCAGCTGCCGTAACGTAGGCTGCGTAATCGAGCTCGCACACTATATGGTCGGCTGGCTCATGCTTTCCCTGCTGTACCCGCAAACCAAGATCACGAAAAAGCGCATCCACCACAGCGCGCTCGCTTTGGCGCGCGGCAAGCGACCCGCCACTTTGCACCCAGCGAGTGCCAACGAGCGGAATAATGCGGGGCATGGAATAAAAGAGTCGCGTATGTTCCACGCGCAGGCTATGAGCACGGCTTTCAGCGTCTTGCATTGCTGCATCGTTAAAGCGCAAGGCAGCGTCAAACAAGCTGTCGGATTCGAGGGCCACCAGTTCAGACAGGTCAATGGCCTGCAGTAAAAACGACTGTGAGGTCAGCCATCTCGCCCGTTCATGGGTGGGGTAAGAAAATGCGTGTGCAAGCAAAAGGAAGAGGTGCGCCAAGGCATCCGTTCGCGACGTGGCCTGTGCATCAAGTGAAAGAGTGCGGGCATGTTCCACGAAACTCCTCCTCTTTTGCAGACGCGCATTCCCTGCGAAGCCTTAGGCAAACAAGTACAAACAGCTTTCGATGGCAGCCACCAAGGTTTCGCGCTGCTCCGCCCCAACGCGTTCAAAAGCTTGTAAAATCTTAGCGCGCAAACGGTCCAGAATCAACGCAGCGCGGTCCCTGCCCTCTTCAGTAATGGTTACCTCTACTGCGCGGCGAACAAGATGCTTTTCTTCCAGCACATCAAGGACCGAAGCCGCTATACTTCCTCCCGCAGAAACCCCAAGACGTCTTCGGATCGCTTCTTCGCTTAAACCCTGGGGAAATACACGCAGAGCGCAGAGCACAACAAATTCCGACACCGACATGTCAAGACGCGTGCACTCCTGGACTAAGTACTGGTTCGCAAAACAAAGGATGCGCAAAGGGTAGCTGGGGATAATACCGGCAGCCACCCGGGATGGGTCCTGTGCCTGGAGGGCGTGAAGCTGGGCAACGAATTGTTCAAAGCGCGCTTCAGTAATGCGTGCCGTGCTATCTACCAGGGAAAACGCAAAAGCTTCATCTATGGCGTTGATGCGGTTGTGCCCTTTGAGCGTGGCATGGATAGCAAACTTGCGGCGGTCTTGTTCCAGGCGCCTGCGTTCGACCAATTCCTTTTCTTCCAGAAGCGCAATCGAATGGTCGCAATTGCCCCAAAGCAGCCCGTAGGATTCTTGGACACCCTGCAAGGAAAAACCCTGGGGCATTTCTGCTATTTCGGTCAGCAGCGCATATTCGAGGGGGCCCATGTCGCCTATATGCAGGCATACCGCTTCAATGCTGGTATACAAATAATGCAGCACGATATAACTTTTATAATCGTCAAGAACTGGTTCGCCCATGTAAAGCCTTTGGTCTTTGTACTTGTTATTGTAGCAATTCGGCGGAGGAAAACCTTAGGCATGCAACCAGGTATACATTTGATTGCGAATCCGCCCCGCAACTTTTTTAGCATCGGGTTCGTTTGCACACAGTATGCAAAGGTCCCCCGTTCCTTCACGCGCGGGGAGCCCACAGCGTTTGCACGCATGCGCGGGCCACTGCATGCAAACTTGTTCATCAAAGGGCTGTTCAAGATTTTGATAGTCTCGCGACAAGGCGTGCGAAGGGCAGGCCTCAATGCACAAGCCACAATTGGTGCAGCGCCCTGGCGTATGGCCATAGGTAAACACTCCATCCTTAAGATCATGTTGAATGGTTCCCGTCGGACAAAGCTGCATGCACACTCCGCATGCCTTACAAAGACCTTCATCGACCGTTTGCTTTGGCCACGGGAAATGCCCGGGATGATTCGGCTTGTTGGAACGCCACAACTCTTCAAGACGCATGCGCCATAAAGGAACATGTCGACGCTTTGCCTGCAGTTTCAAGGATGCACTTGCGCGACGTCGACGTTCTGCTTCACGCTTGCGGCGTCGCCCATGAAAGAGGGCACGAACCGACGACTTGATAGTGTCGGACAGGTCGGAAGAGTGAAGTGCGTCAGACACAGCCGTGGAATTGGATGAGTCGGAGGAGCTGGACGCGTCGGGTACATCTGATGCATCAAGTATGTCGGACGCGTCGGGCGCGTCGGTTGCACGGGCGGTGCAGGATTGTTGTTCGCCTGGTTGGAGACCTTCAGCCAAAGCGCCTACAGCGGCAGCATCCCCTTCATCTTCAGACAAAAACAGCGGACTGCTTTCACGCAGGTTGGCTGCCCGCCCCCAGTCCGCCAATAAAGCAGCCGCTATCTGTTCGTTGCACTGCAGCGTTGGCCACACCCGTCCATAGAGCTGGCATTCCTTGCAACGATCAACCACAAGCACGCATTGCCGAGAAAAGGCCATTTCCGCCAGAGCGCCTGGCGTAATTGCCGCCAAGCAGGCCCCCAGCTGATAGTCCTGGCCAGCATCCATAACCTCCGCATCCCCATAAGGCATAAAACAACGAAGTCGCAAGGGGTTGATATGTTCCACGCGTCCCAGCAGCTTCCGTTCGCTAAAGCGCGGTGAAGAAAAGGCATCCAGGGGGCATGCCGAAAGGCACTGACCGCAGTTCACGCAATTGTCGAGATTAAGCTGAGGGATTGGCTCCTGGCTGTCAAAGAAAATCGAGTCGGAAGGACAGGAGTCGGCGCACAAGCTGCATTCAGCCCACACGCTGCGCACATGCAAACAGCGGCTCGCATCAAAGCTGATTTCAATACCGATGGCTCGGTCGCCTTTTGCCACAAGCGGCTCCCATTCACGTCTGACAAGCGCGCTCTCTATTATCTAGCAAACTGAGCTTTTGCAAAAGGCTTTTTAGATACTAAAACTCGTTCAGAAAAACACCCATGAGTGCCGCAAGGGCCCGGTAGTATGGTGTCTGAGCTTCGCGCTGCACGTCCTCGCAAAAGCCCGGTGCCCACTTCAGCATGTGGTCGTCCATAAAGTCGCCCAACAGTTCAATATTGTCCTTACCCATTTCAGCAAGATATTCAGGGCCGTTGGCCAAGAAGGCCGCAAAGTCACATTCGTTTTCAATGTAGTCGATGCAGTCGTTGTATTGCTGCTGGCGCTTTACCCCACATTCACGCATGAAGTCAGCAACTTCGTTGGTGTAGCGGTTAATCATTCGAACCGTGTCGCGGCCTTCGGCGCGGAAACGCCAGAGGCCTTCGGTGTTGGTTACCCGCGGCTTGTCACCCATATACATGTGCGCCCAGTCGATACGCAATTCATGGAGAACTTCTTCGGCATCGCGCCCGCGGTATTCCTGCATCGTGGTAAGAAAGCTGTCGATGGCATCGTCGGGCAAGGAAAGGGCACGCCAGGTGGTCGCCATGTCGTCTGCCAAGGTTCCTTCGACTATTACCTTTACTATTTGTTGAGTAGCGGGAGTAAAAGCAACCGAAAACAGTTTGAACATATTACCAAGATAACTTGCTTCAGACACGTTTCTCTTCCTTCCTATTTGCAACGGGGGTGCCAGGACTCCGTGGCACCCCCGTGCTTAATACATCCTATCTGGGATTGGGAGGTGTACCAGATAGGCATATTATACAAGTAGCTACTTCAGGTAGTACATGTTCGGGCCAGTACCCTCTTCGGGCAGCATGACTTCGTATTCGCGTTCAGCCAAAAGCTTGGACACTTCGCTTTCGGGGTCGTCCAAGTCGCCAAACACACGAGCACGAGCCGGGCAACCTTCAACACAAGCAGGAACGTCGCCGTCCTTCACGCGGAAGTAGCACATGATGCACTTCTCGACCGTGTTTTCCTTGTGGTCGGGTGCCTGCTGGTGGCCAACGGGCCAGTCCAGAGCCGGAATCGGGTCGCCTTCAATATAGGTGCGCACACCAGTGTAGGGGCAGGCCTCAATACAGCTGCGGCAGCCAATGCATTCGTCCACGTTCTGCATGACGATGCCTGTTTCTTCGTCCTTGTAGGTTGCGCCTGTCGGACAAATGGCAGTACAAGCAGGAGTGTCGCAATGCATGCAGTGGAAGGGGGTGTAGCTCATCGTGTTTGAGCCGTACTCGCCCGCAGGAGTGTTGGGGCTGTCGCCACCCACGGTAAGAACCGTGTTCCACCAGGCCTGGTCAGGAAGGTTGTTTTCAAGCTTGCAAGCTACAGAGCAGCTCCAGCAGCCAATGCAACGCTTGGTGTCGGTAACAATTGCATACTTAGTCATGGCTTACTCCTCCCCTTCACTGACGGCAACTACCTCGAAGGGCTCCTGTCCGCCTTCACCGTTCCAAGGCTCAATCTTGATACGGTTGTCGAAGAAGGAGCAGTTAACGGCATACGGGTCAGCGTAGTCGGTCGTAATAGCACCCTGGCTACCGAACTTGGTTTCGTTCTCGGCATAGCCCTTGTTGTATACCGTCATGCCAGGACGCATACCAGTGTGGTAGACGCACTTCATCACGCACTGACCGACGGTGGAGGTAATCAAGATGTCCTGACCGTCTTCCACGCCAGCTGCCTTTGCGTCATCCGGGTGAACGAACAGGGTCGGTTCAGGCATAACGTCGCGCGCCCAGTCCTTCATGAAGTGGGTCATGTGTACACGGCTGGGGTTACGCCATGAAATCATAACCAGCGGGAACTCGGCAGCATATTCGCTATGTTCGCCAGCAATCTTGTTCTCGAAATAGGTGGGCATCAATTCACGTTCGCGGATGGATTCGGTATCCAAGCTGGAAGGAGTACGCGGTGCGGGAGTGTCGACGTAGAACATCAGCTTGCCCGTTTCGGTAATGAAGTTCTTGAAGTCTTTGTTACCAATGTAGGGCTTTTCAGAAACGTAGCGCATTTCCTTGTTTTCGCGCAGGGTTTCAAGCGTGATGCCGTTTTCAACAGCAGCAGGCACGTCGTCAAAGGTGCCCTTCCACCAATCTTCGTCTGTTACGTCGCAAACAGCGTCTTCAACACCCAAGTACTTGGAAAGGAAGCGAGCGATTTCGGAGTCAATCTTTGCCTCATACATGGGCTCGATGCACTTCTCGGAAATACGCACGTTCTTTTCGTGTGACAGCGGAACAACGTCTTCGTACTCGTAAATGTCGGCAGCTGGGAGGACGATGTCGGCATAACGAGCGGAGTCGGTCATGAACGGATCGACAACAACGTACTGTTCAAGCTTGTCCAGGAATTCCTTCTTGGTACGGTTGGAGTTCACCGAACCACCGATAAGACCACCATGGGTCTGAATCATGGTCTTCAGCGGATACGGTTCACCATTCAGTTCGCCCGAAGACATGATGTTGCAAGCATCGAGCCAGGTGATGGTGCTAAATGCCTTACCGTTGGAGGGAGCGGTAAGGGCATGACCGAAGAAGTTACCATACATGGAGTCGAAACCACCAACGCTGCGGCCGGGCTCGCCAAAGTTACCCGTCATAGCAATGAGGGCGGTCAAGCCATAGGCGGCATGCAGGCCGTTTTCGTAAGCACCAGTACCAAAGTTGATGTAGTGAGCAACTTTGTTCTTGGGCTGCAGCAGGTCATAGAGGTAGTTGAAGTCGTCTTCAGAAATACCCGTGACTTCCATAACCTTGTCGAGCGTCCATTCCTGAACATGTTCTTTGAACTTGTCCCAGGCGGTCGTGTAGGCTTCGTCGGGGCAGGTCCAAGCAGGATCTTCGCATTCGTCGAAGCAGACGGGCTTGCCTTCTTTTTCGCTCCATACCATGATGGGATCGATTTCGGTTGGCAGACCAGTTACCCAGAACGGAGGACCTTCATGCAGGGGCTCGTCCTGGTATTCGCTGCCGCGCAGATACATGCCATCTTCGTTCTTAATGAGGAACGGAGCGCAGGTGTTGTTCAGCACGAAGTCGGCCGCGAAAGTTTCGTCGTCCATGAACTTCTTGATAAGACCCAGATACAGTGCCGTGTCGCAACCGGGCTTGACGGTAATCCACTTGTCAGCCTTGGCAACCGTGGGGCTAAACACGGGGTCGACGCAAACGAGCTTCGCGCCAGCAGCCTGTGCATTAGCAATGTGCTGCCACATCTGAATCTGTGCGCCAACGGGGTTGGCACCCATCAGCAGAATATAGTCGGAGTTGACAAAGTCCTGCGGTTCGGACTGGTCGAACCACTGGATGCCACCACGGGTAAGACCGGTGTTGGTAGCAGCGTCGAAAGAATAATGCCAGTAGGTGCAGCCGGTTGCATTGTAGAGGCGCATGGTAAGACCAGCATTGCCGTTCAATGAACCCTGCGAGCCGCAGCCCTGGTAGTAGGTGTTAGCCAAGGGGCCAAACTCTTCTTCAACTTGCTTCCACTTGGTGCCAATCAATTCGCCGGCTTCTTCCCACGTAATACGCTCCCATTCGTCCTTACCACGGTTTTCGGGGTGCGGATCTTCCAGGCTATACGTGGCACGCTTCATCGGGTACTGCACGCGAGCGTCTGAATACGTACGCTGAATACGTGCACGACCCTTCAGGCATGTACGATAGTCATAGTCTGGCTTGGGGAGCATGTGGCATACGTTACCATCGCGCGTAAAAATGCGGTACTGGCAGAAAGAGCAGCTCCAGCTGCAGGTGCAGTAGAATTCCTGCTCTTCGACTTCGGGCTTCATGGCGACTTCGCTGCTTGCTTCAAGGTTAGCCATCGAGCTGCTTGCTTCTTCCGCTGCAGAAGCGCTTGCTTCAGCTTCAGCACTGCTGCTTGCTGCTTGCGGGGAAGAACAAGCTGCCAAGGTGGCCAACGACGTGCTTGCCAAGCCGGCAGCAGCCATGAATCCACGACGGGTCAGTTTTTGTCCCATACTTCCTCCTCTTTCTTAATTGCCCGTGGCAGAAACGCTCCATCATCCAGGTGGCGCCCACGGGCAACTCGTCAAAGCGGATTATACGCGCGTAAGAAAGGCGCTGCTTGCCAGGGCTTGAAAAACAGCTATTTTTGTTTCATTTTTGATATATTTTAGAGGCGGAGGGACAAATGCTTGGCAATAGCTTTACCCTTTGCCGTCAAAGACACCATACGCACCCGGGCATCGCCCTTGCCGGTAGCCAACTGCACACTCCCCTTGCGCTCAAGAGCTGCCACCGCTTGTGAAACTCTGTTTTGCGCAAGATTGCTTGCCTCAATGAGCTCCGAAAGCTTCAGGGGCTTTTTGGCCGCAAGCAACAGCACATAAATGCGCACAGCTGAATCCGAAAACTTGCGTTCGCCCGCGTAATGTTCTGCGCTGCGACACGCTGCCTGCAGAGCAATGTAGTCCTGCACTAAATCATCGACGGCTTTCCGTCCAAACCGTCGCCGTATTTCAAAGAGCACGTTTTCACCGTGGTTGGACAAGCGATAATGCGAAACGCGATAGTCGCTGCGCTGCACCGCTTCCTGGGCAAGGCCGGCCGCAGACAGACGCGCGAGAATACGCGATATCCGCGGGCGTCCCAGATGAAGTGCTTCAGATAGTCCACTTGCCGTATTGGCCCTGCCTTGCTTGTCTTGCCCAAGGTAGGCAAGAAGCATGATGTCGTCGACGTGTAAAGATCCGCCCCGCACAAAAGCATGCACGGCATCGATGCTCGTAAAAAAATGACTTAAATCTTTCATGACGTAGACTGCACGTCCTTACGTTGACGCACCAAGCGGGCAATCGCGTAGACCACAAATACCACCGTGTAGACCACAAGGTTAAAACGCGCAGAACCGTTTCCTGCAAGCGCGCCCGAAGCCAGCAAAAGCACAATGTGGAAGTAGACGAGCCCGTAAAAAAGATACGACCATTTTTGAAGATTTTTCCAAGCGTGGGAGTCCATGCGCTTTTTCACAAAGCTAAATGATGTCACGCCCAGCACAAGGACAAGGGCAAACAGCACCAGCGATATGACGATAGATGCTGCAAGCGTAGGCCGCGTGCCCGGGTGAAGAATACGCGGCAGGAAGATGCCAATATGGACCGCGATATGCATGGCAACTAAAAGACAAGCGGCAATGGAAAGTTCTGCACGAACGCTTTGGAACCGGGCGCGAATGGCAGAGTCGTGTGGCAAAACGCCAATAAACATGACTATGGTAAACAAAGCCATCGCAAGCGTACCGCGGCGCATAAGCAAAACTCCCATACGCGCCGCCGGCCCAGGAATTACCGAAAAGGCGCCCACGGCAAAAAGGATATCGACGGCAATAACGATGGCGTATAAAACCCAGGGGTATTTATGAATAGCAGGTGCGGCCACCCAACTCAGCAATACACAAACGAGAAGTGTTACCAGAAACTCCATGCCTGTATTGTAAACATCTACGCAGAGAAGCTTGGCGTAGCCAATTAAAATACTTTCATTTTTGATATTTCCTGTCCACGAAATACGTGCGCGCTCAGGCGTGATGGGCCAGCAAACTTCCCGCGCGCGAAATGACAGGCTGGCTTATTTCCAGAAGCGCAGCCGCAGGGCGTTTGACACAACGAACAAAGACGACAGGCTCATGGCAGCAGCTGCAATCATGGGGTTAAGTGTAATGCCGAACGGCGTTAGCACACCAGCTGCGACGGGAATACAAATGACGTTATAGAACAGCGCCCAGAACAGCTTCTGCTTGATGTTGCGCATGGTGGCCCGGGACAAATCAATCGCCGCAGGGACACCTTGCAAGTCGTCGCTTACCAGCACCATGTCGGCAGCTTCAATCGCAACGTCGGTTCCACCACCAACCGCAATACCAACATCGGCGCGGGCAAGAGCGGGCGCATCGTTGATGCCGTCACCCACCATGGCCGTGGCGCCCACTTCACATAGACGCCGCAGCTGCTCTTCTTTGTCCTGCGGCAACACGTTCGCAATGACGTGGTCCACGCCCACCTGCGCGGCAATGGCAGATGCCGTTTGTTCGTTGTCGCCCGTAAGCATTGTGCTTTCAATACCCATGGCCTTAAGCTGCGCAATAGCGTTTGCGCTGCTTTCCTTGGGCGTGTCTGCCAGCGCGATAAGACCCAGCGCCGTGTTTTCTTCTGCGAAGAACAGCGGCGTTGCACCCGCGGCGGCACATTTATCCGCATCGGCCTGGAGCGCCTGGATGTCCACTCCGCGCTCGCGCATGAGTACGGCATTACCCGCCAAATAGTGCATGCCTTCAATTTCAATATCAAGGCCCCCACCAGGGATTTGCGTAAAGCTTTCGGGAAGAATGCTGGCCGCAGCTTCCGCCTGTTCTGGTGCATGCGCGCGCCCATAGTCAACGATAGCACGCGCCAGGGGATGTTCGGAGCGCGCTTCCACCGCCAGGGCTACCAGTAAAAGCTGCTCGTTATCGATACCCGGTGCGGGAAGCACAGCACTGACCTCGGGGCTGCCCTGCGTAATGGTTCCCGTCTTGTCGAAAACCACGTGCTGCGTTGCGTGCGCCGTTTCAAGCGCTTCGGCCGACTTAATCAGAATGCCCTTGCGTGCACCTGCCCCCATGCCCACCATAATGGCGGTTGGCGTTGCCAGACCAAGGGCGCAGGGACAGCTGATAACGAGCACGGTAATCGCATGATTGATGGCCGCCTCGAAGCCACCGCCCAGGGCAAGCCACGCTATAAAGGTAAGGAGCGCAATGCCTATAACCACTGGCACAAAAATGCCTGCAATCTTGTCGGCCACGCGTTCAATGGGCGCTTTGGTACTGGTGGCATCGTCAACCAGGCGGATAATCTGGGCAAGGGCCGTGTCGTTACCCACCCGACTTGCTTCCATCCGCAGCCAGCCCGACGTATTGACCGTGGCGCCCGTAAGCGCATCGCCCGCTTGCTTTTCAACAGGGATGCTCTCACCCGTCAGCGCGCTTTCGTCCACGCTGGCCACGCCATCCAGCACAAAGCCATCGCAGGGAACAGCCGCGCCTGCGCGCACGATGCACACATCGCCCACGCGCACTTCCGCGGTTGGCACTTCCACTTCTTCCCCATTGCGTTCAACAATCGCTGTCTGGGGCGAAAGGTCAACCAGGGCTTCTATGGCACCGGTGGTCTTGCCCTTGGCACGCGCCTCGAAATACTTTCCCACCGTTATGAGCGCCAAAATCATGCCAGCCGAATCGAAGTACAAGTTCATAACGGCTTGATGCGCCGCTTCCATGTTGCCAGCATGAAGCGCGGCCTGCATACTAAACACGCCCCATGCGCTATAGAGTATGGACGCCGTCGCGCCCAGGGCAACAAGCGCGTCCATATTGGGCGCACCATGAATGAGGCTCTTGAACCCGCGTGTAAAGTAGCTGCGGTTTACCACCACAATGGGAATAAGCAGGACCAGCTGCGCCACCACGAAAGCCTGCATATGCGCGTGTTCATGCAAGTTGAAGGGCGTTGGCCAGCCAAACATATGGCCCATGCAAAGATAAAAAAGTGGCACGCCAAACACGAGCGAAATAATAAGGCGGTTGCGCATCTTGCGCGCTTCTTCTTCACGCCGCGCGCTTTGCGTATGGGCCGCCGCTACAAAGTCGGCGCCAAGCTCACTTGCTCCGTCGGCGCTGGCACCCGCGCGCAGCTGGGCACCGTAACCCGCCTTGTTAACCGCTTCGCTGATGGCTTCGGCAACCTGCGCAGCTTCAACACCTTCGGCCAACTCAACTTCCATGCTGTTTTTCAGCAGGTTCACATTGGCGCTTGCCACACCATCAACCGCGCTGCTCACCTGCTGCACACGTGCCGAACAAGCAGCACAGGTCATTCCACTTATGTCAAAAGTTTGCTTCATATATCTTTAGGCATTATAAGTCTTCGAAACAAAAGGGGCTCAAACTACCTGTTCGAGCCCGCCTGTATGCTGGGTTTGCCGTTCAGGCTGAAAAAGACTTACTAGAGCCCCGCCTTTTCGACTGCTTTTTCAGCCTGCTCTTTCGTGAAACCTTCCTCGAGGAGCATCTCGATCAAGCGATCGCGGGAAAGGGGCATGTACTCCAGCCAATCTGCCGCAGCTGCATCGGCCATTTCGTCCCAGTTGGCTCCGCACTTTTCAACAGCGTATGCTGCCTGTTCTTTCGTGAAGCCTTCCCACTCAAGCTGTTCCTGTAAACCAGTAGGCCCGAAAGGCATGCTCTCAAGATACGACTTGGCCATACTAAGCGCTTGCTCGTTCCAGTCTGCGCCGCAATTATCGGCCGCATAGACCGCATCTTCGTGGCTAAACTTTTCATACTCGAGTTGGCGAATCACTCCTTCGTAAGAAAAGCCGTTATATGCAAGGTACTCTTTTGCTCTGTTCAGGGCATTTTCGCGGCTCGTTTCAGTTGAAGCCGCACCGCCTGCTGCATCCTTCGCTTCGCCGTCCTTGCTATCCTGGGTGGCTGCATTATCCTGGGTGGCTGCATTATCCTGGGTGGCCGCATCCTTGGCGTTGTTGTCAGCGCCGGCAGAAGCACCAGTGCCGCTGCCCGTTGTGGCGCCTGTTTCCCTCTCCATTTCTTCCTTGAGTTCATCGAGCTGTTCCTGGAGCCTGCCCGTTTCATCTTCGGCGGCCAGTTCTTCTAGGGCACCGATGAATTCGTCAGGGTTTTCTGCCACGGTGTTAACCGCCATAAGCGAAGTGACTACTAAAACGATGCCAACAAGAATCGCAAGAATAGACAGGACGAGGCCAATAATACTGGTAATCTTGCCCGCTTTAGCACGACCGTTTTCAGGGTCGGCCGCAAGTACGGGACGCGATTTCACGATACCAACAATAGAGAGAATCAAACCCACCAGGCCTGCAAAGATGATGGAGCAAATACCCAAAACCAAAGGAGTGGTACCTGGGTTAGACCCGTTTGCATATTGCGCCGTACCAGGGGCAACGCCATAGGGCTGGTTAGGGTCGTAGGGTTGCTGCGCATACTGCTGGTTGGGGTCGTAAGGTTGCTGCGCATATTGCTGGTTGGGGTCGTAAGACTGCTGCGCATATTGCTGGTTTGGGTCGTAAGACTGCTGCGCGTAAGTTTGATTAGTGTCGTAAAATGTTTGCTGAACTGGTTGCGCATAAGCCTGCTGGTTCGGATCAGGCGTTGGTTGCGCATAGTCCTGCGTGCCTGCATCGTACGGTGCCTCCTGCGGCATTTGTACTGTCGCGTCCATGGAAGCAGGTGTTTCGCTTACTGCCGGTTTTGCAGGCGCTGAAAATGGCTGCACCTGTTCGTTGGCGTCACTGAAGGGCTGCGAAGCGTCGGCCTGGGCATTTCCCGAAAGCGCCGACTGCAAGTTGCCCAAAACACTACCTGCAGAAGTTTCCTCAGATTCGGGGTTTTCTGGTGTTAACTTATCTTCTGGCATCTTGTTTCCTTTTCTCCTTTGCCATTACATCTCTGTTGCAACTATTAAAACATCATACAGCTTCTCGCGCTGTTATTCCTTGGCACCCGACTGGATAAGATCCCACATCGGCGAATCCTTTTTGGCGGCTTCCAGCTCGGCGTCGGTAAGGGTATAGTCCCACCAACCGCGCGCCGAAGCCTGGCTGCCGTCAAGGCGATAGCTCACGCCCAGGTTCACCTTGCCGTTCCCGTCGATGAAGAAAGTACTCGTAACATCTTTGGCGTTCGAGCCCTTGCCCTGGATGGCACCAATCAAACTGTCGCGTCCCGCAACGCTTTCTGCGGCGCCGCCGTCATACTTGCTAAGGTTGTCAATGAAGTGCCCGGCGATTTCGTCGTTAATTTTAAGCACATCGTTAAGCTCGTATACGTCGCCCGTTTTGAGGTTCACGTTAAGGGTGTAAAGCGCAATAAAGCCGCCCGTCCACGACCCAATGGAATGCTCATCGGAAAACGCAATGCTCACAAAGTCATTGTTGTTAAAGGTAATGGCGTAATCGACGTCGGTTTCAAGAATGGCGTCGGCATCCTTTGGCACACCAAAGCCGCCCGATGCATAGGTTTCAAGCAGGCTGCGCGCTTCAGACGTGGGATTGGTGTAGGTCGTGTCCACAAAGCGCATGGCCGTTTCTTCGATGGCCTTATTGATTTTGTCGAGATCTTTAATATCGCCCTTGAGCTGGGGATATTCAACTTCAAAGTCGTAGGCGATGGTCTTGTTATAAAAGTCCATCTTTTCGGTGCCTTCGCGGCTATAATCCGCTTCACTGACAGTGTAGGCAACCGACTTGTCCCACGCGCTGTGGAGTTCGCCGTCGTCGGCATCTATGCCGCCGCCCGTAACGTGTTGGGCACCGTGGTATTCATCCCAGGCGGGGTCGTCCCAATCGATTTCACCGTCGTCATCCCAATTAAAAGCGAAGGGGGCGCTGTTGGAATCGCCAGAGCCCGATTCGGGGCCGGAGCCAGAGTCTGGGCCTGAACCCGACCCACCAGAGCCACCTGGATTATGGTCGCTATAGGGGCCATCGTTGCCCTGCCCGTTTTCACCATCGTTACCCTGCCCATCTTCAAACACATTAAGCGATTCAATGAGGGGTGAGTCGTAATCCGTTGCATTGGTTGCCAAAATGCGCCCGATAACAAGGGACGCAATAATGGCAAGCACACCAACAATAAGAACGAGCACAATGCCGACCGTAGCCTTGTTTGACTTCGTGTATTCAGGCGTTTGCGGCTGGGGCTGCACGGTGAAATCCTGCGCGGGCACATAGCCGGCAGGCTGCTGGATTTGTGGTGTGTATGCCTGCGAATAACCTGCGGGCTGCGCCTGAACTTGGGGCTGCACCTGAGCTTGAGCTTGAACATGTGGCTGTGCTTGGGCTTGAACCTGAGCCGCAGGAGCTTGCGCTTGCACGGGCTGTTGGACCTGGCCCTGCACCTGGCCTTGGGGCTGGACCCCTGCGCGATACGTTTGCTGATAAGGCTGCTGCGCATAAGGCTGGGTGCCAGCTGCTTGCGCGTAGGGCTGCTGCGCGTAGGGAGTCTGCATAGGCGCCACGGGCTGCGCTTGTTGCGCAAAAGCTGGCGCTGGCTGCGTAGGCTGTACCGGTTGGAAGCCCTGCCAATATCCACTTTGTGCAGGAGCCGTTGGAGCCTGCGCTGGGTAGTGCGAAGTCTGCTCGTAAACCGCTTGCGTCATGGGCTGCGCGCCAGGTTGTGTCACGGCTTGACCCGCAGGCTGCACGCCAGACTGACCTGCAATCTGACTGGGAGCTTGCCCTGCTGCCTGCGCCACTGGCTGACCCATCGGCTGCTCAGCTGTCTGCCCCACTGGCTGCACTGCAGCTTGCGCCACGGGCTGGGCCACAGACTGTGCCGCAGGCTGCCCCGCAGCGTCAACAGGTTCTCCGTCAAGCCAGGCACCCATCAGTTCCTTCAGTTGCTCCTGCGCAACGGCCACCTTACTAACCGAAGCACGTGCGTTCTCCAAGTCGCTTTTTGCTTTCAGTGATTCGGCTGCAACCTGAGGAAACTCGCTTTCGGCCACATCAGCCACAGCACCGTCGACCACCTCGGTCGCCTCGACACTCGCGTCCTCAACAATTTTGGCTTCAGGCGCATCCGTGTTTCCAGCCGCCTCTTCTGACAGTTCTTCTTGCTTCTTCTCTTTGTCTTCAGCCATGGTCCCAGGCCTTTCTCGCTCTAAAAATAGACCCCGTTATTCTAGCATTCAGTAACAAACACCTTTTGGCTGCTACACATCTGTTGCCATTTGGAAATGTAGGCGGTGCCCACCCATTCCAGCTTCAACCCACATCCAAGCGCGACGCCCAACCACCAGCGCACCCACCACACCCAAGCGCCACACCCAACCACCAGCGCACCCACCACACCCAAGCGCCCCTGCCTCCGGCCGCCCGCACCACCCAAGCGCCACGCCCAACCACCAACGCACCCACCAGACCCAAGCGCCACACCCAACCACCAGCGCACCCGCCACACCCAAGCACCCCTGCCTCCGCCCGCATGCGCTTGCCTCCGCCCACCCGCACCACCGCTTCGCTCCTCTTAGGTTTTTGATGGCGTTTTTCACCGACTCACTACACCTTTCGCAAGCGTTTCGTGTATAGTGAATTCATCAGTAAAGTCCGAAGGTCGGCGCGCTGCAAGGGGGCGCGCAGCGAGAGTAGGAGAACCCCACATGAATGAATTGGAACTGAAGTACGGTTGTAACCCCAACCAGAAACCATCGCGCATTTACATGGAAAATGGCGCGGATTTGCCCATCGAAGTTTTGAACGGTAAGCCAGGCTATATTAACTTCATGGACGCCTTTAATTCTTGGCAGCTGGTGCGCGAGGCAGCGGCCGCCACAGGGCAACCAGCAGCGGCGTCGTTTAAGCACGTTTCGCCTGCAGGTGCCGCCATCGGCCTGCCCCTTTCCGACATCGAAAAGCATATTTACTTCGTGGAAGGCATGGAGCTTTCGCCTATCGCTAACGCCTACGCCCGCGCCCGCGGGGCCGACCGCCTGTGCAGCTATGGCGACTGGATTGCCCTTTCGCACGAATGCGACGAAGCAACCGCGCGCATTATCGCGCTGGAAGTTTCCGACGGCGTAATCGCGCCCAGCTACAGCGACGCAGCGCTCGAAATCCTAAAGAGCAAGCGCAAGGGTGGCTACAACGTCATTAAGATGGACACCGAATACGTGCCCGCGCCTGTCGAAACGCGCCTCATCTACGGCATTGGTTTTGAACAGGGCCGCAACGAACTGCCCATCGACGCCAGCTGCCTGGAAAACATCGTCACGGACAACAAGGACCTTCCCGACGCCGCCAAGGACGACTTGGTGCTCGCGCTGATTACCTTGAAGTACACGCAGTCGAATTCGGTGTGCTACGTAAAGAACGGCCAGGCCATCGGCATTGGCGCTGGTCAGCAAAGCCGCATCCACTGCACGCGTCTGGCAGGCAACAAAGCCGACAACTGGCTGCTGCGCCAGCACCCGAAGGTACTGGAACTTCCCTTCGTTGAAGGCATTGCACGCCCCATCCGCGACAACGCGATTGACGTCTACATTTCCGAAGAACATGACGACGTGCTGCGCGATGGCGCCTGGCAGGAAATCTTTACCGTTCAGCCCGATGTGCTCACGCGCGAAGAAAAGGCCGAATGGTGCGCTTCGCAAAGTGGCGTAAGCATTGGTTCGGACGCCTTCTTCCCCTTCGGCGACAACATCGAACGCGCCCGCAAGAGTGGTGTGCAGTACGTGGCTGAACCGGGTGGATCAATTCGCGACGACAACGTGATTGAAACGGCCAACAAGTACAACATGGTCATGGCCTTTACAGGAAGCCGCCTGTTCCATCACTAGGATGATGTAAAAACCGGTTTACACTAGTAGGCTCCGCGTGGGCCTACTAGTTTTTTCTACCCCTATAGTCCAGACGCGTTTCAGAAATAAGCTTTCCTCAACAGGTCCCGCAGGGCCCTACGCGTTCAGCTGCCCCTATTTATGGTAGGGTTCCTTGCGCTGGATTTTGAAGGCGCGGTAAAGCTGTTCGAGAAGCACCACGCGTGCCAAATTATGCGGCAAAGTAATGGGTCCAAAGCTCAGTCGTTCGTTGGCTCGCTGCTTTATTTCGTAAGTGACGCCTTCGCTTCCCCCGATAACAAAAACCAGGTGAGAAACACCACCCACGGTCCAGTTTTCCAATTTTTCAGCAAGTTGTTCGCTTGACGTTTCCTTGCCCTGAATGTCGAGGAGCACAACTTGGGTACTGGGTGACAAAGCGTCCAAGTGGGCGAAGAGCGCCGGAGCTTCATTGCAGGGGCAACTGTCGGGAATCTCTTGCACGTTTACCTTCGCGTAGGCGCTCAGGCGTTTTAGGTATTCCGCGCAGGCATCGCGCCAGAAGGCTTCCTTCAGCTTGCCTACCGCCAGTATGTCGACTTTCAGCACCCTGCTTCTCCTTCATGCGGGCCGTACATATTGCAATACTCGCAAGCCCCCAGGTAGCGGGTCGAAACCAAGCGTCTACTTGATTACGCGAATAAGGGTGGGGTCTGGATCCACGAGCACGTGGTCAAGCTTAGCGATGTCGTCAAGCGTGGCACGCAGCGCACCTTCGCGAGCTGAGTGCGTAACATAGACAAGCTCGGCCGTGTCTGCTTCGTTTTGTCCGCGCTGGATAACCGAATGAACGCTCACACCATGTTCGGCGAAAACCGCGCTCATGGCTGCCAAAATGCCGGGGCGCTCTTCCACCTTGAAGCGGATGTAGGCGCGCGTGACAAGATCGTCAGTGGACACGAAGGGAAGTGTGTCGGCGTAGGTGTTTTCCTGCACAGGAGCCGTGCCCGCCTGCACGTGCCGCGCAATTTCGAGGACGTCACCCATGACCGCACTCGCGGTAGCATGCGAACCAGCGCCCTGGCCAAAGAACATGGTCTGGCCCACGAAGTCGCCTTCCACATAGATGGCGTTGTAAACACCATTAACCATTGCCAGCGGATGATCCAGCGGCACCATGGCGGGATGCACGCGCACGTCAATGCCTTCTTCGGTGCGGCTCGCGCTGGCCAGCAACTTCACGCAATAACCCATGTCAGCCGCGGCGGCCAGGTCGGCCGTGGTAATGCTGCGGATACCTTCGGCGTGAACCTGGTCTTGCGTCACGCGCGTGTTAAAGGCGATGGAGGCCAGAATCGCAATCTTGGCAGCGGCGTCAAGGCCGTCCACGTCGGCTGTAGGATCGGCTTCGGCGTAACCCTTTTCCTGCGCGTCAGCCAACACGTCTTCGTAGCTCATGCCTTCAGCGGCCATGCGCGTAAGCATGTAGTTAGTCGTTCCGTTGACGATGCCTAAGATGCTCGTGATTTCGTTGGCAGTAAGGGAATGCTTCAGCGGGCCAATGATAGGAATGCCGCCGCCAACGGACGCCTCGAGTGCAAGCCAGCATCCATGCTCGGCCGCCAACGCTTCGATTTCTTCACCGAAGGCAGCCAGCAGGGCCTTGTTGGCGGTAACCACGTGCTTGCCGTTTTCGAGAGCTTCGCACACCACTTCTTTGGCAGTGGTGGTGCCACCAATGAGTTCGATGACGACATCAATTTCAGGGTCGGTAGTGATGTTGTGCCAGTCGTGCGTGTACAGTTCAGGCACGCCATGCGCTTCGGCGCCTTCCGATGTACGGGCGCATACGCGCACCAGTTCCACGTCGATGCCATAGCGCGTTTTGAAATCGGCAGTATGCGCGTTGAACACGTCAATGCAGCCGCCGCCCACGGTACCCGTTCCAACTAAACCAACTTTTACTGTCATCACTTACTCCCATCTATAGATTCGTGCTATATATTACACAATTGCAGGCGAAATAGGGTTGAGCACCCCTCGTCCAGGTGCTGAACGTCCGTCAAGGACTTGGTGGCAAAGAATGACGGAGTTGTACGGATTTTTCCCGTTTTGCTCGTACAACTCTGTCATTTCTTGCCACTTTGACTCTTTAAGTCGTACAACTCCGTCATTTTGTGCCAGCAAGTACCGTTTTTCCTTCCAAGTGAGCAGTGGAAGTGGTCGTTGGCTAGGGGTCGTCCCCTTACAAGCACGACCCTATACGTCGCACATCATCAGGTCTTCGTAGCTTTCACGGCGGGTAACAACGCGCGCTTGCCCATCGCGCACGAACACGACGGCAGGACGCGGCTGGCCATTGTAGTTGCTCGACATGGAACGGCAGTAGGCACCCGTGTCGAACACGCACACGATGTCGCCCAGCTCAGGCGTCTGGATGCTGCCATCCAGCAGGACCGCGTCGCCACTTTCGCAGTGCTTACCTGCTAGCGTTACGATTTCTGTACGCGGCTCGCCCGCCTTGTTAGCGATAACGGCTTCGTAGTTGGCGTGGTAAAGTGCCGTCCGAATGTTGTCGGACATGCCGCCATCAATGGCCACGTACTTGCGGATGCCGGGCAGCGTTTTCAGGATGCCCACCGTGTACAAAGTCACGCCCGCCGTACCCACGATGGAACGCCCCGGTTCGCACAAGAGGCGCGGTGGTGTCACACCGTGGTTTTCGCAACTGCCCAGCAAAGCGCCAATCGTAACTTCGGCCAGCTGGTCGATGGTGGACGGCATATCTTCCACGGTGTAGGCAATACCCATACCACCACCCATGTCGAATTCGGTAATTTCAAGCCCGTAACGTTCTTTAATGCGCGCTATCAATTCCACCATTACATCAATGGCTTCTGCAAAGGAATGCAGGGCGAAAATCTGCGACCCGATGTGGCAATGCAGCCCTACCAGGTTCACACCCGGGGCCGCCAGGACGTCTTCCACGCAGTTGAAGGCGAAGTCTTCGCGCATGGTGAAGCCAAACTTGCTGTCTTCGCAACCCGTCTTGATGTATTCGTGCGTGTCGGCCTCTACACCAGGGGTTATGCGCATATAAACGTCTTGCACCACGCCCAGGCGCTGGGCAATTTCGCTGACGCGCGCTAGTTCCAGGCGGCTATCAAGCACAATGCGACCCACGCCTGCCGAAATAGCCTCTTCAAGTTCCTGCGGAGTTTTATTGTTGCCATGAACGTAAATACGCTCGGCCGGAAAGCCTGCCGCCAAGGCAATGGCGAGCTCGCCGCCGCCCGAAACGTCCAAGCTGGCACCTTCGCTTGCTACCAGGCGCACCATTTCCTTGTTAATAAAAGCCTTGGACGCATAGATTATTTCCGAGTTGGCATAGCGCGACTCAAAGGCGCGACGATACTCCTGCAGGCGCTCGCGAATGTCGGCTTCGTCGTACACGTACAGCGCAGTGCCCTGCTCGCGCGCCAGTTCAACCATGTCCACCCCACCGATGAACAAGTGGTTTTCGCGCACTTCTGCAGTTGCGGGAAGGACGACGCCCAGGTCCATGGTACTTAAATGGTCGGCCTGTTTACTAAGGTCAGCTGCAGGAAGCGACATGGTATTTCCTTTCCTTTGGTAAGGAAAGATTCTACCACGTGCTCGCGATCAAATAGGCTTTGGCATCGTGGGCTTCGCCGTTTCGCCAGCGGATTTTTACAAAGGTAGGGAAGCAGTACAGTCGCATGCTTTCACCCTGGAACGAAACGCACCTCGAAAACGCAGTTGCGGGAAGTAAGCGCCAGCGGTCGTCGGCAAGGCCCCAGGCTTCCAGCTGTTCCATAAGCTGCCCCGCGGCTCCGCTCGTCTTAAAGATTGCTTCTGGCTTATTATCGCCCGGCAAAAGGAAGCGTGCACTCAGCCCAAGGGTCGGCTCCGCCGTGCCATCTGGTGCAATATTAAATTGGAATTCAATACGGAACGGCAGCCGCGCAAAGCTTTGGCACCACGGAATAATAGTGGTGCCCGCGGTGCTTATACCAAGCTGATTCAAATGCGCTTCAAGGAGCGCCGCATCTTGCGCGTAGGCCTGCTGCATTTCTTCAGTGGGGATGCATTCGACACGCAAGCCCATATCCGCCCGAGACGGGAACACGCCCGCGTAACACGCAAACCAATCCTGTGGCTTACGTTCCATGAATGCGCGGTAGGCACCCACGGCGTCTGGCCTGCCCGCAGCTTGGAAAAAGCCGCCCATGGTGTCGTCGTTTCTGTGGTACAGCAAAAGCTGAACGGCAGGGTTGTCCACAAGACCCTTACTTATATCGTGGCTCAGGGCAAGCTGGCGCCCATCTGTTGCTTGCGTGGCAAACCATTCGAACACTTCGGGATAGAAGATCTGCGGCGCAGGCTCGACAGCTTCCGCCGTCCCCGTGCGCCGCGGCGCAGACTCGGCAGCTTCCGCCGTCCCCGTGCGCCGCGGGGCGGGCTCGGCAGCCCCCGATGTCCCAGCGCATTGCGGCGCAGGCTCGGCAGCCCCCGATGTCCCAGCGCATTGCGGTGCGCGCCCAGCAGCAGAAGCAGCCCCGTCCATAAGGCTTTCCCGACTCGTAAGCACATGCAAATCAAACCAGGGCTCACCTAAAAGAGGCAGCTCAAACCACACTTCGGGAAATGACGAACCGACGAAGCTGCGTTCAAATACGTCATCCGCACGGGATGCGCAATCGCCGAATAAAGCAGCTTCGCGCCCGTCCAGGGCAGCTTGCGCGTAAATCAAGTTATAAATGATGCCGTAATTCAAAGCGCTTCGCGTCTTTCATGTCATCGCTTGCTGCAACTCAACCGCAGCACTTTCATAAGCTTATACCCGATAGTATACGCCCGCCTTGCCTCTGTTCATTTTGGATGCAAGCTAAATTAGTTAAGGGCAAGCACTGGGCAGACATTTCCCCCGTTCACGCTCCCGCTGGGCGCACCACATTCACATATGCGTTTTCTTCCTGCTATACAAGCTTCGCGTACTGCCTCTCAAGCTTCTTTTGGTCTATACTAGAGTCCAATTAATAGAAGGAAACAAAACGGTAAATTTATTCGTTTTTTGCTGGAAAAATAACCACGATAGCGTATAACCAAGGCGTACAGGCACGAGGAAGGAAAAATCAAGTGGATCTTAATCTTGATATTAAAACGGAGGGCACAAAAGCCACTATTGCCGCTGAAGGCAAACTGACGGTACAAACATCCCCCGACCTTGAAGCGGCCATCAATGAGCTCGGCGAACAAATCTGCGACATCGACATCGACTTGAAGGAAGTCGACTACATCGCGTCCGCAGGTCTACGCGTGTTGGTCGCAACAGACAAGCTGGTCCTTTCTCGCGGAGGCACCATGCGGCTGCTCTACCCCAACGACGACGTCAATGAAGTATTTGACATGACGGGTCTTTCCGACGTGTTCACCATTGAACGTTCGTAGCCAGTTTCACTTAGTTTAGGTAAAGAGCATCACAGGCTTTGTAAGATGAACAAAGCAGAAAACATGTTTACATGGAAAGGTCTTATTTCCGACCTTGACCGTCGTACCCGCTTTATGGTGTACCTGGTGTTTACCTTTATGGTTGGCACCATCGTCTTTTGTCAGCTTGGTTTTCTGCCCTTGGGCGGCACGCGTTTATTTCTTGTGCTTGTGCCAATTGCCCTGACCAGTCTGCTTTTTGGCACCATCGGAGGCACTGTCCTTGGGGCCATCGGCGGCAGCGCCATGATGCTGCACGCGATTCTTCTCCCCTTCGACTACTACGAAAAATACTTTGCTTCACCCATTAACTCTATTGTCTTGTTTGCCCTCAGCGGTTTCGTGCTGGGGCTTTTGTTTTATTGGGTTACCCGCATTGGGGAAAAGAACCACAATGCTGGTTTTGCTGCCCTTATTGCCGCCTGCTTTGTTGGGTCATGGTTTGCGTCAACCTTCTTTCAAGTTAACTCGTATCTTATTGCGGCAGTATTAAACTTAAACATTCCAAAAGAACTGTTTGACGTTGTTTCGGGCCTGCGTTCTATTGCGATTCAACTGGTGCTAGACGCCCTCATTATGGTTTTGTTTACCGTTATCGCGGCCCTTATTAACCTCAACCGCACAAACAAGCCCAAGTATGAACGCCCCTTGCGCGACACCTTCATGGGCTGGCTTATTGTGGTAGTGACTCTGGCGTTTATGGCAACCGCTGCCTTTTCCTATACCTTTATTACGGGGGCGCTTATCGCGCGTGCGAACACGACCCTGGACAACCACATTAGCTACGTAAAAGACCAACTAACTGAGCGCGATGCGTGGATCAACCAGATCCAAGCGCGCGGCGGTCTGAGTGCTGACGACCGTGAAAAAATGATATCCCAGTCCATTGAAGGCATCGCCCACGGTCTGCAGCTAGGCCAAAATGGCGTCACTATCGTGGCGGAAAATGGCGTGATTGCTTCATCGAACGAAACTGGTATCGTTGGCCAAAGCTTTGAAGACGTGGTAGGTGCGGGCATAAGCGGCGGATTTAGCGAAAGCGTTTATAACACCGCTCGGCCTTTGGAATACTACTACGGCGGCATCGTTAGTGCGAGCTTGGAAGACGGTTCTGGCGACGGTAGCGGCGGCGGTGACGAAGGTGACAGCGGCAGCGCGAGCAGCAATGCAAGCGCCATTGCCAACGCCGCAGAAATCAGCTACCTCAAGGCATCGGAGATTAGCTACATGCGTGCTCAGCAAGTGGGCAAGTATCAGGTTGCAGCCATTATGCCCGGAACCGACGTGTTCGAATACCGGACGCTTGCCCTAGCACTCATGACGCTTGTCTTCTTGATTCAGTTCGTTCTCGTGTTTCTTTTGGCCATGCGCTTGCTCGACCAAGTTGTCGTGCGTCGCATCGACCAAACAAACGAAACGCTTGAACGCATTACCGAAGGCGACCTTGACCAAATGGTCGAAGTGAAAGACAGCATTGAATTTGCTTCCCTTTCAGCGGGCATCAATTCAACGGTGGGTGCCCTGAAGGATTCCATTGCCGAAGCCGAAGCGCGCATCGACCGCGAGCTGACAACGGCGCAGGCCATTCAAAAAAGCGCCCTGCCGCAGGTTTTCCCACCCTTCCCAGAAATTGAAAAGTTCGACATTTTTGCCAGCATGGAACCTGCGCGCGAAGTTGGCGGCGACTTCTACGACTTCTTCCTCCTTGACAACGACCGCCTCGGCCTCGTTATTGCCGACGTAAGCGGCAAAGGCATTCCCGCGGCATTGTTTATGATGGGCGCAAAAACCGAAATTGAGGCATGCCTTTCATCGAACATGAGCTTGGTTGACGCCATTTCCACAGCCAACTATCACCTCTGCCAAGGCAATGATGCAAACATGTTTGTTACGGTGTTTGCTGCTGTGCTCAACTATTCAAATGGCGAACTGGAATACGTAAACGCTGGCCATAACCCACCCATGCTGCGTCGCGCGGGTACATGGGAATGGCTGAACGAAAAATCAGGGCCATTCATGGGTGCCTTCGAGACGGCTAAGTATCGTTCATACAGCACGACGATTGCCGAAGGCGACGAGATTCTTTTGTATACCGACGGCGTGACGGAAGCCATGAATCCACAAGAAGAATTATATGGCGAAGAACGTCTGGGGGCTTTCCTGGCAGAGCACACTACGCTGCATCCGCGCAAGTTGCTCGAAGCGGTGCGCCGCGACTTATATCGCTGGGCAAACGGCGCAGACCAGGCCGACGACATTACCATGCTGTGTGTTGAATATGGTTATGCGCCCGAAGCTTCGGCATCTATTATTTTGCCTGCCCGCATCGACCAACTCGAGGCAGCGCAGCGCTTTGTCCACAGTGAACTTTCACGGCGCAAATGCCCCATTGCAGTACAAAACAAGATTGACATCTGCATTGAAGAACTGTTCGTAAACGTAGCAAGCTATGCCTACCCCGACGCCACCGACGACACCCCGGGGCGCGTGCGCATATCCTACATTTATCATGGCGACCCACAGGGAATTACGATTGAGATTTCAGACGAAGGCACGCCCTTCAACCCGCTTGCCAAAGCGGACCCGCAGGCACCCGATAGTATTGCGGAAGCAAAAATTGGTGGGTTGGGCATCTTTATGACCAAGACCATCGCCGACGATATTACGTATAACTATCACGATAATTGCAACGTTACTTCTTTCACAAAAAACTGGTAGAAGAATAGCGAGAGAGGCGCATACATGAAGGCCCCTTCGCATGAAGATGCGTTTCAAGCTTTACTACTGCAAGCAGCTGGCGAGGGCCGCGGCGAAGTCCTGTTTGCAGATAGTCTCGAGCGCGTTCAGCAACAGGTTCCACCCTTCCTGGTGGGCGACAAATTTCCTTCCGTGTACCTGGAGTTTCCGCTTTTGGGCGACCCGTTTCTGGACGTAACTTTACTTTATAGCGAGCTTGCACCTGGTGTGCGTATTGAACACCCTGCTGCAGCGGGATCAGAAGGTATGATGGACTGGTTTGCGGGCCTGGATAATCACAAAAACTCGGGCGCAAACCCCGGCCCAGCCCCTAACACCAATTCGGGCGCAAACCCCGGCTCATCCCCAAATACCAACTCAGCCCCTAACCCCAGCCAGGGCAGCAAGAACAACGTAAGCACGAACAACAAAAATGGAGCGAGCGCTTCCGCACTAAGCGGCAACAGAAAAGATCTTGATATTTGCTGCGGCTTCGAACTGGATACCAAAAACCCTGAACTACCTGCAGCCGCCGTACATTTTCAGCCACGCGCTCACACCGAACTGGTGCGCCCCTTCTGCGAAGCCGTAGGCGAGCCAGACCGCGCCAAGCTGTATTTAGATATGGCTGCGCGCATGCCAGAAGGCTGGCCGCTTTCGTTTTTCGGCATGTTTCGCGGGCGCCATGGTTCACCCCTGCGCGTGTGCGGCTACATGGGTGCCGACGAAAAAGCTTTGTGCGCACAGGACCCACAGCGTCTGATGGGCGTGTTCGATAGCCTTGGCTTTACTGCCTACGATGACACTATGGTGCAAGAGACGTGTACACTCCTAGGCCTTGCTGGCAATGCGGCTGATTTCCAGTTTGACGTATACCCCGATGGCAGCTTGGGCGACACTTTTGCCCTCGATAATTCATTTGATATTGAAAGACCTGAAAACGTACAAGATAGCTTTGCGAACGGGCCAGCATCACGGGTCATGCAATTCTTCCAGGAACGCGGCGTGGCCGATGAGCGTTGGCATCTTTCGTCCGACATGACCTTTGCGCGTGCCATTCCTGTGAGCAACGAAGATGGCTCAAAGAGCAAATATGCTTTCGTTGTATTCCCCAAGTGGGTAAAAGCCCGGTGGCGTGCAGGCGTGCTGCAGCCAGCAAAAATGTACACCTACGTCCACGCCTGCTTCCTTTAGGCAATATACTGTTCCCGCCGCCTTATAAAACAAGCATCATCCTATTCGCCACATCAGCCAGGTAACATGTACCAAAAGCTCCTACGCGATAACAGTAGTTTCCTTTCTCCCATACATATCAATATAAAAGTAAGCCTGCTGGAGTCCTTCCTAACTCCAGCAGGCTAGCTTTTTAATAAACTATCCTCTTTCGCCCCATTTTTCTCTCATTTTCAATTTAGCTATCCAAAAACAGCTCCAAATCTGTCACAAAAATGGATTAGTACACAAGAGCCAAAAAGTCTGCTTTCCTAGCCATCGCTTTTACCAGGCATTATAAAGTTGAACCTTTTCCAGGTACAACAGATTGCCTCCAAAAAGGAGCTTTATGAAGTCTTTTGATGCGGTAATCTTGTGTACGAATCCATTTTTGTGACAAAACTCAAGCAGATAATTGATAATGGTTACCACGCCCCCCACGCCGATTTAGAAAGATATACAATGACCGACCCCCGGTTATATATCAGTCATGGTTCTGCCTTGTTTTATTGGCGTACCAATCCACCTATCTATGTCTTGGATGGTCTTAAACAAAAGAATAGAAAACCACGCGACTGCCCTAAGAGAATAGAAGCTGTTCAGGCTTTACCCTTAAGCGAGAAAGAGTTTGGGCCAGACCCTATTGATGTACTTGTGTCGCCAGGTGAGCCACGCGCAGGGCGTCCGCGGCTTAAACATCATTTACAACGAGCAAAACTACCTATCAACACGCTTTGTCCTCTCTATAGCGGCATTCATGTTGCATCGCCCGAACTGTGTCTTGTGCAAATGTGCGCTACGCGCACATTTGTTGAGGCGCTTGAGATTGGCATGGAGCTATGTGGCACTTATGCCCTACGTCCTGAAGGCATCGAAGATAGCGCTGTAAGGAGCTATACGCTTATTAACGCAGCAACTTTTGCAAAACATGTAAACGCCTGGAAGGATTTGCATGGTCTGGCAGCTGCGCGTAGGGCGGCACGCTACTTGCTAAACGGATCGGCATCACCCATGGAAACAAAGCTATACCTCTTGCTGTGCTTACCGCAAAAATATGGTGGATATAATCTGGGCAAACCCGAGTTCAATGTTGACGTCGAGGTACCGCAGCAGATGCGCAAATCACTTAAACAAAAAGTGGTCAGACCCGATTTATTTTGGCGCAATGAAAAGGTGGTTGTTGAATACGACGGAGCATATCATGACGATAAACGCCAGGCGGCGCGCGACGCATTGCGCAAATCGGTATTTGAATCAATGGGATATACGGTTTATACATTCAAGCGATGGCATGTTTACGATAATGCCGTCTTTGCTGAAATGGTTGAAAGTATGGCAAGCAAACTTGGAAAGCGCATAAGACCACTTACCAAAAAACAGGCTCTTGCTCGCAGCAGCCTGCGTGGGCAATTGCTATCCACTCATTCTTAAGATAAGGAGCTGTTATGGGAATGACGCATGTAACAATCCAGGAGGCTCGCGCACGGATTGCGCCATACATTACAAGGACGCCGCTTTTGCGTTTGCGCGCGCTGGATGAATACTTGGGTTGCGAAGTGTATGCCAAACCAGAATGCTTACAGGTCACGGGTTCTTTTAAATACCGTGGAGCCATGAATAAGATCTTGTCGCTTTCAGACGACCAGTTGCAGCGCGGCATTGTGGCTGCATCGTCGGGCAACCATGGCAAGGCAGTTGCCTACGCTGCACGGATGCTGGGGGTAAAGGCGACCATTGTTTTGCCTCATACGGCTGCACAAGTAAAGGTTGACACCATTCAAAAATGGGGCGCCGAAGTAGTCCGATGCGAGCTTGCGGAACGCTTTGAAGTTGCGCAACGGATTGCGGACGAAACGGGCGGGGCAATTGTGCCGCCCTTTAACGACAAGGCGATTATGGCTGGCCAGGGCACGGCTGGGCTGGAAATTGCCGAGGACTGCCCCGACCTTGATGCCGTGGTCATACCCGTGAGCGGCGGCGGCTTGATTGGTGGCGTGTCCTGCGCCCTTAAAGCTACCCTGCCGAAGGCGAAGGTCTATGGTGCCGAACCTGCCGCTCTTCCGCGCTGGACAGCAAGCCTTGCCGCCGGGCAGCCCACGAGCGTCGAAAAGAAGGCGACCGTGGCCGACGCCCTCGTTTCGCTTATCCCAGGTGACGCGTGTTTCCCCTACGTCGCCCAGAACGTCGATGCCTTTGCCGCTGTGGATGAAGAATTCATTTTGAAGGGTACAAAGCTCATCGTGTCGGAAGGCAAGCTTGTGTGTGAACCTTCGTCAGGCATTGGTGCGGGGGCTATCCTCCAGGGGCTTATCCCCGTAAGCGAAACCGACAAGCTGTGTTTGTTCGTATCGGGCGGCAGCGTATCACTCGAACAACTCGGGAACCTGTAAAAAGCTAGAGTCCTTCTTGCGCCAAAAACCATTCGCGAGATTCGCTTATCGTCCCTTCGAGGTCCACACCGAAATCGTTCGTCCACCCATCCTCTATGTTATCGCCGTCGCCGGCATAGCATCCCATATGCGCATAAAGCGCCGCGTCGAACGTGAAGGACTCCACCTGCGCCGGATCGGACAGCCCCGCTTCGCGCAGCTGCGCAAACGTCACCTTGCCACCAGGGTCTTCAAGCGTGTCGGCGTCGACCACATACATATAGGCATACAAGACGCATTCCTTGTCTGCAATTGCGCCCATGTCTCCATCCGCACTATCCGGCCCGAACAGACGCTTCCAAAGCGCCTTATGCATACCATAGACAGCATCGTAGAAGCCGTAGTAGTCTTCCGGAAGTGCCCCACGCGGAACCATAATGTGCACCGAATATTTACTCGCAGGATTGGAATACGCCTCCGTCTCATACAAGGAAAACGCCGCCACCTGGTCTTCGCTTATCCCCCACTGCTCGGCCACAAACTGCCCGAGCTCACTGTCGGCCGTTAAGCCATTACGCGGAACTCCTTGTTGTGGCTCTTCATGATCCTTGGGCACCAGGTACCCGTACAGAGAGTAATCGTTTGTCCCCTTGTCCTTATTGTTGTAGAACAGACACGTAAGCAAGGTGTCGGCAGGTGCGGTTTCGAGGGAACATGCACTGTCGCGCACGAGCATCTTGCGGGCCTGCTCGTAATCTACAATCTGTGCCAAGCTGTCGTTGCCATACTCGTAAAAGCTATTGCTCCTTAGGACAATTGGCGTGTCGGCCTCGAGCAAGTAGACATCCGCGGTGGGACTATCCAGTTCTTCGGCCAGCGCCTTTGCAAACGCTACAAAGGTGTCGGGGTTGCGCAGCTCGTCGTCTTCGCCCCTGGCGAAAACGTAGAAGGAATCGTAAGATCCCAGTAGACATTTGCGCCCTTCGATTGTTTTGCTGGCATCAAGGGCAGCAAGCATCTGCTCTTGTTCTCGCACCTGTTCGCGCACCTCTTCTATATTGGACGAAAAGGTGGCGGGCCTCACCCAGCGCTTGTAGGCCACCGACGCGTTCAAGCCCTCGTCTGCTCCGCTTTCGCACACGCAATGGGTGTAGACGGTGCTGTCTTCCGTGCGTTTAGGGGGCACGGGGATAGGCCCGTTGCTGGGGAACGGATACGACAGGCCGACGATGCGCCACTGCTCGCCCGTTTGCTTTTCAAGGTAGTCTTCGGACAGCTGCGCAAGACGCACCCAGAGCTGCGGGCTTCTATGGCTATCGGGGCCCAAAAAGAACTCGTCGCTCTCAGGCCAGATGCCCTTGGCAAGGCGCGCACGGTACTCGTCGACGGTATTGCGCGCGTCAACTTCGGCCTGCGCCTTGGAGTCGACGGTCGGAAGGGTAAGGGACTCGATGTACATCTTCTCGAAGCCACCGCGTATGATGTCGAAGGTTTCCAGGTCGCGCTCGGTAACGACCGGGTCCTTGATGAAGGCCTTCGTTTCTGCGGTGTCGCCGATGGGCGGATCGCTGAAGCTTGTAGTACATGAATGGAAGAACAACCCTACCGCAATAAAGCTGGCAAGAATAAGACCGAGCATAATGGCAACACCGACGCCTGCAGCAAGCTTTACGCCTGTGTTCGTTTTCTTGGGCTGATTGTTGAAAGGTTGCAAAGCAGGCGGCAGTGGTGGCGATGGTGACGACGGCAGTGGTGGTGGTGTCGACAGCAGTGGTAATGGTGTCGACAGCAGTGGTGATGGTGTCGACAGCAGTGGTGGTGGTGGTGTCGACAGCGGTACTGGCGACGATGGTGACGCGCCGTAGCCTGTCTGCCCCGGGGCCTGCTGAGTGTTGAAAGGCTGCACTACCCCTGCTGGAGCAACAGAGGGCTTCTGGTTTGCATCTGTTCGAGGCGCATCATTCATATTGCATAAATAACCCTACCATATACAGGGCGCTTCGTTCCTGTAACGGTGCAAAAACGGGGCTTGGGAAAACGCGGACTGGGCTATTTCTTGGGCTCGCCCGTTTCGTGATACTATTAGCACGTATGAACAAGGAAAGGTCGTCTGGGCTATATGAGTACCACATTCGCCAACTCGCTGAAAGCGCTCAGAACCGCAAAAGGTCTTTCGCAACAACAGCTTGCTATGAAGCTTTTCGTTGACCGTTCCACGGTTGCGCGCTGGGAACTGGGCGAACGCATACCCGACCTTGTAATCGTGCCGCGCATTGCAGAATGCCTCGGTGTTGAATCTGCTACGTTGCTCAACGTGGTACAGGCAGATGAACCACCCCGGGTTATCGTTGTTGACGACGAACGCAATGCCCTTTTGGGTGCTATCGCCTTGCTGGAAAAAGCCCTGCCAGAAGCTGCCATAACCGGTTTCAATCGACCAAGCGATGCGCTTGTCTACGCCCAGGCGCACCCTGTCGACATTGCTTTCCTAGACATCGAAATGCAGAAAACGAATGGCCTGGACCTTTGCCAAAAGATACTTGAAACATGCCCGAAGGCCAACGTGGTATTCCTTACCGCGTATCGCGAATACTCCCTTGATGCCTGGAAAACCGGCGCGTGTGGGTTCATGCTTAAGCCAATCACGATCGATGGGGTGCTTGACCAGGTCGACAAACTCCGGCATCCGGTAGTGGGGCTATCCAATATGCCGTCCAACACGCCATCCAGCACGCCTGACAGTATGCCGTCTAATATGCCGTCGAATATGCCTGACAGCACGCCTGACAGCGCACTGTCTAGCATGCCTGACAGCGCACCGTCTAGCACGCCATCCAGCACGCCTGACAGCACGCCTGACAGTATGCCGTCTAATATGCCGTCTAGCACGCCGTCTAACACGCCATCCAGCACGCCTGACAGCGCACCGTCTAGCACGCCTGACAGCGCACCGTCTAGCACGCCTGACAGCCAACAGCAGGCGGTGCCTAACTAAATGGCCGAGTGGGTTCACTATTTCAACCTCGCCGTAGCAACAGGCGGGCTCATGTCTGCGTTGCTGGGCTTGGTAATCACCTTAACCGCCCCCTATGTGAAGCAGTGGGAACGCCGCTACTTCAGGCTGATGTTTTCGCTGCTCTCCATCTATATTGCCTGCGATCTACTCGAACAGGTGGCGCAGTGTTTCCTTGGACCCAATTTCATGTGGCTTGCACGCGTCGGCGTTTTCTTCGAGCTGCTTTTTTCGGTTGCCATTGTGCTGTCGTTTTCCGCCTACCTGATGCGCTGTGCCAACGAAGATCTGCGGAGGAGCCTCTTCTTTCGTGTTGCTGTTGCCATCTATATAGCCTACGTTGGAGTGCTGGTTTACGCGCAGTTTTCTGGTAAGGTTTACCTCTTCTCGGACGAATTAAAATGCGTGTTGCCTGGGCCCTATGGCGCAGCATTGTTCATTCCGCCTCTTGCGCTTATGCTGCTCAACCTGGTCGGTTTTTGGCGCAGAAGGCACAAGCTTACGCCCCGCCAACGTATTGCTTACGCGGTGTGCAACCTGGGGCCGCTGGTAAGCACGCTTTTACAGGCCACCTTTTTCGGCGTGAGCGTGCTCGTTGTTGGCACGAGCCTTTCGGCGCTGGTGATGCTTGGGCTCATTATTGCCGACCAGACAGATGCCCACGTTCGACAGCTTGAAGAAACTGCGCGGCGGCAATCCCAGGTCATGGCGCTGCAACTGCGGCCGCATTTCATTTACAACGTCATGACAAGTATCTACTACTTGTGCGCGCAGGACCCGCAGCGCGCCCAGCAGGTCACGCTTGACTTTACCGACTATTTGCGCGCAAACTTCGACGCCGTTGCGCAGGAAGGCGAGGTGCCCTTTTCCAAGGAGCTTGAGCATGCTCGCGCCTATCTTGCGGTCGAAAAGGCTCGCTTTGAAGATGAGCTTGTCGTGGAAATCGACTGTCCGCACACGGCCTTCCACCTGCCCCCACTCACACTGCAGCCCTTGGTGGAAAATGCCGTGAAGCACGGTGTAGACCCCGAACTGGACCCCTTACTCGTGCGCATTTCAACCAGCGAGGAAGCGGGTGTGTCAGTGATTTGCGTTGAAGACACTGGTCCTGGCTTCGAAGGTCCAGCTTCTGTTGAAAGCGTCCCTGGGGCCCTTGATAACATACGCGAACGCCTGCAGGCCTGCGGTGCAAGCTTTGACATCGCCGCGCGCGAAGGCGGCGGGACCATAGCCACCATCCGCATCCCTCAGAAGATTTAACAAAAGAGTGATTAGAAGAGTTAACAAAAGAGCATGTCCTTTGATATTTTCAGCGACGATACACCGCTGTTTTGCGTAAATGCACTAGACCACTTATAGAAGGCTTGTCTATAACAAGGAGATGAGGTGCACCAATGGATTATTCAAATTTAGATCCCGAATTATAAGAAAAAGTAAAAGCGTGCAAGACACCAGAAGATGTCATGAAGCTGGCAGCCGATGAGGGCTATGAGCTCAGCGATGCCGAGTTGTCGAGTATCTCCGGTGGCACCTGGAGCTGGTGCGGCGACTTCTATGAGCCCCACAACTAGGGATGGTTCATTTTCCCTCATTAGGCGCATGCCAATCCAAAGAAAAGATGTTTTCTGTCACAAAAACGGATTAGTACACAACAAGCTATCTTTATATTTATTTCGATATAATCTTTATCAGGCATTATGTATTGCCAATTGTCCAGCTGCTAACTCCTATTCAAAATAAGAGTCTTATATGCAACATTAACAGAATGTTTTTGTGTACTAATCCATTTTTGTGACAGAAATTAACTTTTTTTTGCTCAAGGGGGCGCTTCCTGGGGCCGCCTCGTGGGGTTGCTTCATGGAAGAGCGCCGTGGGGTGCGAGTCTGACAGGCAGCGGGTGCTGAGCCTACACCTGGTGCGGCATTCCTTCCAGTTCTACATCCTGCAGCCCGACGGCTCGCCCAGGTGCACGGTCGCGGCGCTCGATGCGATCGAGACCTACCTGGGGTCTCCGGAGGCCTTCGAGGCGACCTTCGGCATCATCCTGGCCGACCGCGGCAGCGAGTTCGACGAC
>JAFUCE010000016.1 GCA_017459805.1 Eggerthellaceae bacterium
ACAACAAGTGGCAACGATGCCTTATGGGCATCGTTGCTGCGTTGTGGCCAAATGAAGTTGTCGCTCTATTATTCCAAATTGTTAAAGGGACGTCATTTTTTGCTTATTGCTGGAAGGATGTCTCTCGTTGCTGGTTTTTCTTTTCTCGCTGTTTCTATCTTACTCCTTGTTTCTACTCCAAGCACAGCATTTGTTGCAACTGAATTCAAATCGATTGTGATACTATTTGTTCTCATCGGTTTTTGTCTTGGCTTTGTCTCCGCGATTAATCTAGGCACTGATTTTTCGCAGGTACACAGCGATTATTTGAAGTGCGTTGGCGCTTCCCGACTTCAGGAATGCTGCATTCAGCTTTCTTATTCGGCGCCTTTGTTTTTATCGGGGGTTCCCGTAACACTCTGGGTGGCATATAACGTAAGTCAGCCCTTGTTGGTTTTGTGCTATGCCGTTAGCTTCTTTTTTTCTTTTCTCTTCATTCTATTTGTTGCTAATAGAATTGAGCAGTTTGCAGAAACAGTACATATGCCTCTGGCAGCATTGTCTTTGCCTTGGACAACGCGATTTCAGGCAACAATTAATCAGAAAGTTTTAACTATTAAAAAGAGCAGCATATTAGCTTTGATAGTTATTGTGGTCGGGACGAGCATGCTTGAAGTACTGCTTCCCTCTCCTTTTTGGTTGGTACCAAGCTTAGTGCTATCTTTTTTTGGGATTTTATTCGATGGAGTTGCTTCTGAAGAAGGTGTTTTAGCCCGCGACACTCGGCAATATTATCATGTTGGATTAAGTGAACTACGAATTGCGTTAATCGTTGTTTCAGCTACCCTATCGGTTATTGTTCTTTTTGTTCTTTTCGTCTTATGTCTTATTATAAGAGGGGCGGCATTTGTTTTCTTACCCGTTGGTGTAATAACGCTAGCTGTATCTATTTTTGCGGCATTCCCGATTCTTGACTACATGCTAAAAAACATCGACCAGGAGGGTGGCATCGCTATTGAGAAATGGATGCTGACATTATTCCTTGTTTTTTTTGCTCTTGTTCCTGCAGCATTATACGGTGTGGTAAGAGTAATGCGTGACGTTCTTTCAAGAAAGAGAAGCAATGCTATGCGTTAGTAACTGTGTTCGTAGGTACGGGCAGAAAAACGGCTTTGGGCCAATATCCTTCGAGATTTCTAAGGGGTCAATTGCCGCCTTCGTAGGAAGAAATGGAGCTGGGAAAACAACACTGCTTCGTGTTCTTGCGGGAATAGAGGAAGCATCATCGGGCCAAGTTTTGTTAAATGGCGAAAAGCTAGAGTTATTGCCCCGAACGGAAATTAGCTATTTAGCTGATAACCCACTTTTGTTGAATGATTTAACACTTAAGGAAATGTGCGAATTTGATGCCTGCATGCGGGGTGTGGATCTTAATGAAGCATCCTACCTGAAGGCAATTGAGCGCTTTGGCTGCGAGGAATGGGTCGATAGAAAGATTGGTCATTTTTCGCTTGGGATGAAAAAAAGGGCTGGTTTAACGTGCGCTTTTTTGGGCGAGCCGCAACTCATTATTCTTGACGAGCCGATTAATGGGTTGGACATTCACGGTGTAATACTGCTCAAGCACGCACTTTTAGCCCATAAAAAATCGGGTGGTACTATTATAATGAGTTGTCACGTTCTTTCGTTCTTGAAGGAAATTGATGCTGAAGTTTATATTATGAAACGTGGATTGATTAGCTCTGTAGAACAAAGCTCCAGTGATAATCTTGAGGAAAAATTTATGATGCTATCATAGAACCGTATGAATGAAATTGATTTGAAAAATATAACGAAGCGGTTTGGTTCCCAATCCGTGCTCGACTCTGTTTCTTTTTCAATAGAGCCTGGTCGAGTCATAGGCTTATTGGGAGAAAATGGCGCTGGGAAAACTACGCTCCTTCGTATATTAGGGGGCACGCTTGAGCCCGACTCTGGTACTATCCTTTTTAACGGAGTTCCAACTACTTCTCAGCTACGTCGTAGGCAAACAGCGGTTCTGCATGGTGGCAATGCGGGTTTATATGAAGACTTGACTGTGCGGGACAATATCGCCTATTTCGCGAAACTAAGAGGATTGAGCGACTCAGAGCAGCGAAAGGCTATTCGATATCTTGCTGATCGCTTCAAAATAACTGACTATCTTGATAAAAAAGCTGGAAAACTGTCTACTGGAATGCGGCAAAAAACTGCCATCGTGAGGGCGCTTATTCACAATCCCAGTATCATTTTATTCGATGAACCCGATTCAGGCCTCGATTTTTCAGCAGCAGAAGCGGTCGATTCTTTTCTTTTTGACTGTGCCAACGAGGGCAAAACTGTTGTTATTTCAAGCCATTCAGCAGGGGATGTGCTTGCTCTTTGTGAGTCTATCATCCTCTTACACCAAGGTATTCTAGGTTCATGTTATAGCATTTCTGAACTCACGGATGGTAAGAGTTTCAAAGAGGCCTATGCCAGTCTCCATCGAATGGTGGGATAGTCTTGGCTGCGATTTGGCATATTTTTATCAAGGAGATTAAGGAATTTTTCTCCTCTCGGCGTATGCTTCTAAATATATTAGCAATGCCACTTCTTTTTTTCCCTTTAATGATGCTTTTCTCGTCTGCTGCACTAGATGCTCAAGCAGAGTTTTCTCCTTATATTATTTGCACGGATCAAGACGAAGACACTTTAATTACTACTATCCTTGAAGAAAACGGATGGGACCGCATCGTGTGCCCAGAAGACGAAGCTAAATCAAGAGTTGAGTCTGGTTCTGCGGACATATTTATCACAAAGGACGCACGAGCCTATATTGTTTGGTACTCATCGTACTCCCAGACCTCAATTAGTGTAGCTACATCTCTTGTCGAATTACTACGCTCTATGGGAATAGAATCAATCAACAGCGTCAGTGATGATAGCCAAGCAATGCTGTTGTTAAATTCCCGCTTAGCGCAGCTGGATGATTATGAGCTTGATTATACTGCTGTTTTGTCAGCTACTTTTATTCCTATGACCATTATTCTTGTCTGTAGTATGGCTGCCGGCGTTCTTGCGCTTGCACTTACAGTTCGAGAGCGCGAGCAGAATACTTTAGAATACCTTTTTGCGACAGGGATAAGTGCTGTTTCAATTGTAATGGGAAAGTTTTTTGCTGTTTTGTTGGCTAGCTGCTTAGCGGGTATTGCTTCAGTTGCGAGTATTGTTATCTATGGGTTTGTTGTGCCAAATAGCATTGTGCCGCTTGACGTAACATCAATTATCCTTTTGCTTGTATGTATTGTAATGGGAGCCACACTTTTCTCCTCTGTCTTCCTTTGTATTGGCTGCCTGGCAAAAACACAGCGTGAGGGACAGCTTTATACAGGCGTTATTTCCATTGTGGCAATGTTACCTGCTTATTTTCTAAGCACTACGGCTCCGGGACGAGAGCCAAATATGTATGGTTTCTTTCCGATATTAAACTATACGTCTATTGCCAGGGATGCATTGTACGGCATTGCTAATTTCTCTTTTGTTACATCAGCCATATTGAGTACAATTTGTATTGTGTCTGTAACGCTTCTCGTTGCCGTCAATATAATGGCATCAAACCGTATCTTCGAGCGCTAAGTTTATGGCTTGCTAAAAGATTGTGCTGCATGTGGTGTTTGACACCCCAGTAATATAAGGCTTTTGTGCACTTTAATAGCTGAACGCATCTAGATGCAAAGACATGGCCAGCAGCAATCAGTGTGGTTTGGGTTGCTCAAATCCAATCAGCCGAAGGAGGCAGAGGCCATGTCCGAACCCGTCATAACACTCGATGCGAAAGTAATAAAGAATGGACTGAAAGAGCCGGCGCGCCAGATCCGTGAAGGACACCATCAACGCACTCCCCAACGAGGAGGCCGACGACCTGATTAAGGCCAAATGCTACGAGCGCAGGTGACTACCACCTTGCGCCAGGTGACCGTAGAAGATGCCCAAGCTCAAGGGTATGCGCTTCACCATCGCCACCACCGTGCACTAGGCGCTGTCGAGAGTCTAGCGTTTTTCCGCCTACCCTTAGTCTCTCGTGTCGAGATTACAAATCAGATAGCTACAATCAATAAAGGGTAGTGTACAATGTTGTTTTGGATTATTTGAAAGTTTAGCAATGAGTCATGCGGTTTTGAATAGGTTGTTTACTGAGCGTACGCTTGACGCGCTCGCTTCTCATGGATATGATCCAGTTTACGAACACGCTGCTCGGAAATATGCATCTCATTGTAAAGGGATGACTAATCGTGAGGTTCTTCGGGCAGTATTTGAATATATGCAGAAGCATTATCGCAATGAATACATTTTCAAGAGTCTACTGCTTAATAAACTTGTGTTCGGAGTTCATAACCCTCGAACTAGCACTGCAATATGTGAGCTGCCTATTGCTGGTTCGATAGCTGATTTTGTTATCGTGAACGGTAGGGCAGTCGTTTACGAGATTAAAACAGATCTCGATAATTTTCAGCGGTTGGACAAGCAAATTAATAACTATTACAAAGCTTTCGAGTACGTAAACATCCTGTGCTCGGAAGCCACGTGCGGACGCCTCCTGTCTTTCTTTGCCGGTTCTCCAGTCGGTATATGCGTGCTTACCAAGCGTGGCGGTATCAGCGTCAGAAAGGAATCTCTGCAATATACTGCAGAGATTAATAGAGCCGTACAGTATGACCTATTACGAAAAGCAGAGCGTAATCGCATTCTTTTAAATTGCGGGTTTGAGCTACCCGATGTTGGAGCCTCTCGCTACTATCAGACTTGTTTTAATCTTTTTAACTCAATACCGGATTGTCAGTTCAGCGGTGAATTCCTGAGGGCTCTCAAGAGTCGTGGTGACAAAATCAATATTGAGGCGCTAAACTCGTACCCACATGAGTTTAGGCTCATAGCTTACACGCATCGTGCTACTATCAAGCAGGCAACCGCATTAAACGCTTTTCTCGAAGCGCCATGTTTTATTGTATAGGAGATTATCGTGTACTATCCGATACTTAGAGGTAGGCAAAACGAACTGCTTGCTATTCGTGAACTGGTCCAATCCGACAAGTTAACGCACGTCGTGCCTGTTATCGAACCTGTGAAATCGTCAAGTACTCTATTAACAACTATTCAAGCCCTTGAGGCTTGTAAGCATACCTTTGTTATTGTGGCTAATCCTACAATAGGCTCATTAGCAAACGATTTGGATCACGATGCGGTTTTTTCAGAGCGATACGAACGTATTCTGCGAAGTAGCAGCGATGCGGTATTTGCTTTTCGTCCAAACAAAGCAACGACACCTATCGTTGATGCGCCGAATCGGAAGATTGCGTATTTTTACGAAAAGGAGCATGAGGCTTGGTATTTAGAAATGTGCAAATATAGGCAACCCGACTACACGTTTATTCCTACTGGTGATTCGCGCCGTAGACGCCGAATATCCGGAGAAGCGATTTCGCTTGAAACAAAGTACGAACCACGGAAAAAAAACGCAGACTATCGTTATAGTGATGACGATTTTCTAACCGAGGAACACCTTTTTTTCAGGGATGAGGGTTTTATCGGGTTTGCCGATTACTCCATTATTGGTGATGACTATAACGAAGGTGGATTTATGCCTCAAGTCGTTGCACTTCACCTCACCTATTTCTCCTCGACGAATGAGGTTAGAATACGTCATTTTATTTCCGAGGATGACTACGCTGAGAAGGATATTGCAGGGAAATTTCACGATGCTCTAAGCAAACTGGTTTTATGGGCCAAAAAAAATGAGGTGCATTCCACTGAGGGACTCAAGGAATACTTCTCGATATACGACAGCGATCGTTTTCCTGGGCTGGGATATGCGAAAAAGCTATCATTGAAGCACCATATGGAAATGATGAACAGCTATTTGGAGGAATCCGATGAACTGCTGCCCCAAGTGCTTCAATGACGATTTAGCTTCTAAGCTTGCTGCCGCAAGCGGAAGGGCTGGTTTCGGAGTATGTGATGCGTGCGGCGCCCAAGGGGTTGAACTATACAAGGTTGTCCCCGAAAGTGAACTAGCTGATCGTTTCGAAGATTTGCTCGATATTTATACACCCGTTGCCAATGTTGCAAATGGAATTGAGCACGGTCCCGCAGGTAGTCTTTGGAAGATGTTTACCTCTACCTGGGATGTTTTTTCCGGAATAGGCGAAATTGGGTTTTACAAGCTAATCAAAGCACTTTTCCCAGGAGATAATCGTATTAGCAGCATGATTGAAAACGATGTAACCATCGCCCCTGAGAGAGGAACACGTAGTTTAAGCGAGTTCGCCTTTTTTGGATCTAGAACCTGGGACGACTTTGCCGATGAAATCAAGTACCATCACAGGTACTCTGCGCATATCGAAAATCGCTCAAATCTAGACAATCTTCTTCGTGCACTCACTAGGAAAATCGACTCTACGTCTTCGCCATGGTACCGCGCGCGGATTTGGAACGACAAAACTAGCAACCCGTCAGAAATAGAGCTATATGAACCAGGGCGCGATAAAGCCGCCGAAGGCAGAATGTCCCCAAAAGGCGTTTGCTGCCTATATATAGCGAGCTCTCCGAAAACAGCGATGGCGGAAATACGCGCCGCGGTACATGATGAAGTCGCGGTTGCCACAATGCGCCCAAAGATTGATTTACAAGTACTTGACCTCAGTCGCATCGATCGTATTAGTCCGTTCAGCGCAGACGTGGATAGTGCTGCTCTTGCAGCAAACCTGGACAATCTATCTCGAATAAAAGAAGAGCTGGTGCGTCCAATGCGCTCTTCCGACGATGCGGTAGAGTATGTTCCCACTCAATTCATTGCAGACTGTGCCAAACGTCTCGGGTTCGATGGTATCGGATACGATAGCGTTATGTACACCGGCAACAACGAGCACGGTTATAACATTGCCAGTTTTTGCGGGGCAAAAGAGTTTTTTGTTTTTGAAGGGATTGAGCGATTTCGTATTGCAGGCATTGACTACTCGGTTCACAGAGCCTAGCAGCAAGCACAGAGCAAGACAACAGGGGGAGATAGCAAGGCCCCATTGTTCGTTGCTGGTGGTTTAGCAATATTGTGGGTAACCGAGACGCGGCTACCCCTGCAGTAGTGACACGCCCGCGTGTTTCCCTGGCCCCACTCAACCTTGACAACGTTAATTTGAATCCAAGATTCTTAACGGTGCTGTACATGCCTAAGACTACAAGTTTTGAATGGGGCAATTTAGTAGACACGAATCGGGTGAATCAGCTTTTCGGAGGTGGCGTAAATCACATGCTTTTTGCCAGACACAGTTAATTGGGAAGAAAGCCATGATTTAGTCGGAAGGCGACTCCCGGAACTATAGTAGCCTGATATGGAAACCACAATAGATGGGAAAACACAGGGGTAACGTAGCTTCAAAAGTGCCCAGGACTTACATCCTGGGCACTTTGCTTTACCACTCACCGTGTTCTTCGAACTCTCGCTCGGCTTGGGCGCCTACGTGGACGCAGCACCAGCCAAGGATCGTGCAGAACATGGCGTAGCAGCCTATCCCGAAGAAGAACCACTTGGCCATGGCTATTTCTCCTGGTAGAGGCTTCGCCAGTAGGACGGAGTCTCCTCGTCCTTTTCTTCGCCGTCAGAAAGCAGCCCTTCGGTCGCCTTCTTGCAGCTACGACGACGTGCGTAAAGAGCGATACCGAGGGCCATGCAAGCAGCAAGAGCCAGGATTGCCAGCACGTTGGCCGTCACCTCGTCGCCGGTCTTGGGCGTGTAGCTGCCCTTGGAAGGCTCGGGCGTGGGCTGCGGCGCCTCAGGAGTCGGCTTCTTGGGCTGCTCCTTGGGAGGCTCGACCAGCTTCACAGCCTGGTCTTTGTCCTCGATGTCGGCATGAACCGCAAGCTCGATGCCGTCGGCTTTCAGGCTCTCGAACGCCACGGTGGTGTGACCCGCCAGCTTGCTGCCGTCGAACTTGAAGGTTACCTTTACGGACCCATCGGGCGACTCGGGCTTGAACGACACCATGGAAGTGAGGTCCTTGCCATCCTGCTGAATGGCCTTGCCCATTTGCTTGTCCATGAGGGCGCCCGCTATGGTGTATTCCTTGCCGGGAACGAGCCCCTTGTAGCGAACCTCGTCCACGATGACGACTTCGGCGTCGGCCAGGGCCTCGTGGTCGCCGTCGTCGGCGTCGGTGGCCGTAGTGCCTATCTCGATGGGAAGCGACACCAGC
>JAFUCE010000050.1 GCA_017459805.1 Eggerthellaceae bacterium
CATAGACTTTTTGGGCAGCACCGGATGCGTTGTTATAGGCACGGGTAAGCGCTGGGCCTGCAATACTAGAAATACCACTTAGCGCCTGGTTAAACATATTGCCTGCATTGCTCACAAATGATGCAAGGCCACCTTGTTGCGTTCCAGCAAAATGTTGACTAAAGAGTTATGGAAATATCAAAGTTCTAAAACTAGCTGGAAACTATCCGCTAAAGCTTGTTTCCGGTGAATAAATTATATGTCATTGAGAGTTGCTCAAAGCTGAAGGTTTTAACGAAGCAATTGCAGCACTACAGCGGCTATGAAATGATTCCTTTCTCTCGTACAGTGGCAGCGCGGGCGGGTTGTACCTGTTCATCCAGATATGCTCTGCCCAATAGGCCCATTTTGATTCCTCGTCGGGGAAAGGATAGAAACCCGACGAATACATGTCGGTTAAACCATAATAGTCAATGAAGTTTTTTGAAATGCGTATTAAAGCGTTCGCCAAAGTAAGTCAAACCTGCGGCGGTCGAAAGCCCCGCACCCGCACCTACGAGAATATGCTTTGCGCCGGCAAGCTTCTCGCGCGCTGCGGCAGAGACCGCTTTTTGCCCGTCGTGGTCTGGTGAGGTATGAGCTGCTATGTCCATACGCTTCTACCTTTACCTGTCCCCTTAATCCTGGCAAAGAGGACAAATTGGTTGAGCTTCAATTGAACTTTAGTAGAGCGCTACCGCTGCAGCAATACCCAGCGGAAAAAGCGCTTCCAGAGCGGGTCTTTTATGGTCTGAGCGCGCACAGGCTTGAGCTTATACGCAGGATGGTTATGCAAAAAGATGGCCCGGAAAATAAGTGTGAGCGCCAGACCGAAAGCAAAAGGAAGCAGGAAGGTGAGCATGAGCTCCACCGCTTCAGGGCGCGTTGAGTCAAGCGCAGCATAAATCGTTGCAAGGATGAAGAAAATCGTCGTCAAGCCAAAGAAAACGGTAAAAACCTTTATGAGCACTTCTTTTGCTTTAACGGGCGTATAGCGAATGCTAAAAAATACATAGAGCGCAAGTGCCGCAAGTGCAATACCGAAAAAAATGGGTAGTAGTCGTGTAAGGCGCGCAACGATAGGCATGCAAACTCCTTTTGTTCAAGGATTACTCTACCATGTATCCCGCATGCCCGCCAAGTTGTTACATACTTGTTGGTTTTGCACTATTTTGTCAAAAACAAACAAAAATGCAGCATTTTACATGAATAAGCGGTATTATTATCTTGTCTGACAAGAGTAAGAGGTAATTATGACAGCAAGCTATGCCCCTATCGATTCTGCCGTACTCGCACAAGCTGCGGAAAGCGTTCGCTACGACCAGCCAGGCGTTCCTCTCTATATTAAGGAAGAGGGTGAAAGCAGCCGTATTCAGCATGACCCGCTTATGCATTGGCACGACGGCGTGGAGCTCATTCACGTGCTTGCCGGTGGCATGCGTTGCTTCATTAACGACATCGAACTCGATTTGCAACCGGGTGACTTCTGCTTCATCAACCATCGCCAAATGCATGTTGCCGACAGCGGAAGCCATGGCGACTATCGCGCAAATATCGTCGTGCTCGATCCTGCGCTCATGACGCGTAACGACACCATTTTTGCGCGCTACGTGTCCCCCATCGTCAACGACGAAGACTTCTCGCACTTCCACCTGCTTGCCTCTACGGGTTCAGCAACGGAACTGGGCAATATCGTTGACGAAATCGCCGAACTTGAACGCACGCGGCCTCAGGCTTACGAGCTCACTATTATTGGTCTTTTGCACCTCGCTTTCAGCCGTATCTACAACGCCTACAAAGCCGAAGATGCATCCAGTTATCCAGCCGACCATGACGCCAGCACTCAGCGCCGCATGAGTCAATACATCTATGACCACTTCAACGAAAAAATTACTCTCGACGACATTGCGGCGGCAGGTAACGTCAGCCGCAGCAAATGTTCGAAGGTGTTTAAGCACTATCTGCAAAAAAGCCCTATCGACTTTTTGAATCTCTACCGGCTTGAAGTGGCGAGTCGCCTCCTTAAGAACACCAACGAAAGCGTGTCCCGCATATCAAGCGCCTGCGGTTTCAGCCAGCAAAGCTATTTCGACCGCCAGTTTGGGCGCACCTATGGCTGCACGCCCCGCGAATACCGCGAACAATACGCCACCGCAAGTTAGGCCCTGCCATGAAATATGAAGTTGAAGCAATTGACGCCTTCCAGCGCAGGTTCACTATTGAAATGAGCCCAGAAGAAGTCGACCTCGAGTTTGCCCATACCTATGCTGATTTCGCCTACAAGTATCCCTTCGACGGCTATGCCGCTGGCGAAGCACCCCGTGAAGTCATCAACGAAGCCTTTGGCGAAGAAGCCGTTGCCGCAACGGTCGGCGTAAGTTTAAGCGAAGCTGGCTTTGCCCAGGCGCTTATCGCTGAAGACCTGGTAAAAATTGGCGACCCTTCCTATGCCTGCCCCACGAAGCCCGCAGCTTCTAGCCCCTTTTCCTTTACGGCAGAAGTTACGTGCAGCCCGCAATACGAACTGACAAGCTATGACCCCATCAAGATTTATCTACCTGCGCTTGGAAGTAACGCAGGCATGTCCCCCGTCCTGCAAAAGATGCGCGAAAACGAAGCGCTCCATGCACTTCAGGAACGCCTTGTGGGCGAAATCCCCGAAATTATGGTCGACGCGCAGGAAGAAATACAGCTCCAGGAAATATATGCAAAGGCCAATGCTCAAAACATGGCCTTTGAAAAATACCTCATCCAGCAGCGCATAGACCCCGACCAATTCAACGCTGAACTCACCCAGCAGGCCGAAGAGGCCGTCCGCCGCAACCTTGCCCTTGAAGCGTGGGGGCGCCACATTGGTATCGAAATAACTGACGCCATGATTGCATCAAACTTCAAACGCAGTGGCGTGCCCTACCCTGCTCTTGAAGAAGCCCAATGGCGCGCGAACGGGCGCATTACGGAGTTGCGCGCTGCCATCCGCCGTGCAGGGGCATTACGTGATATCATGCAAACGCTTCAAGTAGAAACGGTTGATATCAGCACATCATAAAGGAGGCGTTATGCCACTCATTGCCTTAGTTGACTACGGGCTCGAAGATTTAAGCCTTATCGAAACGGCCCTCAATGAAGCAGGTGCCGAAGTATTCCCATCGTCTGACCCCGACGCCATTGTTGGCGCGGACGGCATTGTGCTCTATGGGAAGGCGGGTTTCGCCGAAGCCATAGAAGCTATTAGGGAAAAGGACCTTGAACAACACCTCAAGGCAGCCATTGTTGCCAACAAACCCTTTCTAGGGATCAATGTTGGAATGCATCTACTCTATGGCACGGGGCGGGAATCAACTGCCAGCCAGCTTGGTGAACGCTTCGTTAAAGGAATCAATTTCATTGTTGGTTCCTGTCGCGACCTGCCCGATGTCGATGAATACGGCTTCGACTTCGAACTTCCCCATAAGGGCATGGCCCCCCTCTATCGTGACAAGCGTTGTAAAACGAAGCTGCTCGACAACATTGAAGATGGCCAAGAGTTTTACTACGAGCATTCCTTTATTGCTCCTACGGGCCCGCTCGTACAAGCTTGGTCTTCCTACTCCATGCTTTTCCCTGCGGCCGTAAGCTTTCACGACCACTATATGGGCGTGCAGTTCCTGCCTGAACAATCCGGTGAAGCAGGCATGACCGTGCTTCGCAATTTTGTCATGATTTGCGCTTCGGCAGACGAAGTCGAAGACTTAAAATTCCAGCTGGGCCCCGCCTTCTAGGCCTTTTCGACCAGGCGCACGCCCACAACACAGCCACTACATATAAAGAGAGCGCATCCACAACAGGACGCGCTCTCTTCTTGTTGCAAGCAGACGAGGGAGGGTGCCGTCTACTTCAATCAAAGAGTAATGACTTAGAATTCTTCGTATTCCGTCAGACCGCAAATGGGGCATGCACCGGGCTTAGCACCCTTGTGGATGAAGCCGCAGGTTGTGCACAGCCAGTACTTTTCGTCTGTCGGAGTGTCGATGGTGGTGTAAGCATCCATGTACCACTTGGCATGATAAGCCTCAGCCAGCTTGGCGCGGGTGAATGCCTGAACAGCCTGGTCAAGGGCGTCCTTCTTGTCGGCATCGGTTTCAGCGTCGCGCTCTTTGATAGCGGTAGCAATGTAGATAGGATACATTTCAGCGGTTTCATAGATTTCACCGCGAGCACCAGCAATCAGGTTGCCGTCGGTTTCGGTGGGGCTTACGCTTGGCTTTTCAGGAAGCTTTGCGTCGGGATCAAGAAGCTGAGCAACGCGCTCTTCTTCGTGACGATGCAGGTCTTCAGCCTTGGAAGTAGCTTCGAACAGAGCGGCAATGCGGTCCAGACCAGCAGCAGCAGCAGCTTCTGCAAATGCAGCATACTTGGTGTGTGCACCAGTTTCGCCACCCATGGCGCTGTTCAGGTTAGCCAGCGTGTCGTCAGTTTCGGAAGCGTCGCCGTGAAGGTCAGCACTTTCGCGGTAGATACCAAAGTTGCTACCACCAGCTTCTGCGCCGAGCACCATCTTGAATTCTGCCATTGCTTCAGCAGCAGCGTCTGCGCTTGCAGCAGCAGAAGAGGTTGCGGGCTTTTCAGCACCAGCAGCACAACCAGCCAGACCAGCAACTGCAGCAGCAGCGCCAGCAACGGCGGCACCCTTCAGCATGTCCCTACGTGTCATTTCTGCCATAATTCCTCCTTTGAACACAGGGGAAGCCTTCTTCTTTCGCGGCTTTTCTGTGCGGAATGAGCACAGAACAAAATAGCTTCTCTATTTGCCCCTCCTCGTAACCCACTTGGGCTTTGGCATGAGTTCATAATAGAAAAACACTCATAAACTGACTAGTAAAATCGTATTTCAAATTTATACTATTTTGTACAGAACACAGTATTGTAGCTATAAACACTACCGTTATTTATATTATTAAGGCAAGTATTGTGCTAGGAATAGGTGCTGCTATAAAGAGGCCTGTTGCGGAACAAAACGTAGAGCAAAGATAGAGCAAACGTAGAGGAAATGTGACAGGAAAGCCCCAATTGCGAGCCCAAGGACAGGCGAGCAGTAAAATAGTATAAGTAATAGAACAACATAAATTAAAAGAGGTATCCATGGACATTGTGACACAGTCTTCGCTTTCTGACGTTTTGCATGCATTTGCTCAGGCACTGCTCGCACCCGACATTATTTTGCTCTTCGCCCTTGTTGCCTATGCCCTGTTTAGCATCGGTAGCGTTGCAGTTGAATACTTTACTGAGCGACGCAACTTCAAGGTATCAATGCCTCAGTTTCTTTCAGCCCTCATGGGTGCCGAAGAAAAAGACATCCCTGCCGTCATAACCGAATCAGGTTTACTCAACCGGCAAAAGAGTGCCCTTCTTACCGTTTATGACTACCGCACCTTGCCCGGCGACGCCCTCCTGGCCCTTATTCGCCGCGAGGTTAATAAAGAAGAAACGCGCTACGACAAAATTACGGGTCGCAACAATACCGCCGCAAAGGTTTCCCCCATGCTTGGGCTTATGGGTACCCTTATTCCTCTTGGCCCTGGCATTGAAGCACTGGGGCGCACCGACACTTCGGCTCTTTCAAGTTCATTGCTTATCGCCTTTGACACGACCGTAACGGGCCTCGTGGTTGCCGCCATCTGCCTTGCTATCGGCAAGCTGCGCAGCACCTGGTATAACGACTACCTGTCAGCCATGGATAGCGCCATGGCTACCATGCTGCAAAAGATTGAAACCTTGCGCTCAGAAGGCAAGATTAGCATCAAAGAGCCCAGCGATTACGCCTTCCTCTTCGAAGAGGGTCTTAAATCCGCGTCGCAAAAGAGCGCGCAAGAAAAGGGAGTGGATGCGGGCAGCGTGCCTGCTGCAGGCGATACAACAAGTGCCAGGACGGGCATGTCTGTCGCGCGGGAAACCGAAGCCCCCGCTGGCACGTCTGCCGCGCGGGAGACCGAAACCCCCGCAGGTACTCCTTCGCCCTTAAGTGCATCCCGCGCTGAAAGCCGCGTTCCGATTGGCACCTCGTCATTTGCCCCGGCCAGCACAACGACTTCCGGCAGAACTGATTCTGTGGCTCCTGCAAGCTATGCTGCAAGTAGAGCGGCTACACCCGCCCCACGCCCATCAGTTCCTTCCACCCCTGCTAGCACAAGCATACATACGCAGGTCCAGACGCAGGCTCAGGCTCAGGCTCAAGCCCAAGCTCGAGCGCAGACAGCGCAAGCCCAAGCGCAGGCGCAACCTGGCGGCGCTACACCGCAAATAAGGCGTGAAGGCCTCAACCCAGCTGAAGGGGAAACGGGAGCCCCGAAAGAAGGTGCCAGCCGTGGCTAGTTACTTCAGCTCGAACAATTCTTTAAATTCTTTCAGGTCGCGCAAAGTTGCCGAAGACGTTGACCCCATGACCTCAATGAGCGGCATCGGCGACGTTATGCTCGTGTTTGCCGTGGGTCTGATGACAGCACTCGTTGTTGCCTGGAGCGTCGACCTTAACCAGTTTGCCGAAGTTGATGTGGGCGCTGAAATTGAAGACGTCGAACAGATGGAAGAGGAACTTGAAGGAACGGGTTCCTATGTTGAGGCTGGAAAGGTCTACTTGGATCCTGCAACAGGGCGCTATTACCTCGTCCAGGAAAACACGGAAAGCTACGCCGACGACTCCGTCGACTTGCACTATGACGATGCCTCTATAGATTCAGGAATCCCCTATTACGATGAAGACTACCCTAACGAAGAAGGCACGGACAATACCGAAGGCTAAGTAGTGACGAAAGCATTCACATATCGCAGCCAAAGCGCCCCTGCTTCAAGGCGGGCCCTACCTACCCAGGTTAAAAGCACCTGGGCAAAGCTACTGCGCATGTTTATGGTCTTTGTTCTTGTATTCGGCACCTCTTTGCACTTTGAATATAGGCTCGCTTATGCGGATGACAATCCAGCCGACGGCTCTATCTCCAGGATTGATATAAGCTTCAACCCTGAACCGCCCTATAGCATTGAAGAGCGTGGGGGCAATTACGCTTTTAGCTATGAAGCCTTTGCCCCCTGGACGGAAATTAAAACCGTCGAAGTGGATAATGAAACCACTGACGAAGGCAACCCAGTCACCAAAGAAGAAAGGGTAGAACATAACGACCTTAATATCACCGATTGGTTCGAGTGGTCGGCAAGCGAAGGAGCGACCGTCCAAGCAGGGGGCGGGCAGGTTGTCGTCACCGCTGATGGGACCTATGACGGTGACGTAAATCTCAACTACACACTAAAAGATGAATACTTTGCCAAGCTTGACCGCAGCTCATCTGAGTTTAGCGGCGACGTCATCAAAACGAGGACCGAAGAATACATCGAAGAAGGCGATGAAACGCAAACGCCCAAAACGCGCGAAGTCCCCTACTACGAAGGCTCAATAAGCATCACGCTTGCCAACCAAATTGAAGAAGAGCCCGTCGTTGAATCGTATGCCTATGTCGAGTCGGTTTTCATTGTGCAAAGCGATGGCACTGACTTCGACAGTAATACCGGGGGCCGCGGAGGAAGCAGCTTTTCTATCGCTCTTGAGGAAGGCGCTTCGTCGGCAAGCTATCCGTTTTTAGTACGCGTTACGGTCGTTCCCGATTCAAGCAATCCGGTAGCAACTCCTTTTATCTGCACTTCGAATGCCGACCTTCTCACACAACTCCAAGAGGCGGGCATTACTACGGTGCTCGACAATCCTGAACAAGCACTCGTTTGGGAAATACAAGATATTACAAGCAGCAATACTCCCGTCCCTACCGACGGTGAAGAAGGCGAAGAAGCTGAGCCTTCTGCTGCGGATGCCACCCTAAGTGACGACGGCCTGCTCACCATTGCCGCCAGCACACAAGCCCGTATAATATGCAGCACCTATTCGGGTGAACGCCTTGAAGGCGGCGAGCCCGGTAATACCTGGGACGAAATCTTAGTGAGCACCGCCGAGCAGCAGGAAGATGACGGAGACGACGAAAACTCCTTCCAGATTGAATACGTGGCCAATGGCGGTACGGGTACCATGGACCCAACCAAAGCCCTTGCCTCGGAAGAGGACCCCGATATTCTGCAAGCAACCGTTGCAGAAAATGGCTTTGCTCCCCCGAGCGGAAACGCCGAAAGCCCTGCGGACAATGAAGGCGATACCAGCGGCACGGAAGACAGCAGCGCTTCAACAAGCGAAGCGGCTGAAGCAACAGGAGACGAAAGCAGTACCGCGAATGATGCGGCAGACTCGAGCGAAGCCGATACCCAGGATTCAGCAAAAACTAAAACCTATGCCTTCAAGGACTGGAATACGGCAGCAGACGGCACGGGCACATCGTATCAGCCCCATGACGTTATCAGCCCCATGACAGAAAACGTCGTTCTTTATGCCCAATGGGCAGAAGTGGAAGAAAGCGACGAAGGCGAAGGCGAGTTCTCTATTTCCTATGATGCCAATGGCGGCACGGGTGAAATGGAAGCCAGCAAATCCAATAAAAAGAATAAGGCCAAGGTTGCGCCGAGTGCCTTTAAGGCCCCTGAAGGCATGGACTTCGACGGCTGGAATACCGAAAAGGACGGAACGGGCCAGGCCTTTGAGCCCAACAAAGAAGTTGAACTGACGAGCGATCTTTTGCTCTATGCACAGTGGACCGACGAAGGCGCCGGCGACGTTACGCCACCAAGCGAAGACGGCAAGCTCCACGTAGTTATTAGCTACTCCCCCGTACCCAAGGGTGAAACCGCAGCGCTCGCACCCCTCGCTTCGGGCGTAAGTGGCGGCGAATTTGGCTTTATCTGGGAAGTGTCAAAGGACAAGGGGCAAAACTGGGAAGAAGCTGACAGCGGCAATAGCCCCCAAACCCTTCTCGTTCCCACCACCGACGAAACGATAGGCAATTATTACCGAGTCAATGTCTATTGCAACCGTATTGATGATGAAGGCCATGGCTATCAGGAAAGTGCCGTATCCGAGCCCGTTGTCCTGCGCGAAGGCAAGCGCTCCCTCAAGCTTAATTACACGCCAAACGAATTCGGAAAAGAAGCGCAGCTCAGCGTTACCGTTCCCCCATCGCTTTCGAGCATTAAGAGCTTCGAGTGGCAGGTTTGGAAAGAGGGCGGCACCAACTGGGAAGCAGTGCCCAATGTAACGGGGGCAACGCATAGTCTTACCACCGACGAAAACACACTCGGTAGCTATTACCGCGTGCGCGCCATCATTCCTGACAGCAGCGAAAGCAGTGCTTCCACGGAAGACACGGAAGAACCAGCGGCCGATGCAAATGAAAGCGAAAGCTCAAACGCAGCAGAAGCAGAGGCCGACTCATCGGCACCAGCAAGCGAAACAGAGGTTACAGATAGTTCAGCCCAAGGCGCAACGAAATACATCTATTCCAACATCCAACAAATCGTTGCAGTTGTGCCCGATTCAACCATCACCCCGGGCGAAAAGCCCATTGGCTGGGCCGACGAAGACGAAAATATCAATGACGACAGCATTACCGACGACAGCATCATCGGCGACGATAGTATTGATGAATTTGATGACGGCGGTGGCTACGTTCCCGACGAAATCCCTGGGGATGTCGTCGAACAAATTCAAGAACAGCTTGCAGAAGGCGACGAAGCTATCATCGAATACGACGACGGAACTTCAACGACGGTAACACCCGTCGAAAACATCGTGCAGGAAAAGGACCTGGGCAATCAGGTGGCTCCCCCGCAAAACACTATCATCGCCAACAATGAAGTGGCAAAAGAAATTACGGGGAACACGAGTGCCAATGTCGAAAGCCAGGTAACCAATCATCCTGGTAGCAAATGGCGCGCCGTGTCTATTATTCCCGACCAGGAAACCATTCAGGAAATCCTTGACGACAACCCCTTTGCACCCTTTGTGGTACCTCTCGCCCTCGCACTTATTGCCGTTGGCATGGTGGAACGCATCATTTCGTACCGTGCGCAACGCCGTCCGTCTGCAGTTAACTTCGCCTAGAGCGCTTCGGCCACAAAATGGTGTATGCTAGAAAACGACGCGAATTCTAGTGAGAGGCATGAAAACACCATGGCTATTCGCATAGTTTCAGACTCATCTTCTGACCTGCTCGCCCTTCCCGACGTCGACTATTGCACTGTGCCGCTCAAAATTATGTTTGGTAGCCGTGAATATGTGGACGAAGCAGGAACCGATGTCAGCAAGATGATGCATGACTTGCAGCAGCATCAGGGGCCCTCCACCACGTCCTGCCCCAATGTTGCCGAATGGACCGATGCTTTTAATGGCTATGATGAAATCTTTGCCGTCACCATTAGTAGCGGGCTTTCTGCAAGCTATGAAGCCGCTGCTGCTGCGAAGGATGCGTATTGCAAGATCAACCCAAGTGCCAAGGTCCATATCTTTGACAGCCATGCCACGGGCCCGGTCCTGCGCCTTATTATCGAAAAACTGCGTGCGGGCATTCTGGCCGGGAAAAGCTATGATGACATCAAGGCCGAAGCCATCGAATACCAGAAGAAAATCCGCATTCTGTATTCACTGGAATCGCTTGGCAATTTGGCGAAAAACGGACGCGTTAATATGGCGGTTGCCCGCATCGCTGAAGTGCTCAACATCCGCATGATTGGCCACGCGAGCGACGAAGGCAAGGTCGACATCCTCCATAAGGTTCGTGGCGAAAAGCGAGCGCTCGCAACTATCGTAAAAGAAATGGCTGCGCGCGGCTGTACGGGTGGCACGGTCTTTATCGACCATTGCCTCAATAATAACGCCGCAAACAAGCTCAGGGAAATGATGGAGGCAAGCTTCCCGGGTATTGCTGTACACCTCGAGTCCTGCGGGGCACTCTGCAGCTATTACGCCGACATCGGCGGACTCATTATAGGCTACGAAGTGAACTAAGGGTCTGCCACCAAAAACTCAGAGCCAGCTGCCCTGAACCATGAGCCTACCGCTCGCCTTCCCACGCTCGCGCCCAAGCAGCACCTGCTTCGTGCCTGCCCACGCTCGCGCCCAAGCAGCACCTTAGTCAATTTGCGCGACGATTCTTTCGGTCGACATATTGCGCTGATACACGTCGGTCAACAGGCCATAGAATTCAACTTCGCATGAACTGAGCGTCCGATCTTCCACAGCAATCTTTTCCTGGCCAGAAACCAACAAGGTACCGCCGAAGGCTTCGGTCGCCACCACGTTGCCTTCGCTGTCGTAATAGTCAAACATGAAGTCAACGCGGTCGCCCGGTTTAAGCGACAAGGTACCCTTGGGGATTACCTCGTCAGTAAGGCTCTCGCCAAATAGGCCGACAATCTGTTCGAGGGTTTCGTCGACTTCAACAAAGTTATACCCAACAATGTGGCCTGACGCAGGAGCCGCATCGCCTTCAGCCACCGGGTCCCATTCAATGGAGAGCTTGATATCCACGGAATCGTTCAGGCGCGCCCGTGTGGTGCTCGTAAACACCGTACCCTCATCCGTCACGCGCGACTCACCCGCTTCGTAGCATACCAGCTTGTCGCCCACATGCACCCAGCTACCGTCCATGGCAAGCAAGGGATGACTGTCGTCGTCAGGGGCGCCCAAAGTGTCGCGGCCCAAGTAACGCAAGAGCCCATCGTCGGCCTTTTGGTAAAGCACGAGTTGTTCATCAGCTATGATGTCCCACATAGCTTCGGGCAGTTCAATTTCGTAACCGTCCGCCACTTCCTTTAAGGGGATGTCGAGCATGGTGGGCGTGCTGTCATAGTTTTCAAAGCCGCTGACATACCACTCTTCTGACGAAGGGTCCTGGTAGAGCGCGTTGCTTACTGATTCTATAAAGTTTGCATTGTCGGAATCGAAGCTGTCGTGTTCTTTCTTCTTTTGCACGGCAATAATGCTGAAGAAACTATTCATCAAATCCGTTTGCGATCCAAAGCCCAGCTGCTTCAGCTGCTTGTAGTCGCGCGAATATGACTCGGTGCTTTCAACGGGGAACGAGAATGCCATGCCATTAATGCCTTCGGCAGAGTCGGCGTTGCGGTAAAGCACACAGGCTTTCACGGCATTTTCCAGCTCGACGATTTTGTCGTGCGAAAGGATGTCGTCTTCGTAGTCAAGCTGGTCGAGGCGCTCAAGGAAGTCAATCAGGTCGATTTGTTCGTTGCCGCTAAACTTGTAGGACTTCGTGCCCGCAAGCGAAACATTTGCAAACGACTTCGAATCCGCGGCAATGGCTGCCTGGGCTCCACTGAACAGACCGTCCATGCTTTCGTATGCCGCCTTCGCGAGTGGCAAATCGATAAAGGAAAGGGTAAACATCGAATTTGCTTCCCCATGGTTGTTGGCACGATTATAGGGATCGTAGCAAGCGACAATTTCGCGTCCAAAGCCTTGCGTCGGCATGCCAGGGTTTTGCGCTAGCTTGCCGAAGGGTGAAGTATAGAACCAGCCATAGCCACCTTCGCTTTCTTCTGACGCGAGGAAGTAGTCGGCATAGGGTTCGAGCGCGGCAGCAATTTCTATGTCTTGCATGAGGCAGGCATCAAAGCCAATCATGTCAAACTTTGCTCCCGAGCTTTTAATGGCATCACATATTTCTGCAACCGAAAGCATGGGCATGTCGCCCGACTCTTTCTTTTCTCGTCTATTAAGATCGTCTATGCCGTAGCCGCTGCTCAGTCCCCCACCGTGGTCCCACAGCACCAACATCCGGCGATCCGCAGGGTAGTTTTCAACACCCCAGGAAATAAAGTCGGCAAGCGTTTGCTGCTCCGACATACAGGTAGCGCTGTCGAGCTCTTCAATCTTTTCAAGCTTTCCGTCCTGAATGAGATAGCGGCCGTAGCTTAAATCGTCGATTCCAGGCATAATCCAGCGCCTCGCCCCGCCTGTTTCGAGCACAAAGGAAAGGGCCGAACCCTGTTTAGTGGTTTCAATCATTTGCTCGATGTTAAAGGTCGCAAAGCCTGCTGCGTCTTCAAGGTCGGAACCAACAATGTAGGCATACACGACGACGTTTTTGTCCTGCGAATGGTCGGCAAAGAACTTATCTCGGCTGGTGGGCATAGACGCAAGCTGACCAGCCGCATCACCTAAGGCATCCACATTGGTCACCAAGTTGTCGCCACCCTCAAGACCTTGAATTTTTTCCTTGTATTCATTTTGTATCATCTGCACCATAAACTCGGGCTGATACGTACGGACAACAAGAATGCCAACCACGCCAATAAGGGCAAGCACTTCAACGACCGTTATCGCTCCGTAGGCAATGCGCCCAAGCGTTTTGAGGACAGGGCCGTGTTCTTTCTTCGGCGCAAAGACCGGGTCGCCCTGATACTGCGACTTGCCAAAGCCCAGAATGGCAAGGCCCAGCGGTGGAATAAGAAACATGAAGAATGCAAACAGCCCACCATGGCCAAATGCCTTGGACAGGCGCCGATAAAGACGGAACAGGAACAACAGGTACACAACGATTGCAATTATCAAGAAAACACGTCCCATTGGCCGCCCCGTCCCGCTAAAGGGGTTGAGGTAGTAGGCAGCAATAACAAGGACGGCGGATACAAAGAATGGACGCCAGAACGTACGCGTCTTAGGATAGAGCCGCTTTGTAATCTGATAGTCTGCCCCGCCAGGAATAAAGGCGTACCAAATGGGGATGCCCATTTTCTTGAGAACGCCTATGAGGGCGAGCGCCTGAAGAATAAAAGGAACAGGCCATAGCATTTTATTGGCGAGCAAGAAGCTAAGCAGCATGACATATCGCTCTCTCACGTTGGCAATTTCGAACTGAAGTTACAACACATGATACGTTACAAATAAGAAATGCCAAGACCCAGAATTGTTGCTAGCCAACAGGGTGCCAGGTATGCGCTGTGGTACAGGTGCGATACAAACCGTAATATGAATTGTGCGGGGACATCCCCGCGCGCTTGGAACCTTCGGGACTAATCCCTCCGGCGGGCTTATTTATAGCACATTTTCGCGTTTACGAAAAAGAAAGCCTCCGCGAAGGGAGGCTTTCATGAAGGATGCTTGCATGCGTCTTAGAGAGCGCCCACCAGGTCAATGCCAGGCTTGAGGGTTTCAACGTCGTTGTCGGGCTCCCAATTTGCGGGGCATACCTGGTCGCCATACTGGGCCACAAACTGCGCAGCCTGCAGCAAACGAAGCAGTTCGGCTGCCTTGCGGCCAATACCACCAGCAGTTACTTCGTATACCTGGATTTTGCCTTCAGGGTCAACAATAAACGCGCCGCGTTCTGCCAGGCCGTCTTCCTTAATGAGCACCTTGAAGTCGCGGGAAAGCACGTGGGCCGGGTCTGCCAACATGGGGAACCTTACCTTAGAAATGCGCTCGGATTCTGCATGCCAAGCCATATGGGTAAAGTGTGTGTCGGTAGAAACGGAATACACTTCCGCGCCTGCTTCCACGAACTTGTCGTAGTAGTTTGCCAAGTCTTCAAGTTCTGTGGGGCACACAAAGGTGTAGTCTGCCGGATAGAAGAAGAACAGGCTCCATTTGCCCAGCACGTCGGCCTTGCTTACCTCTTTGAACTGGCCGTCCACGTAGGCCTGGACGGTGAAGTCGCCAATTTCTTTGCCAATCATCGACATAATATTTGTCCTTTCGTCGTCGTTTTTTAGGATGAATGCATGGTAGCGCAGCACGTGCACAAGGAACGCGATTTAGCCATAAACTGCACAATTGTGTTAGCAATTTCCACAACTGCCGCTATATTGTGCTATTTCTGTACAAGATTGTGCAAATGAGGGCGAAGTTACGCGCAGCTTAGTATTCTGCTGCAGCCCTCTTTGCAGAATAATGACAGCTCCCCCATAACGCCTTTCAGATACAAAAATGCCGGGAGGTCACTCCCAGCGACTCGAAGGAAGCTCTCGTGGGAACCTCCGATGTATTTATACCATATCTGCCAAGTATTGGTAAAAGCGAATGTCGCTACCCAATCAACCCAATACGCAAGAGTTCAAATGCGCCCACTAGCGACCAATGGCGGTATCTCCAATGCAACCTTACTCAGAGTATTCCGTTCAAATTCCGTTCAAGTGATTATCTAAAACGAGCCGAAAAAACAAATTCGCCGTCTCGATGCTGCAGGTAGTCGAAGAGGTAGATGTTGCGGGTCGCCCATGATAAATCAATACCGCAGGTCGCCCATGATAAATCAATACCGCAGGTTGCCCATGATAAATCAATACCGCAGGTTGCCCATGGTGAGTCAGCGATGGTGCGGCCTGCTGAGTACAGAAGCCCGCTCCAAGCGTAGTGCGATAATCATAGCGCTCCGGCAAGAATTAAGGCAGTTGGTGGCAAGAAATGACGG
>JAFUCE010000051.1 GCA_017459805.1 Eggerthellaceae bacterium
CACGCCTCGGCAAACACGGGAGGAGCATCCCCCACCCCTCTACCAGTCACTGAATGGCTGTGGCAAAGAATTGCGTGCTTCACGCGCCTTTGATGCGATAGCTAGCACCTGCCCCACGCTGCGATTACTGCGCCATTGATTGCATCTTCTGTGTGCTGCGTCCACATTGTTGTAGTCCAGCTCGCTACCGCCTTTGCTTACAGGCACGAGCTCGTCCACCTCAAATGCAAGCGGATGATTGTGTGGCAAGCTGTAGTCAATTGCAGCTGGCCGACCGAACGCCCTACATATCCAGCAGGGTCTACCTTCTGCCTTAAGCCTGGCACGTAGCTTGCGCCTTGCGTTTCCGTTAGCGTATCGGTTGGTACTCATATCCCTCCCAGGTATTAGACCCCCCGGGGTATCTTTCGCAAGCCCCCTGGTGCGGTGCGCCGTGATGCACGTTTAGACCCATGGGGTCACAGGAGGATAGATGACCACACCGTAAGCACCAGGGCACAGAGAAAGCCGCCCCTGTGCGGAAACGGCCTGTATACACTATACGCGATTATCAACTGCCATTTACTGCCCGATTGTGTATAAAATATGTATGTACATATATACTATTGAATATGTACATATATGTGCTACTATATAACTGTGAGCAGGGCGGTACCCCCTGAACGAAAGGGGGTGAGGCTTATGACAAGATACGACCTAGCATTCATCGTGATTGCAATGACCGTAATACTCGTCCTAATAAGCCGATAACCGCCTGAGCGATAGGCGGTTATCTGATACCAAATATTGCAAGACGGGTCGCCCTGCTCCGCTATAGTAGCATATATACCTGGAGGTTTCAAGATGGCAGACAACGCTCAAAGCAGATACGAGAAGAAGACAATCCGCAGAATCAATCTTCCATTCAACCGCAATACGGAGCCCGACCTTCTTGCCTATATCGAAACCATACCGAACAAGACCAAGTATATCAAGGACCTAATCCGCGAGGACATGAAGCGAAAAGGACTATAACGCCTGGTGCATCGGGTCGCGCTGTTCTATTGGCATAACATCGTATGCATGAATGATAGCAGTGCGCCGAAGTTTCATGATGCCGCCTTCAGTGTAGCCCATTGCTCCTTCGATATATTCCCAACTATGGTTCATACAGTAGCGAAGCTGCAGCGCCTTAGCTTCTGTCTTGCTCTCAAGACGAGAAAGACGATCGTAGCAGTCGCGCCGCTCGTCCGTATATGCACTGGCGTTGGCGCAATACTGCCTGATGTTATCGTTTAGCCTGTCGAGGATATCGGCTATGTCTGGTGAGGTTGGTGTACCGCTGACGCGAACACGCGCATAGTCAATGCTGCTTAGCTGCTCCATTTGCGCCCGTTCATACTCGACGGCGCGCTCTGCTGAGTCCACTGCATCAGCCAGGCCGCGAACATGCTCAAGCCAAGCACGTGCCTGGTTATAGCGATACTGTTCCCATTCGTCCATAATGCCCCTGTCTCATCTGTGGTACTATTGCGCATGGCATCGGCGCTTCTGATACAGGGGCGCTTTTTCTATACTCCCACCGCCCAGAATGCCAGCCGTGCTAGTCCACCAGTCAGCGCAACAGCAGCTAGGACGACCATACATACCAGCCATGCGACAATCACCACAGCGCATCCAGTAGCGCCACGTGAACGCTTCTTCGGGATGTCAAACTCGCGCTGTGTCGGTGGTTCCTGCTCACCGATTTCGGGTAGGTCGATGATGCGTGTCATAACCAGTCCTCCATGTTTACGCCCAGTGCATCGGCAACACGTTTTAACTTCCCCGCTATAGCCTTGTCAGTTCCACGATTTTCCCAACCTTCAATAGTGGTTTTAGGTACTCCGCTATACTCTGCCAGCTCGCGCACCGACCACCCGCGCAACTTTCTTATTGCTTTTAATCCTTCCTTCATGCTTCCTCCATATCTAGTACGTTTATAAAATGATGGCTCTATGTATAGTGTTAAGTTTTCCACAATGGCGGTGGAAAAGTGTTATAGTGCCCCGAGGCAGGCGTACGCCTGTTTGCGTGTTCACTTCTGGTTTTGGAAAGGAGGTGAATACCATGGCGAAAAATCCGCCAAAAGTGCGCGGGACTATCCGCATAAAGCAGACCGTGAAGGTCGGCAACAAGTCCCGCACACGAACCAAGACGGTGCGTATCTAGCACCGCAGCGCCCTCAAAGATGGGGGCGCTTTTCTTATTGTAGTGCATCAGGTCTATGATGCGGGTCATTCCATACACCTCCTGATGCGTTCGGCGTAGTCTTTTGCTAGGACTGTTATGTCCGCTGCGCTAGGCCAGTAGCCCGTGTTGGCACCTCTGTCTAGCATCGCAGCTTTGTCCAACGCCTCCTCTAAAATACTCTCCACAGTGTCGGGCTTGACGTGGCGTACCTCGTCTGGTCTGTGCCCATGTACTGCCCCATGTACTGCCCATCCGTCTCTGCATAGATAGAGACTTTTGCAATCGAATGTCGTAGACATGCCATCTGTGGTTTCGAGCCTGTCCCCTGGCCTTATCGGCACCCCGTCTGCATCAAGGGGCAGGCGCATGTAATAATTCTCTATGTCATTCTTGCACTCTGCGATGTCCACGACCACGCCCACGTTGCCGGTGCCGCAAAAGGGGCAGTAGGCGATTTCCTTGTCCCTGTGGTATGCCATCATGCCACCCCCTCAATGCGCTCTACGGCTTCCTTGTTCTTCTCTTTTCGCAGTCGGATGTTGACTGCCATCAAGTCGCGGCATTGGTCGCTAAGGCGGTCGGTGGCACCTTCGAGGAATGCCACACGGGCGCGGGCATCCGCGAGGTCGGCTTCTAATTCTTCGCGCTCTTTGTTAGCGCGTGTCCAGCCTTTGGTAGCGTCCTGCCAACCTGCATGATACTTGTCGCGCTGCTCAGTCAGCACGTCCACCTGTTGCCGCAAGTCGAGTATCGTGTTGCCAGCATCGGCTAGCTGGTCGGCTAACCGAACACGCTCGTCTCCGTATTCGTCCGTGGTTTCGATATTCCAGAACTTACGTAAGCCGTCCCATGATGCTATCAGGCCGTAGTCGTTCTCTAGGCAACTGATTAGTCGGTCTAGTGGGTGGCGTTCGACGTTCGCGCTCAGTCCGTCCCGTCCTTGGCGCTCTGGTATCAGGTCGGCTGCTGCTTCTTCCATTTCGTCCACCCATTCGGTGAACCAATTAGAGCCGATTTCAGACGTGGTTTCATCCTCGGTGGGTATTTCCTCGGCTTCGGCTAAACTCGGACGATACGGAGCGCCTAAGCGGTCGAGAAGGCTGTCTGCGTGGCGCTTCATCTTCTCGCCGCGCTCGGTGCTGCTCTTGCTCTTGCGCATACGTAGGTCTTGCAACAAGAGGATGATTGCTTCATCCACTAATGCATAGTTATCCATCTAAATCACCATCCTCATTTGGTTGGCACAAGGCTCTATCTGCTCGTGAAACGCCTTGCAAAATTCCTTCTTGATTTCAAAGCCGTAGGCTTTACGTCCCAGGCTTTCAGCGGCAAGTAATGTCACGCCGCTACCCGCCACAGGATCGATTACTACATCCCCTGGGTCGGTAAATATCTCGATTAGGTTTTCTAGAAGTTGTCGGCTCTTCTGTGTCGGGTGAACCTTTGGAGTTTTGTTATCCCGTGGATAGTCCATGCAATTAAAGACCATCCGCCCGTTGTTGCGAAACTTCGGCAACTTGTCACGGTAGAACAGCACGGCGTATTCGGAATTGCCCACAACGCGCATATTCGCTTTGAGCACTTGCGCCGAATAGTTCTTACGAAACACTAACGGGATGTAATTCGGGAATCCGTACTCACGTGCTTTGTCCACTAGGTATTGCTGCTGCTCCCATGCGCAAAAAACAATCATGCATCCAGGCTCGTTTTTGCGCTCCTTTATGTTCGCGACTGTACTTTTCGGCTCAGGCTTAACCAGCCGATTGCAGAAGTGAAAGAACTCCATGATGCGGAAGTCCTTATCGGTATCAAAAAACGCACTATGCGCTAGTTCACTCTCACCGTTGGCGTTATCACCGTTCACGTACCATTGAGGGCTGCTACCGTAGGCGTTCTCCCCGATGTTGTACGGAATGTCGGCGATAAGCAGCTGTGCCTTTGGGATGTTGTACCGCTTGTAATTCTGGAAGTGGTCGTTATACAAGTACATCGTCATCGGCTCATAGCCTCCTTTAGGTCGGTCTTGGTTGGTTGCGCGTACTCATACTCAACGCGCCAGGTACCGTATTCCTCGCTCTTGGTTACGCCCGTCTGCTCTAGGTAGGCTTTCAGCCCGTCGAGGTCTTTGCGCCATTCGTTCATGAGGTAGACCACGACTGCCAGCATCCCTAGAGCCAGGATTGCAGCCAGCCCACTCATTGCGAGGGCAAGGCGTAGGGCTTCGTTAGTGGTTAGGATTGTTTCGAGCATTCACGGCTCCTTTCGTTATCACATGCTTTGCAGATGCTTCGCGGATGCTTGAAACCGCGCTTGTCTGTTCGCATGTAGAATTCGCTCTTAGGCTTTACAAGGCCGCACTTGTTGCAGCGCTTCAAGTCCAGCTGCTCTAGCGTCGGTTCGGGCTGCGCGTCCGTCCACCTTCTGCCTTTGGCTTGTCCGTAGCACTTCACTCCGACTCGCTCCAATCGATGCGCTCGATGCCGCACATGTCGGCTATGGCGCTTTCAAGCAGGGCTCCGCCCGACTCGCGCCATCCGTCAATCTGTAGGATTACGTCGATGCGCCCACTCGTTAGTTCGTGGATATCAGCTCGCATGTGGTCGTCATGCATCCAGCCAGGACGCTTCACTTGCACTGCTGCTGCCATCGGATTGAACACGTAGGCTGCGCCCGACTCGATGCAGTCCTTGTGCGCCTTGGCGAACTGCAAGGCTGCTTGCTCGTTGTTGGTTATCTTGCCGCTGATATAGACGCTGCGGCCTTCGATTTCTGGCAAGTGCATTTAGATCACCGCCCAGCCACACGTCCACACTTTGTTTTCTTTTTTTCTATATATATACCTATTAGTTTTAATGCTAATAAGAATATAGCGAGCAAAGTGTAACCTGTGGCTATACCACTTCTGACCTGGTGTTTTATAGGTTACACTTTGGTGTTTCAAGCCACACTTTGAAGTGTGGCTATGTAGACTATTCATTACTGCTCCTTTTTTCCAAAAACTCGCATTGACACGTTGCTACGCTTTGTTGCTACAGTTTTTAGCCCTAAGTGTGTCCCGATTTGACGGGTAAATTTCGTCCTCGAAACGGCCTTAAAACCGTTGGATTTGCACCATAACGAGTACTCTTCAGAGGCAAGCGAAATAGCCTTACCATCAAGCGTATCAGCGGTCTCAAAAGCGTCGATTGTCCACCCTAGTACGGTGTCGTTGTCGCGCCTGATTTCATCCACCCTGCGGCGGCTAGCTTCATTGGGTGTAAAGCCGTTTTGTGTCATCACCGACGATAGGCCGATTAGCCCTAGCTGGCACATGTATTCGCATGCTTCCTCGGTGGTAACGTCCTGCGTTATGCGCGGGTTGTAGTCGGCACTATTGCGGTCGAAATACGCATTGAACTCTATCGGGAATATCCTGCGCATCATGCCGTCTGAATAGTCGGCTAGGCGCGGGAACTCGTTTGCTGACAAGACGAGCGTACAGAACGGCGCGAACTCGAAGCCGTCCATGCCCTTCACGTCGGCGTAGAGAACTTCACCCGTCACGATCTTCTTGAAGATGGATAGCAAGTCTCCGTGCTGGAACTCGTTGCTAATATCGTCTCCAAGGTTCGCTAGCTTGCCTAAGAGCCGCTGTGTGGCGAACTGACGGCCTAACTGCGCCATATCTAGGCTAGCCACGTTAGAAGCGCCTAGAAGCGCTCTAAGCATCTTGATATACGTGGACTTGCCATTGCTGCCGCTGCCTAGAAGTATTACGCTTTGAGCAAACTCGGCGCTGCGGTACATACATACGCCCATGACTTCAAGCAGGTTTATCTGTGTCTCGTCATCGCCGCACGCCATTTTTGCGATTACTTCGTCCACGGCTTTGCACTTCGCATCGGGGTTGTAGTTATGAGGTATCACGTTTGTGATGGGCAACTCTGGCGTGGACTCAAGCAGCTTGGCGTTTTTCATGTCGTACACACCGTTTTTGAATGCGATGTAGTGTGGCTCGGCGGCATTCTTCGCAGGTGCCATACGGTCGATGTAATGGCGTATCTCCATTTGCGATTGTTTGTTGATGTTGTCGCACAGGCTAATAGCTGCGCGGTCTATAGCCTTCCAGCCAAGCGCGTAGCACTCACCTGTCCAGATGGCAGGTGCGCCGTCGATGGTACATGCATACTGGTTGTCGATTAGCGCACGCGCGAACATGTTGGGCTTTGGCTTGCCGTTGCGTGTGAACAATGAACGCGACTGTGCTTGCTGCTCCTTAGCTTCGTCACTCATGCCGGGCGATACGCTGAATACCGAATTTGCAATCTTGTCCACTTCGTATTCGCTTAGTGGTGGCTTGCACTTGGTTGTGTTAAGCGCATGCAAATAAGCGCGGATTACCTCGGCATCGGCATCAGGCTTGCCCCACATAGAGCGCCCGATGCTAAACAGTGCCGCATTACGTCCACCTTCGGGTATCTCTTTACCGCCTGTCTCGCTTGGGCGGCCTGGTTTCTTCTTCGGCTGGACGTATTCGAGGAATGCCATTACCTGTGCGTCGGCATCGGCAATTGCAGTAGTGGACGGCTCAATTTCCCATGTGTAGCCTGGTGTCGGGTCGCATACGACGTAGCTGCCCCACCCGCGAACGTCCACGGCTAAGTCAGTATTAACCGATGGACGTATCTCTTTGGTTGCGCGGTATATCAGATGATACCCGCCGCTCGGCGTGGTCTGCGCCAAGGTTTCAGGAAGCTGCCCGTTGTCGCGCTCCCAGTCGAGCAGCGTTTCGCGCCCGTCCGTCTCGCCGTGGCAGTCGAAGTCGAATATAACGAAACCCTCGCCGCTAATGCCGATACCGCAATCGGGGTTAGCGTCGTAGAACGCATCCGACTCCTGGTTACTGCAACTGGCATCGTGGACACCATGCGCCGTGGCGGGTTCTTTGCTCCCTGCCTTGATGGGCAATGTCGCAAAACCGCAATCATGCAAGGTGTGGGCTGCAAGTTTTACGCTAGTCATAGTCCACCCCCAGCAGCTCGCATATCCGCTGTGCTGCGTCGGCGGGTCGGCAGAACTCGAAGCGCACGCCGTAACGGCTCTCCATCGTCTTCATGGCAAGTGCCAACCTATCGCCCTGGATGGGCTTGCGCTTGTTGTGGCGCAGACACTTACCCTTTGCATCGCGCGGGTTGCACGTGCGCTGGCGGAAAAGTTTGCAATGACGGCAGTGGTCGTTAGTCCACGCGCCAACGTGGGCAATGCATGTGTATCCGTTCAAGTTCTCGACAAGAATAACGAGCCTATAGCCTGCATCCCTTGCACGTAAGCACTCGCGCTTGAAGCGCCCATGGTCGCGGCTGATATTAGATGCTATCTCGGCTACGTCTTTCTTAGTGTCCACCGATACGTTGCTCCCATCGGTGGCATAGTCGCCGAAGTTTAGCTTGCAGCGCACAGTTTCAACGCCATGCGCCGCAAACCACCTATCCTTGTGGACGTGCTTACCTTCTTGTTGCCGTGTGTCTATTTGAACTACGTTAGGCATAGCGGCATCGGATTACATGAAGGGAATGTCATCGTAGACTTCATTTGTGGACGTTTCAGGCGCAGCTGTGCGGTTGTCCGTGATTTTCGGCTCACGGTGCTTACCTGCTTCGGCATCTTCGGGCTTTACGTAGTCGCCGACTGATAGCTTCCAACGATCGTATCCCTTGTCGTTAGTGTCCACCTCGCCGTCTAGCACAGCCCAGAACTCGCGCCCGATGAACTGCGCCCAGTTGTCGGCATCGAATACCACCTCGGCATCAAAGCCAGGATTGCAGGCGGAAATAACAGATAGCTTGTGCTTCAAGAAACCGAAGTTTTTCAGGCTCAAATAGTCACAGTGTCCGTAGTCCTTATCTTCGCCTGCCCAGTATTCATCGGAGTACTTACCTGCGAATTCGCCCTCGGCTACGTCGTAGACCAGCTTCACGTATTGCTTGTCGGCAACGTAGTCCACCTTCTTGCCGTTGAAGTCCGTCCCTTCGGTGCGGATAGCCATGATGCGCAGCTTGTATAAGCCTGGAAGCATCTGCGAGAAGTTGCCACCGCCGCTTGCTTCCTCGGCGTTTTGGTACTCTGGATTGTCGATAATCTTTGGCATTTCTTTACTCCTTTTCATTGCCTTTGAAATGTAGTTGCAGCGCCGTTATGAACTGCTGCCAGTCCCCGTTGACGCTTTCACTTTGCAAAACGGCAACAGTGGACGAAACGCCTAGCCAATAGGCTTGCTCGGCATCCGTCAGTTCGTCCGCATGCTGCTTGGCGTATATCTCTACGCCCCCCTTGATACGTTCTAGTTCGTCCCAGTAAAGGGACACGTTGATGCGCCCTACTCTGCTCATAAAATGTCACTCCATAGGTCGCACTCGTAGCGGCAAAAGTCTTCGTCTTCATAGTCGTTGTTCTCTTCGCAGAAGATGCATCCTGGGTCGTGTTCCCAAACGTGGGCATACACGCACTCACGCGCACCACCTTGGCGCTGGCGCTGGCAGCGTCGGGCTTCCTCGACTTCACGTGCCACATCCCCTGCTGCAAGCGCACAGTCGTATTCACGCTCCCACCGCTGCATTACTTGGCTCCTAGCGGCTTCATGCCCCAGTACTCGCGTGCGGTTGTGTCCACTGCTTTGAGGTCGTTGTCGATAACTTCTGACTCGAACATACCCATAGGCGATTTCGCAATGCCTAGCGGGTCGTTAGTGCGGAAGTGATAGCCCTGCTCGTCACCGAAGGCAACGAGCGTCATGGATACCAGCCCTTCGATGGTGAGTTGGTTATCTAGCATTTTTCCGATTGTTTTAGGCTTCATGTTGCCCGCATCGTCAAGCTGCGGATGCATGAGGATGTAGACGATCGTCTCGTCATCGGTTGCCATGGCCGCTTCTAACATCTTCTCGAAGTTGACGGCCATGCGCGTGAACTTGTCATAGCCTTTTTCCTCGGCTTTGCGGAAGTTCTCTAGCTGCATTAAGTAGTTGGCATCGTCCACTACGTAGCAGTGGCGCTTGTTGCTTTGAAACGCTTGCAAGATTTGGTTGTAGCGGCAGTTGTCGATAGATTGCAGTTCGCTACGAAACGGCATCTTTTTGCCAAGCACATTTAGCAGCTCCATCTCGTCTTTGTCAAAGTTGCACAACGACGTGGACTTACCTGCGCCGCTTTCGCCTAGAACTAGTACTACAGCACCCATTTACGCCACCTCCCCGCTGCGGCAGAACAGGTGGACACCTTCGTAGTCAAATGCCCACCAGGCAACTCCTGCAAACCATTCTTTGTAGGTGCGCTCTCCTAGTGCGCGAGCCATTAGGCGCAAGGTCGTTAGATCGCTTACTGGTACCGACATAGAACCCGTCCACGCTTCGCGTATCAGGTTTTCCGCTTCATACTTGGTAAGGCTTAGTCTCTCGCTTTTTACAACCATGCTCTCACCGCCCATTCGACTAGTGGCACTAGCGGAAGCGGCGCGAACGCCAGCACAATCGCCCAGTCGTTGTCGCTCGGCGTGCCCTTTAGTGCTACAATTGCTTTGCTTGTGTGCGCCTTGGCTTCTTGCCAGGGCGTCTTTTTTACGGGTTGCGTGGCACATCTGCGTACTGCGCCAAAAGATGCCGCTCGATACCTTCGAGATTGAAGCGCCACTCCTTGCCACCCTTGCCCATCTTTGTGATGTAGTCTTGTGGAATGCGCCCATCCGACATCATGCGGTAGATGGTTGCAGGCGTTACCCGCAAGGCATCCGCTACTTCTTGTGTAGTGCATAACATGATTCTCCTTTCATTAGTTACGAACGACAAGAACGGTTGCAGCGAAGAGAAGTGAAGACAAAGCGAAAACAGGTACTGCAACGAGCATGCTTCTTAGAGCCAGCATGTTCACAAGTGATACAATCGCCAGCACCGAACACGCCACGATTAGGTGGACAAACTTGGTCGTATCGTCTGTTACCTTGTTGCTTTCCATCGCTTCCTTCGTTGTCTCTCTTCTGCGTTAGTCGCGTTCTTCCTTGTGGTTAGTGGGTTGCCTCACGCGGTCTCACGCACTGCCAGCCTGTCCACTGGCCAGTCGAGCAAGTCGCACGCCTTCACTGCGTACTCAAAACTCATGCCCGTGTTGCCGTTGAACCACTCGTAGAGCGTTTGGCGGGAAACTCCTAGTGCCTCGGCGAACTCTTCAAGCGAATAACCTTTGTCAATTATTCCGCTTTTAAGCCTTCGTCCTACTGCTTCGCGGTCGTATGCCATGTGTCCACC
>JAFUCE010000017.1 GCA_017459805.1 Eggerthellaceae bacterium
AAGTATTATTGAAGCCATTCAATTAATGACAGAATTAAAGTCATTTAGAGCAACATCTGCTGATCAACTTATTCAATGGGGTAAGGATAATAGTGTTGTTAAGATGCAAGTTTCAGATGGCTCGAGGTTTATTGAAGAAGAACTACACATCCAGGAAGGGAAGAGAAAGTATTATTTGAATCAGAAGAGTAAAAAGATTCAGGATTTAAAAGGATTTTTACCTGCCGTTGTTTTTACCCCTGATGATTTAAATCTTATTAAAGGGTCAAATAGTAAAAGGCGCGACAGCATTGATAGTTTAGGTGTTCAACTTTCTAAAAACTTTTATGTGGTCCGTTCGGATTATCAAAAGCTTATAAAACAAAAAAATCAAGCTCTTAAAGATGGTATAAGTTCATCTGTTATAGAAAGTATCAATGAAGTCTTGGCTAAAGTTGGTGCTCAATATATACACCACCGCTTGACATTGCTTGATATTTTTGTTCCTTACCTTGAGTCTTTTTATAGCTCTATTAGTAATGAAAAAGAAAAGCTTCAATTAAGATATGAACCTTCGTTTAGTGAAGAAGTTTTTTCATCATGGCCATGCTCAGCGTTGGTGAATAAAGACGAAATTCAAGAAAAGCTTTTTACTTCATTAATTGCGGTTTTACCAGATGAAATTGATAGTAAAAGAAGTAAAGTTGGGCCTCACGCCGACAAGCTAAACTTTAATATCAGTCTTGACTCAGATACTTTTAACAACGCTGAATATTATGCAAGCCAAGGTCAACAGAGAAGTATTGTTCTTGCCTTTAAAATGGCAGAATTACAAACCATACAAAACAGGCTTCACCAGCGGCCAGTCTTGTTATTAGATGATGTCATGAGCGAACTCGACGAAAAACGCCGCCTGCAATTTATGGAACTCATTGGTGAAGACATTCAAACCTTTATTACGACAACCAATCTTTCTTATTTCTCCGATGACATAATCAAAGGTGCGCGGATTTATAATCTTCCCCTGGAAAACAACAATGAAGCAATTTAGTTCTTACATAGGAGACGCTTTTGCTGAAGCCAGTGACGACCACGAGGCAAGTTTTGTGCGCGCCATTCGCGCGGGGAAAATTCGCCAGATGTGGTCCGAGCTTGTTGAAGAGGATATTTTGAACCACACGAATGGTGTCTATGTGGTCAATGAAGAAGATCAAAAAGTTTTAAAAGTATATGTTGATGAAAGTATTTATGCAGCTGAACTTAATAACCGTCGCGAGCTCATTTTGTTGCTTTGTAAAAGCCGTTATGGCGAAAATCTTGATGCCTTTCATATTATTATTTCGCGCGGGAATATGAAGAGGCGTCGCCCCTTTAAAAAGGAACAATTGGAGGGGCAGGATAAGCTTCCTTCGGTTGCCCTTGATGAAGAAGAATTGGACGAAGTTGAAAGGGCCTGTTTGGCCATTCCTGATGAAGCGCTTCGAGCAACTTTCAAAAAGGCAATGATTGCCGACCTAGAATGGAAAAAGGGTAATCCGCAATAAAAATGTCTTTTTGTGCCTTTTTCTGCCGCCAGAATGGCTGAAAAGTGCCTTAAATCGCGTATTTTTCAAGACTTTGTGCAGTCTTTTTGATGAGTACCCTATATATGGTAGAATATCTTGGTTGCCAAAAATGGCACATTTTGCCTGATAAAACTATAAAAAGGAGCTAAAACGTGGCAAAAGAGAAACCAGGCCATTATTCCGGTGAAGATATCCAGGTACTTGAAGGGCTCGAAGCGGTTCGCAAGCGCCCCAGTATGTACATTGGTTCCACCGGTCCGCGTGGCCTCCATCATTTAGTCTATGAAGTCGTAGACAACGCGGTTGACGAAGCCCTGGCGGGTTTTTGCGACACTATAGATGTCACCATTCACGAAGACAACGCCGTTACCGTTCAAGACAACGGCCGCGGTATTCCGGTTGACAAACACCCGAAGGAAAAGATCCCTACGGTGGAAGTGGTGCTGACCATTTTGCATGCCGGTGGTAAGTTTGGGGACGGCAGCTACAAGGTGTCGGGCGGTTTGCATGGCGTAGGTGTGTCCTGCGTGAATGCGCTGTCGACGCGCCTTGAAGCAGAGGTTTGCCGTGAAGGCGATGTATATAAAATGGCCTTCGAACGCGGCAAGACGGTCGAAAAGCTTAAGAAGAGCGGCAAGTCCAAAAAGACGGGCACCCGCATCACCTTCTGGGCTGACCCAGAAATCTTTACGGAGACGACGGTTTACGACCGCGATGTTTTGTCCAAGCGCCTGCGCGAACTGGCCTTCTTGAATAAGGACCTCAAGATTACCCTTACCGACGAACGCGAAACGGGCGAAGATGGTAAGCCGGTCAGCGAAGTATTTAAGTACTCGGGCGGCATTGTTGACTTCATTAAGTTCTTGAACAACGGCAAAACCGTCCTGAACAACAAGCCCATCTATTTCGAGGCAGAAGGCGAAGACGCCACGGTTGAAGTGGCCATGCAGTGGTCGGACAATTACTCCACCAATTCGGTCATGGCCTTCGCTAACAACATCAACACCATCGAAGGTGGCACGCACATGGACGGCTTTAAGACCGCCGTCACGCGTACCATCAACAACTATGCTCGCGCGAAGGGTATTCTGAAAGAAAAAGATTCCAACCTTTCCGGCGACGACTGCCGCGAAGGTTTGGCTGCCATTATCAGCGTAAAAATGCGCGATCCGCAATTCGAAGGGCAGACCAAAACCAAGCTGGGCAATACCGAAATGAATCAGGTGGTTTCTTCCGCCGTTTCGCAAGGCTTGGGTGAATTCTTGGAAGAAAACCCCGCGCCCGCCAAGCGCATCGTGCAAAAGGCGAGCGCAGCGCTCAAGGCCCGCGAAGCAGCCCGCAAGGCCCGCGATGCCACGCGCCGCAAGGGTGTGCTTGACAGCTTCAGCATGCCGGGCAAGTTGGCGGACTGCGCATCTAAAAATGCTGAAGAGTCCGAACTTTTTATTGTTGAGGGCGACAGTGCAGGTGGCAGCGCCAAGCAGGCGCGCGACCGCAAGTACCAGGCCATTCTGCCCCTGCGCGGTAAGATTTTGAACGTGGAAAAGGTGGGGCAACATCGTGCCCTTTCCAGTGAAACTATTTCGAGCCTTATTACGGCTATCGGCACCAACTTCGGCGAAGATTTCGACGCCGAGAAGGCGCGTTATCATCGCATCGTCATCATGACGGACGCGGACGTCGACGGCGCGCACATCCAAATTTTGCTGCTGACATTCTTCTATCGCTACATGCCTGAACTGATTAACCGCGGCTACATTTATATTGCCCAGCCGCCACTGTATGGCATCAAAGAAGGCAAGAAGAAGATCAAGTATTGCTTCAACGACGAAGCGCTGGCCGAGGCCATGAAGGACTATCCGGAAGACAAGAAACCTACCGTCCAGCGTTACAAGGGTCTGGGTGAAATGGACCCCGACCAGTTGTGGGAAACCACCATGGAACCCGCCAAGCGCGTGATGCTTCAAGTGGGCATTGAAGACGCAGCGGAAGCCGAACGCGTGGTGAGCGAACTCATGGGCGAACAGGTTGAACCCCGCAAGGAATTCATCCAGAAGCACGCCAAAGACGTTCGCTTCCTGGATATCTGATGTTCCGCCGTTCTACCGAACGGCGGAATGGGTCGACGCTGCGTTTTAATCTGGCGGCACGTTAGACCCTCCGTGCTTCGGTCACGCCGCGAAGGGCGCTCCCTTCGCCAGTCGGGCCTCACGCACTCGCCAGATTAAACCTCGCTGACTTTTGTTGGACCTAGGACAACAAAACTGTTGTAAGGAGAAAGACACATGGCAGACGATCGCGACGACGTATTTGACGACCTGGAAAGCTACGAAGAACAGGTCGAAGACCAGGGAGAACCTGGCTTATACGACGACGAAGAAGACGAAGAAGAAGACGAGGAAGAAGAAGTAGCGGAACTGGAAGAAGGCCAGTACGCAAAGGAAGTTGTTCCTACGGACCTGGGCAGCCAGGTGAAGAACTCCTTCCTGGAATATTCCATGAGCGTTATTGTGGCCCGCGCCCTGCCTGACGTGCGCGACGGCTTAAAGCCAGTGCACCGCCGCATTCTGTACGGCATGAAAGAGTCGGGCATTTTGCCCAGCCGCCCGCATGCGAAGTCAGCGCGTACGGTTGGCGACGTTATGGGTAAATATCACCCCCATGGCGACGCTGCCATTTATGACGCCATGGTGCGCCTGGCACAGGACTTCAGCATTCGCGTGCCGCTTATTGACGGGCATGGCAACTTCGGTTCTATCGACGGCGACCCTCCCGCGGCCATGCGTTATACCGAGGCGCGCCTGTCTCGCGCGGGCTATGAAGGGCTGTTGGCCGACCTGGACAAGGAAACGGTTGACTGGGTGCCCAACTACGACGAAAGCCTGAAAGAACCCAAGGTGCTTCCGAGCCGCTTCCCTAACTTGCTGGTGAACGGCAGCCAAGGCATCGCAGTAGGTATGGCCACTAATATTCCGCCCCACAACCTGGGCGAAACTATCGATGCGACCTGCCTCATGCTGGACAAGCCCGACGTTACCACCGAAGAGCTGATGAAGGTGCTCCCCGGGCCCGATTTCCCCACGGGCGGCACCATCATGGGCAAAGAAGGCATCATCGAGGCCTACGAAACGGGCCGCGGCAGCATTACCATTCGTTCGAATTGCGAAATTGTTGAAAAGAAAAACGGCAAGTTCGAAATCATCGTGAAGGACATTCCCTACATGGTGAACCGCACCAAGCTGCTCGAGCGCATGGGCGAACTCATTCGCGACAAGAAGATGCCCGAAATTTCCAACGTGCACGACGGCGCCGACCGCCACGGCATCGACATCATTATCGAGCTCAAGAACAACGCCATTCCGCAGGTCGTACTGAATAAACTCTACAAGCACACGCAGATGCAGAACACCTTCGGTATCAATATGTTGGCGCTTGTGGACGACGTGCCGCGCACCCTTTCGCTTAAGGAAGCGCTGCACTACTACATCCTGCACCAAGAAGACGTTATTACCCGCCGGACCAAGTACGACCTAACCGAGGCAGAAAACCGTGCGCACATTGTCGAAGGCCTGCTTATTGCGCTTGACAATATTGATGAAGTCATTCACATCATTCGTTCGTCCAAGACCGACGACGAAGCGCGCACGAAGTTGATGAAAAACTTCAAGCTGTCCGAAATTCAGGCCAACGCTATTTTGAACATGCGTCTGCGCCGTTTGACGGGCCTGGAATACGACGCTTTGCAGGACGAATTGAAGGAATTAAAGGAACGCATCGACTACTTTAAGCGTGTGCTGAAAGACGAGATGCTGCTCAAGTCCATCATCAAGGAAGAACTGCAGGGCCTGAAGCAGAAGTTTGACAAGCCGCGCGTAACCAAGATCTCAGACGCCAAGCCAGATTCCATTGACGTCGAAGACCTGATTGCTGAAGAGGACATGGTTGTTACCATGACGAACGCTGGCTACGTCAAGCGGCTGCCCCTGACTACCTACCGTCAGCAAAAGCGCGGTGGCAAAGGCATGCAGGGCGTCAATCTTAAAGAAAACGACTTCGTGCAAGACCTCTTCATTGCATCAACCCATGCCTACATGCTCTTCTTCACCACGAAAGGTAAGGTCTACCGCCTGAAGGTCTACGAAATTCCCGAGGCCAGCCGCCACGCGCGCGGTACCGCCATCGTGAATTTGCTGCAGCTTGACAAGGCGGCGGGCGAAAGCGTCGCAGCGGTTATTGCCGCCAAGGATTTCCCCGAAAACGAATATCTTATGTTCGCCACTTCGTCGGGCATGGTGAAGAAGACTTCCATGAAGCTTTACGACCGCACCCGCCGCGACGGCATGATTGCTATCAAGCAGAAGGATGATGACGAACTGATTACCGTCAAGCACGTGGCGGAAGGCCAGAACGTGGTTATGGTTTCAACTGAAGGTAAGGCTATTGCGTGGGACGAAAGTGAAGCCCGCGCGATGGGCCGCGACACAAGTGGTGTGCGCGGCATGGACATTCCAGCGGGGGAACGCGTTCTTAACCTTGAGATTGTGGAAGAGGAATCCGACCTGTTTGTTATTACGGAAAACGGTTACGGAAAACGTACTCCCACCAGCGAATATCCTATTCATCATCGCGGTGGCAAGGGTGTCTACACCATCAAGATGACGGAAAAGAAAGGCCGCCTTGCTGCGTGCAAGATTGTGCGCGAAGACGAGCAGCTCATCATTATTTCCAAGGAAGGCGTCGTAGTACGTACTCCCGTGAAGGGCGTGTCGAAGCTTGGGCGTGCAACCCAGGGCGTGAAGGTGATGAACATCGCTGGCAAGGACGCCGTAACCGCCTGCGGTATCGCCGCCGACTCTTCGAACAAGAAGCGCAAGAAAGTTGGTGCCGCCGAAGGCGACGCTGAAATTGACGTAGACGAGTAGATTGATTCCGCCGGCTTAACAGCCGGCGGAATTGTTGACGTTGCGCTTGAATCTGCTGGCATCCTAAGCCCTCCGTGCTCCACTGCGCGCACCGAAGTGCGCTCCCGCACGCCAGGCGGGCTTATTATGCTCAGCAGATTCAATGCTTACTGACTCTTCGACCACCTGTATTTCAAACAGTGTTCAGACAGTCGCTTCGGGCATCCCGCACGCCTCCTTCGTTTGCGACGTGCCCGGCGGAATACTTTATTCTTGGAAGTCTTCGGGGGAGAGGGATTGGACGAACTCGCGGAAGTCGTCTAGTTCTTTTTCGTCGGTCGCGCTGTTGTTGAACACGTAAGGGTAGCTGGCAGCATCGATGACGTGTTCGCTCATGTAAATGGGCGCATCCTGGCGAATGGCAAGCGCAACCGCATCGGAAGGCCGCGCGTCCAGCGTAATGATGCGTTCACCCGTACGCAGAATAAGATGCGCGTAGAAGGTATGCCCCTGTACGTCGTGTATTTCAACACGGTCGACGCGCGCATCGAGGTTGGTAAGCGCATCAAGAAGCAAATCGTGAGTCAAGGGGCGTCCTAACTTCGTTCCTTCAAGCGCGATACCCACCTGCATTGCTTCGGGCGCACCCAGCCAAATGGGTATCACGCGGCAGCTGCGGTTGGTTTCGAAATCCTTGGTGGGGCAGAGCACGAGGATGGATGGACTCGGCGCAGGTGCGACAACCAGGGTTTGTATAGTCACTTTTTCCACGTATGCTCCTCGATAATATTTTCTTCATACTATCAGAAAATTCTTGCATGAATACTTATCTGGTAGTAAAGTATCAAAACGCGTTTTTTCGCATGGGCCCGTAGCTCAGTTGGTTAGAGCGCACGCCTGATAAGCGTGAGGTCGCTGGTTCAAGTCCATTCGGGCCCACCATGTGCTGATAAACGCTCCACCGTGAGCCGAGTTTGCCGGTGGAGCGTTTATTTAAAGCCCGAAGAAACGCTGCGGGAAACCGCACACCCACTTTGGGGCCTTAGCTCAGCTGGGAGAGCGCGGGCTTTGCAAGCCTGAGGTCAGGGGTTCGATCCCCCTAGGCTCCACCAACTTTATTGCGCCGTTCTACCGAACGGCGCTTTTACGTTTGAGGTGTCCTGCCGCTGCGGCTGCGTCTGCTGGCACACTCTTGCCCTACCTGCGCTTGCGTGTATAACATGCAAACATTTCGAAACTTAGTGGCAAAGAATGACGGAGGGGGGTGCGGTAAGAATCTTGGACCAGATTCGGGGTCTCAGGCAACATAGCCCAGCCTCTTCCTTCTACCACTTATCGTATCGTACACCACTCTACCGTCCTCATCGAAAGCCTTGA
>JAFUCE010000052.1 GCA_017459805.1 Eggerthellaceae bacterium
ACTGGAATGCATCTCGCAACTTACACGGCATCTGCAGCGGGGAAGATGATTTCTCACTACGAGCGCTCGATCGGCGAGCGTGACCACATCGACCGCGACGGGGTTGTGTACAACCTCGCGCCGAAATTCGACAGGGGGCCGCGTGGTCGGTATCGGGAACTAACCAAGGACTTGGAAATCGGGCCTAAGACGCGCCCCCTGGCGGACATGATCGTGACGAAGCCCAAGTCTTACTCCGGCGATGTTCACGAGTTTTTCAAGGCAGCCTACGACGAGCTGTTTGAAATGGTCGGGGAGGATAGGGTCGTTTGCGCGTACGTCCACCTGGACGAGCCGGGAGCGGAGCCGCACATGCACTTCGCGTTCGTCCCGGTTGTCGAAATCGAGGTCATGACCAACGACAAAACCCAGCCGTTGCTTTGGACGGAGAACGACGAGAAGAAAAACCCGGAGCACAAAGCCGGCACCCAAAAACGAGACAACAAGGGAACGCTGCGCTGGAAGAGGGTTCCCGCGCGGGATGACGCCGGAAACCCGATCATGTACCGCACCGCCAAGGCTTCGGCGATGTTCAGCAAGGCCGACATGCGCGACCTGCATCCGAAGATGGAAGAGAACCTATGCCGCGCCCTGCAGGTCGATCATGTGGGCATAGTCCTCGACGAGAACGACCCCAAAAAGACGCTGTCGGGTCTCGCGCACGACGAGTACGAACGTGTTACGGCCGAAATCGAGAGGTCGAAGAGGGAGCTGGCCGAGACGAGGGCCGAGATTGCGGACGAAACCGAGCGATTGGAGTTGGTTCGGCGATCTGTTGCGACGTCGCAAGGAGAGGTTGACCGAGTTGAGGTCGATATCAGGGTCGAGGAAGACGCGATTAGGGGACTTGAATCGCAAATCAGCGCAGTTGAAAACGGAAATCGACGCGCTCGAAGCAGAATTGAAGAGCTACGGTGCCGCATAATCGAAGCGAGATCTGCGCTCGTCTCGAAGCTGCAGGGGCTTGTCGCTCGAGCACGCGGCGTTGCCCCGGCGCTGTACGCGTCTGCCAGCCGCGCCCTGGCTGCGTCGCTGGCTCCCGTCGAGACGTCGCATGTGAGGGTTCCGGCTCTGGACGAATTCGTGTATGACAGATCTTCCGGCGCGTACTATGCGACGATCGGAGCCGACTCATTCGAGATACGCCCGACCGGGGACGGCGCGTACACGTGGTTGAGCAACGTTGCCGGCGAAATGAAGCGCAAAATCGTGACCGGGGATGCGTACGCGGCCTGGAAAAGCATGGACGAAGCCTACGGCGGTGCGAAGCCGAGCACGGCGGTGCCGATGAAGTCCAAGGCTGCAGGCGCGAGGTCTGTTAACAAGGACAGGCAGCAGGTGTCGCAGCCGCGAATTTCACACCAGACCACACGTCCGAACAGGGGATACAGCCGATGATGGAGCCGGTAGATTTGACGTCGGCGTTCGAGAACCATTACGAAGAGCTCGCTTCGTGGGCTAGGATTCTATTCAAGGAACAAGAGCGGTTTTTCGACCATACGAAACTTCAGGACGCACTGCTTCGTTCTCAGGCCCGTGAGATCTCTGAGCCGGAACGGGAAGGACGCAGGAAGCATTACCGCGCCGTGGTTGCGCAGGAAATCAGGCTCAAGGCCGTCCCCGCATGTTTCGGAGCGCCGCTGAATGATGACGAACGCTCAGACGAATTTGCGGATGGTATGCAATGGAACAGGGTCGGCCTTTACGACCCCCAAGCGGTGGCCTGTGTCCTCGTTGGCATCGAGACGGGCCATAAAATCGCCTTCACGGGGCTCACCGACTCCGAAATTCTGCTTGCCCTGGTTGATGCGAGAATTGATTTTGAGGGGCCTGAGATGGATTCTGAGGACGATTTGGACGAAAAAGCGGGTTTCGACCCGTTGCGGCCCCTCGAATGGCTTTACAGCGCCCCTCGCGCCCATATGGTGCTCATGCCGCCGTTCGGTGACGAGGTGGGGATGTGGGCCGTCTGGATGCAGGGCATCTGGGCGAACATGTTGCTCAAGATGTTGCCGGAACAAGATCGCGGCTGCGCCGCGACTCGATTATGAGATGTGGTGACCAGATCCACCTCACCTGGTACGCTTCACGATTCCAACACCCAGATGAGGTATAATAACGACATTGACAAACCCATAGAAATGACGAAGGCCAGGTGCTACCAACACCCGGCCTTCCGAAGAAGACCGAGGTGGTTCTCAGCCTTCGCCGTATGCCTTGATTATATCACTTGAACTGCATTTTTAGCCACCTCGAATAAGCGAAAGGTGGCTTTTTTTATGGCAAATACAAAAATACCCGTACCCTTCATCATGGTTCCTGAATGGGTTTGGGCGCACCCTGATCTTGGTAAAGTCGATGTCATGGTCTACATGACCCTTGCGCATCATGCCGACAACAAGACTCGTGTTTGCTGGCCGAGCCAGAAGCTGATTCAAGCGGAATCGAAAGTGGGTAATATACGTACCCTCCGCACGTCATTGCGTCGATTGGAAGAAACCGGCTGCATCGAAATTCAAAAACGCAAAGGCCGTAACGACCTTTATTACCTGCCCCCAGCACCGCCCCAATTACGAGGGATGACCGATGACGAGGTCAAGTTCTACATGTCCCTTGACGAACTACCCCCGGGATTTGGTGAATAGGACCAAAAACAGGCTATCTGAGTCCATTCGATCTAAAAAACCGTCTTAAAACGGCTTAGAATGGCACGTCTGACCTGGGGTTTTGTAAAAATGCCCCGTTTTTGGCAAAAATGCCGGCTGTCTGAATCATGCCGGCAATTCGGGAATGTATTCCAACAAATCGCCAGGTTGACAATCGAGTTCACGACAAAGCATTTCAAGTGTGGTCTTACGCATGGCCTGGTAGTCACCTATGGCGATACGCGATATAACCCTGGTACTTACGCCCATTCGGTTAGCGAGTTCGTCCGGCGTCATCCCGCGAGAGCTCATCAGGTCGTTTAAATTCTCGACAATCACATAAACCCCCTTATCGAATTGCGGACATGCGACAAGGATAGTTCAACTCGCGTTCCTCATGCGCCCCCACTTCTTCACCGCCGCCGGCGAAGCCGGCCCGCACACGGCCTTATTGAGTGCTGGTGAGGGAGAGTTATGCCGTGTGTCCGAATGAAATCCGGGTTGAATTTTCCACAAGTGGCGGTAGCGGTCGGAGTAATAAATTGAATCTAGTTAAGTACTATCGTAGATAGTACCTATAGTTAGGGGGGCAAAAGTGCCCCCACCCAGGGGGCAAAAGTGCTCCAACCTGACATGGTCTATTATTCTCGTTTTGGATAGGTTTTCCACAGGCTCTACTTTACATAATCGCTATTATCTTCATGACCCCTTCTGACCTGGGGTTCTGTTATGCTGATTTGCGTAAGGAAATGCCGGAAACGTTTCGAAATGCACGATCGAAATGCTTTCGAAACTTGACCGAAAGCAGGCGAAAGTCCTTGTCAGCCCCGAAAATGACCGTCACCGAGATTGCTGCAGCAGCCGGTGTGAGTACTCAGGCGGTTCGCGGATACTGCAGACGGCACTTCAACGCATCGCGCAAGGGCAAGGTTTGGACGCTGTCCGGCGATGACCTGGCCGAAATCCTGGAACACTACGAGATCGAAATGCCGGAAACAGATTCCGAAACGACCCCGCAACCTGGGGAAACGGATGGATACATAACCATGCCCAAAGAAGTGTACGAAGATCTCCGCCAGGAACTTCGAGTGAAAAACGCTCAAATCGAAGCGCTCAACGCTGCACTGGCCAGAGCACAAGAATCTGGCCAGGCAGCGCAGCTCCTTCATGCTGCAGACCGCAAAGATGACTTGGTCATTGAGCATGCCGAGCAAGACCAGCAGCAGCCCACATCGCCGGACGTCGCAACCGAGCCGGACAAGATGACACGGTGGGAGCACTTCAAGGCCGCGTTCGGATTCTGACCAACAACAGCGATATAATTGATTCAACGCATCCAGCACGCTCGGGCAACGGGAGCCCGGTAAGCGCGGCTGGATGCGTTTCTTTTTCCGACGACAACACCAGCTGCAGCAGCAGCAGTTTTTTATATCCAACAGATGTTGGATATAAAAAACTGCTGCTGGCAAGGATTCGGGGGAGTGCGGAGCACCCCGAATCCGCGCAGCCGGGGAGTGCGGAGCACCCCGGCGGAGTGGGCAAGTGCCGGCATGCCGGCACGCGCAGTCAACCGCTCGCCGTAGGGCGAGCGGTTGACGGAGTACCCGCCGCGTGCTAACGTGGCGGCAGGATTAAGACGAAGTCTTAGTATCCTGCTACAAAGACCACGGTCTGTGTGAAGGGACTGGAATGCATCTCGCAACTTACACGGCATCTGCAGCGGGGAAGATGATTTCTCACTACGAGCGCTCGATCGGCGAGCGTGACCACATCGACCGCGACGGGGTTGTGTACAACCTCGCGCCGAAATTCGACAGGGGGCCG
>JAFUCE010000053.1 GCA_017459805.1 Eggerthellaceae bacterium
ACCCCACGCTGGATCGAATCCGTAGAAAGGCACACCGTAGGCGTTGTAGCCTTCCAGAGCCAGGGCATCGCGGTCCAGGGTGTTGTTGCTGTACAAAACGTAATTGGTTTTAGCGGCGTTAACAGAGACTAGGTCGTGCAGCGGGTAAATCTCTTGCACCGCCGACATCGTCTTGTCCTTGTCGACATTGAGCTTGCCCAGGGTCTCGTAGAAATAGTTTGTCCTGGCAACGTCGTCAATATTCACATTGTAATAATTCCGAACTATTTGCTTCACGATACCCCAAGCGATGTCTTCGCTCTTGGTCCATCCGCCTCGAGTGTTATGAGTGCTGTAAGTGCGGCCGTTAGCTGTATCGTAATTCACGACATCCAGGTTCGTGACAAGGCGGCTGTAGAGGTCGTCTGTCGCCGCACATCCGTAAGACGTATCCGAGTCGTCTATGGTGTCGAGCATGATGACCAGGGACTGCTTGTCGTAACGCTCGGGATTGATGGCACCTATACCGCCAAAGGCACTGCTCGAATAGAAGTCGCCGCTTATGGCATAAAACGCAACCTTGTAGTTTAAGATGGTCGGCTGCTGATAGTTCTGCGTGTAGGTGGTGGTGGAAGCGGAGTGGTCGATTGTTGCGGCCGTATGCGCAGGAAGTGCAATTGTAGTCTCGACGGCCTTGCTTACCTCTTTCGATGTGCTGTGACCCACTTCGGCACCGAGCGCGCCGGCCATCTCCCAGGCTGCGCCCCAGTTAAGGCCCATAGAAGTGGTCTCCGACCAACCGCTCGTAGATGCGCCCATGCTCTCGTCGTCTGCCCAGAATTCCGTATCCTCGCTAGACTCGGTTTCGCTCCAGCCGATGTTTGCGCCTATGTTCTGGGACATCTTGTAGGAGGCAAGACCGGACAAGGTCGTACTGGTGGTCTCGGTAACGGACTCTCCCAGCAGGGCAGAGTGCAGGATGTCCTGCTGCTGGCCATTGGTGATGGTGGACGTGTTGCCGCCCTTGTCATTCGTGCTTTCGTAGACCTCTCCGGTTTGGTACTCAAGCCCCTTTGCAGCTACCGGCACTGGTTCGAAGTCGTAGAGCACGATGCCGAAGGACACGTAGTCGAAATCGGCCGAACTGCCCTTGCAGTTGACGGATGTAACGACATTGGCAAAACCGATCGTACTCTCGTCCGAATCGAGCGCGTCCAGCCTTGTTTCGCCGGCCTCGTCCACATCGAGGAACTCCTGGGTCGAGATGGCATTGGTTTTTTCGCTGTCGCGGAGCGTCTGGGCCATCATAGTACGCGCCTCGCCCAGGTTGTTGACCTTCTTGACACCCGTGACGATAAGCTGATCCCAACCAGGATCTCCATCATGGGTCGCATACGTTTGACCAAGAGCGCTTCCAAGGTCCCAACAACTCCACTTTTCTTCCCTGTACGTGGCGTTGCCTTGCAACATGTTGAAATAAGAGTCGAAGCCTTCCCAAGACATGTTGCCCGCACTGTCGGGCTGTTCCCCGTAAAGGTCGACCAACTGGCCTGCCTGGTCGCGGAAGACGCCAGCTGCAACCCTACTCCATTTGGGCAGTAGTTGGTCCTTCGCGATCTGCTGGAGCCTGCTCGTGTTCAGCGTGAGCGTCGGCTTGCCAGAGTCGTTGCCTAGGCTTGTAAAGTATCTGTCTTCATCGAGTGTGAACTTATCTATCCGGTGCATGCCCGGTTTGATCGCTACGTTCCGTTGGTTCGTGGCGATCATGTCGCCCGACGACGGGTCGCCCCATGCGCTTGACATGGGCATGACCATAAGGGCCATGGCGCACAATACGGATAGGAACACCTTGAATCGACTGCGCATTATAGCCTCCTCTTTTACGTTAATGACATGCCTATACGTTGCTAATAAATAAAGCAGTTGCATTCATTTTTATACAAAACCCAGGTCAATGCAAGAAGAATTTGGAGCGGAACTACCCTTGACCTTCAGTTGGGACACACAGACGTATTACGCTCCCATGTGCTAAAGTATGCTTATGGGCAATAAGGTGCAAACAAGCATAGAAATTCACGCCGACATCAAAGACTTCGATACGGCCCACGCATACGTGGAAGACCTTCTGGAGCGCACTTCGGCAAGCAAGGAAATTGCCCGTGAAACCGCACTCGTCTTCGAAACGCTTTTCGAATCGATACTCGCGCAAGGACTCGATAGCAATACCCCTATTACCATTTCAACCGAAAAAAAGCTTGGCCGCGTAAACCTCAAAATTGGGTATGAGGGCAAGATGTTTGCGCCCCCCGAAATAAAAGATGGGATATCGCCAGAGCTCGCCCTCCTCGAAAGCTACGCCGAAAAAATCTCGTACAGCTACGCCTCTGGCTTCAACACTATTCGCATTGCCGTGCTCATGAACCCGCGCCGCTATCTTTTCTTGTGCGGAGCAGCAATCGCACTTGCTGTCGTTTTCTATGCTGCCATCTATGCATTCACGACTCCTGAAACGCGCCTCGTCATCCTCGACGACTACGTATTCCCCCTCGAACAGCTTTACGCTAACGCCATACTCATGATAGGCGCACCTGTCACGTTTTTTTCGCTCCTGAAGAATACGTCGGATTCGATTATTATTTCGGAACGGATACTGAACTCACGAAGGTTTAACAGAAAATCTGTCCTAACATCGATATTCGCAGTACTCCTTGCCCTTGGCTTGGGCCTTGCTCTAACCTACGCCATTTCGGACCTGCGAGGTTATGATGCGGCCTACGGCGCCAACTACAGCGAGCACAGCTTTGCCGAAATGGTGGTCTCGCTCATCCCACCAAGCATCTTTGAACCCTTCGAGACCATCTCTCCCATCCCGCTTATCATCGTCGCTCTTCTCGTCACCAATGCCCTTACTGCAGCGGGAAAGAATTTCAACACCATGAAAACCGCTATCGACACCTGTTATGAGCTGTTCTCGCATATGCTGCGCACCATTATGGCAGCACTCCCCCTTGCTGTCTTCCTGGCGTGCTTGGATATTATGCTTGATGGAGCTGACGAAGCGCTTATTTATTCAGGGGGGCTCATACTCTTCATCCTTGTGAGTAGCATTGTACTCTTCGCTACGTATGCGCTCAGACTCAAATTGAAAGGCGAAAAAGTCGGCCCGTTCATAAAGAAGCTCCCACCCCTCTTACGCGAAAACCGCGCCATTGGTTCTGCGATTGATGCGGTTCCCTTTAACGTAAGGTACTGTGCCAGACACTTCGGTATGGACAGGAAAAATCTCGCACGCATTCTGTCGGTTCTGGCGCAGATTAACCGCGACGGAAACTGTTTCTTGCTTATGCTTTCCACCATACTCTTTGCGTTCATAGTGGGCGTGGAAATGTCGGCTCTGAGCATTGCGGTCATTAGCGCCTTAGTTCTATTCCTCTCGTTTGGCGCACCAAACCAGCCAGGCTCCATCCTCATCGGGATGCTCTTCGTCGTTAACTATCTTGGCTCGAATGAATTGATATGCACAGCCATCCTCCTCGAGCTGTGCCTCGGCGGCATGCAGAACATGATTAACGTCATAGGCGACATCGTCATAGTTGCAGAAGAACAAAAGAGGGACCTCCCCCACAGCGTCTCATCTGGCAGTTCTACGGCAACAAACTAAGCTATCTCTTGCTTCGCCCTTTTGTCAGACCCATGAGACAAGATGCTCAAGCGCCGCGTATAATACCCGTGTCGACGAAAGAAACAGACGAGGCATGACACAAGAAAACGAAAACAGAACAGCAGGGCAAGCGGGCTGGCACGTATCGCGCTACAACATCAGCGCACCGGTGCCCGAAAGCAAAAACGTGGCCATTGTTAATTTGTTCAAAGGCAACTGTGCTGAATATACGCCAATTGAGCTCTATCTGCTTTCCGTCCTTGAAGAACTCGATGAAAACCACCCTATTATTGAGCGTTTTGCCAAACGCGGCATCATCGCGAACTTCGATGAACGCGCCGCTCTTGAAAGCATGGGCCGCGCTGCATGCGCTGGATCGCATGATGTGGGGCTTACCATCTGCCCCACCATGGGCTGCAATTTCGACTGTCCTTATTGCTTCGAAGATCATGGCTCGGGAACGATGTCGCAAGATGTGCAAGACGATATTATTGCACTTACCGAACGAATGCTTGACGCCAGCCATACCCAGAGGCTGAGTGTAACCTGGTTTGGTGGCGAACCGCTGCTTGCACCCGATGTAATCGAATCGCTTTCGGCCCGCCTGATAGCTTTGGCAGACGAGCGCGACATTTCCTATAGCGCAAGTATTGTCACAAATGGCTATTTGCTTACGCAAGAAATGGTCGACATGCTTCATAAGGCTAAAGTAGACAGCGCGCAAATAACCATCGATGGACTGGAAGCTACCCACGATGCCACACGCTACCTGCGTGGTGGCGGCCCGACCTTTGCGCGCATCACGAGCAACCTACGTGAGACAAACATACCTTTCAAGGTTAACATCCGGCACAATGTCCACGAAGGCAATAAGTCCGAAGTGGAAGAGCTTGAAAGCTATATTGGCCAGTTGGCCGAAGAATCGGGCAATAATCTTCGCTACTATCCTGCGCTGGTAACAGGCAGCGAAACCGCTGATGAGCGCGGCAAACAGGTGGGTTTGCTCTGTGAAAATGATGCGAGCGGAATTGGCGTAAAGCAAGAATCTGGCCGCTTCCATGCGGGGCGTGGACACTATTGCGGCGCGCATTCTGTTTGGAGCGTGGGTGTTGATGACAAAGGCAATTTACAAAAGTGCTGGGAAGCTGTCGATAAGCCCGATTTAAGTTACGGCACAGCCCATGATTGGGATCCGGCCGACCCCCTTGCCACGGCAAGCAATCCCGACAATCTGACCAAGTATTTGAATACGGCTACAGCCTTGGACGACGAAGAATGCCGCGAATGCGTATGGCTACCAAGCTGTTCAGGCGGCTGCCCCTACAAGCGCTTGTTCGAAAAACGCCAGTGCATCGCCTTTAAGGATAATCCCGAAGCATACGTACTTGCCTTGCACGCCCGCATCGGTGAAAAACATCCTGACGAAACTGAGTCTGCTCAATAGCAAGGGTTACTCGCTATCCCTAGGAAAGAGGGGCGGCCATTTTCATGCCACCAACTTCTGCGAGCGCAAAGCGCGTGCCGTAGGTACTGTACAGGTTTTCTTCCGTAATGACTTCTTCGCCACCTTCGGCCAGGACTTGCCCATCGCGCATAAGCACAAAGCGGTCGCAGAAACGCAGGGCGCAACTTACATATCATCGAGAAGACGAGTACGATACCACTCGAAATCATGGCGCCCGCAAATGCGCAGATAGCCGTTGTGCTGATGGTTGCGCTGTTGGCAAGCACGTCAAAAGATGGAATAAGCACGAGAATAGCCAGCGCAGACGCCACCGCCAGCGCAGACGCAGCAAACGACAACGCCGGGGGCGACCTTGCCACCAAGACCATTGTCGACATGCGCGGCCGCAGCGTTGACATTCCTGCAAACGTTGAAAAAATCGTATGCGTCAGTATTACCCTGCGCCAAGTTTCCTACCTGGGTGCACAAGACATGGTTATTGGTGTTGAAGAAGGCGAACACAAGGACTACGTAGCTGAAGAAGCTGCTTAAGTTTTAAGGAGCTGAACTTCTCAAGGCGCTGCGCCTCAAAAGTTGACACACCTCCTAAGGCGCTGCGCCTCCAAGATGGACCTGTTGAACAAGCGGGTCCATCTTGCTTTTGTGGCATGGCTTTTGCGTAAGGAACAAGAAAGGCCCCGGGAGAAGCGAGCGGGACCTTTCAGATTTTAACCCTCATGAGCACTACAGACGAGAAGGAGGTAAAAGAGGTGCCCAGAGGAAAGGGTTAACTTGTCAAATAGTTAGGTATAACTAACTGATAGATATGTTAATGTATACTAACTTATTGTCAAGCACTTTTTTAAAAATTTTTTTTGGAGAAACGAGCGCCTCACGAAAGCCTCGCTAACGCCTTGCAAACTCGTTCTATACGCCTCTTTGCGCACGTCAGGGCACGGGTGCCACCAGAGAAAACGAAAGCTTACTACTGATTCTGAAGTACCAACGCTACCAGTTCAGAAAAATTGCTCACCACATAGGTCGGCTTTTCAGCGCGCAGAGCTTCTTCGTCAAATACGCCCCACAACACTGCCACGGTCGCACATCCCGCAGCATTTCCTGCCTGAATATCGTAGGGGCTATCCCCCACATACCAGCACTCCTCTGACTCAAGCCCAAGCATTTCAAGGCCTACCCTAATGGGAGCCGGATCAGGCTTGTTCAATTCACAGTCGTCCGCACCCACAAGGCACTGCAAATACGGTGCGACACCCACAATTTCTAGGCCTCGCCATGCAAGGGCATGCCGCTTTGCCGTCACAACGCCCAGGGCAAGCCCCGCCTCTTGCAGCTTCGCCATACCTTCGACAATCCCATCGAAGGCCTTCACAACCTTATCGTGAACGGCGAGGTTGTGTTCGCGATAGGCATCCACCAGTTGCTTTTGCACCCCTGGGTCGTCCGTGAAAGCCCACATTTGCGCTTCCAGCGTCGTCCCCACTCCGTGCATAAGCACATCCTCGGGCAAGGTATGGCCAAGCACTTTTTTGGTCGCATACAGAAAACTTGAAAGCATGAGGTCGTAGGTGTCCACCAGGGTACCGTCATTGTCGAATAATATACCTCGAATGTACATGCGCAATCCTTTACAAAGTCCTTGGTCGGGGACTCTTAGCAGATTTCTTTGAATTCCCCGTAGCCTTCGGCATCCATTTCGTCATAGGGAATAAAACGCAGAGCCGCGCTGTTGACGCAATAACGCAAACCGCCCAACTCTTCGGGGCCGTCATCAAACACATGACCGAGGTGGCTATCCCCCGCTTCGCTGCGTACTTCCGTGCGCACCATGCCAAAGCTTCCGTCTTCGCACTCCACTACCACGCTGGGGTCAATAGGCTTGCTGAATGCTGGCCAGCCGCAGTCGGAATCAAACTTGTCAGCAGAACTAAACAGGGGCTGCCCAGTAACCACATCCACGTAAATACCCCGTTCAAAATGCATGTTGTATTCGCCTGAATACGCGTACTCAGTTGCGGCATTTTGCGTTACTTCATACTGGATGTCGGTCAGGGTTTCGCACAATTCTTCGTCGCTTGGCTTAGTCCAGCGACCTTCTTCCCCCGAAGCCCCGCGCGCGATTTCTTTCTGCTGTTCGGTCTGCACTTCGCTCAAACTGTCGAAACTAATGTGGCAGTAGCCATAGGGGTTTTTTACCAGATAGTCTTGATGGTAGTCTTCGGCATCGTAGAAGTTTTGCAAGGGCTCCAGTTCCACGGCGAAAGGATTATCGTATTTTGCCTGTTCGGCGTCGTAGACTGCCTGCAAAGTCGGCAAGTCCGCTTCATCGGTGTAATACATACCGGTGCGATATTGAATGCCGAAATCGTTGCCTTGCTTGTTCACGCTCGTTGGATCGATGATACGGAAGTAGGCTTCGGTAAGCGACTGCAAGCTGATAATGGACGGGTCGTAGGAAACGCGCACGGTTTCTGCATGGCCAGAACTAGCACACACCTCTTCGTAACTGGGGTTTTCGCTCGGCCCGTTTGCATAACCACTCGTCACGTCAGCCACGCCAGGGATGCGCGAAAAGTATTCTTCCACACCCCAGAAACAGCCGCCTGCGTAATAGATTTCATGCAAGTTTTCCATGTCAATATCCACCTCTTCTGCTGCAGCGCGTGCAGCTTCGCCCGACTCAATTTCAGCTGCTGTTTGTTGAATAGCGGCAATCGCGTTGGGATTTGCATCGCGCGTGGCTGCACAAGCCGTTGCTGTCAAAAGCGTGCACAGGGCGCAAAGGCAAACGAGTAGCACAAAATATTTTTTATGCTTCAACTTCACGGCAATCATTGTACCGAGAATAAAAATGGTCCGCCAGTGCGGACCATTTTATTCTGTTTGTACCGCAAGATGCGCGGCGTAAAAACCCGTTTATTCGGAGATAGCTTCCGTCGGGCATTCACCGATGCAAGTACCGCAATCGATGCACTTGTCAGCGTCAACTACGCATGTTTCGTCGACGGTCAGAGCGTCTGTTGGGCATGCGTCTACACATACACCGCAGGCTACGCAATCGTCAGCACTAATCGTAACAGCCATAATAAACTCCTTCTCTTAAAGGCTTGTCTGCTTAAGCCGCCGCCATTATAGCAGCAAAACAGTCCGCAAGGGCGAACTGTCAAAATATTCTGAAAGCGTTACTATTTTGACAACAAAAAGAATTGTTTCCTGCGGCCCGAGTGAAGGTATTAAAGGAGCGATGCCGCTATGCCAGAAGCGAAAAAACTTGTTCATCCACTTGAACCTGTCTTTGACGAAAACTCTCGCGTGCTTGTGCTGGGAAGCTTCCCTTCGCCAAAGTCGCGTGAGTTTGGCTTCAACTACGGGCATCCGCAAAACCGCTTCTGGCGCGTGATGGCAGAACTCTTCGATGAACCCTTCGCCGCTACCAAAGAGCGTCGGCGCGATTTCGTTTTGCGCCACCACATGGCCTTTTGGGATGTGCTTGCCAGCTGCACGATAGAGGGCGCGTCTGACACGAGCATCCGCGATGCGGTGCCCAACGACTTTTCTCCTATTCTGGAAGCGGCACCCATCGAAGCGGTGTTTTGTACAGGCGCAAAAGCAGCTGAACTCTACAAGCGCCTGTGCGAAGCTGGCACGGGCATCCCGTGCATCAAGTTGCCAAGCACCAGTCCTGCCAACGCAGCGATGAAGCTTGATGCACTGGTGGAAGCCTACCGCGCGATGCTTCCCCACCTACACGAGTGGCAGCCCCCGATATTGGATGTGGCGAAGGTGGTGGAACTGGAGCATATTATCGATGCGGCGGGCACGCCCTTGGCAGAACTTATGCAGCGTGCAGGTATAGCGCTGGCGCATCGCGTGCATGCGCTGGCATCGAATGCACGGGTGGTAGTGCTGTGCGGCAGCGGCAACAACGGCGGTGATGGTTGGGTGGCCGCGTGCGAGCTCTTGGATGCAGGGCATGGAGTGTGCCTGGTGACTCCGCGCCCTGCTGAAGAACTGCGTGCACAGCCTGCACACGATGCAGCGGTGGCAGCGCAGGCCTACCTCGAAGCGAAGGGAGCGCAGATTCTTGTTGACCCAGGGCAAGCGGAACTGCAGAAAGAACTGGATAGCGCGGGCATTATCGTCGATGCCATCTTGGGAACGGGTTTTTCGGGCGCGACGGTCAAGGAACCTTATGCAAGCTGGATTGATGCAGCGAATACTGCGCACGAGCAGAGGGCTCTTGTCGTGGCAGCCGATGTTCCAAGCGGCCTTTCCGCACAAACAGGCCAGACGGCTAAGCACTGCATAGTGGCCGACCATACCGTCACCATGATTGTCCCCAAGCCAGGACTTGCGAGCGCTAAAGCGGGACGGGTGCACGTGGCACCACTTGCCTACATCGAGCCCTTCTTTGCTTAAGCTAAGGCCCTGTTTGCCAACTGACGCCAGATTATTTGACCCACCAAGCGCATAAGGAGCGGCGCTTATGCACCGCTCCTTACTACTTGTGTCCTAGCCTGCACATATAAAAACCCGCGGCATCTGCCACGGGTTTTGAGACCATATTTCTTCGAAGTATGGGTTACTTCAGGGTGCAAGCACCGCCAGCTTCTTCAATCTTAGCTTTCATTTCTTCAGCAGCATCCTTGGCAACGCCTTCCTGGACGGTTGCAGGAGCGCCTTCTACCATTTCCTTGGCTTCCTTCAGGCCCAGACCAGTGATGTCGCGGATAGCCTTGATAACGCCAATCTTGTTGTCGCCAAAGCCTTCGAGCACAACGTCAAATTCGCTCTTGTCGTCGCCACCAGCAGCGGCAGCGTCGCCACCAGCTGCAGGAGCAGCAGCAACAGCCACCGGGGCAGCAGCAGAAACGCCAAAGGTTTCTTCGATGTCTTTAACCAGCTCAGATGCCTCGAGCAGGCTCATTTCCTTTAAAGCTTCCAAAATCTCTTCACGAGTTACAGCCATGATAGGCTCCTTTCTATTGTGCCGGCTTCTTCCCGGCCTTAGTTTCTTTACCGTGACTCATTGCCCAAAGGTTTGAGTCGTTTCGCGGCTTAGGCAGCCGCAGGTGCGCTTAAGCAGCAGGCTTTTGTTCTGCCACTTGGCGCAGCGATTGTGCAAGACCGCTTGGCACACCATTGATGGTAGTTGCCAGGCCACGTGCAACGCCGGAAATCATGCCAGCCAACTGGCCCATGAGTTCTTCCTTGCTCGGCAGCGAAGCGATCGCTTCAACCTGGGCAGCGTCATAAGCAACGCCTTCCATCATGCCGCCCTTAATGGACAGGTTTTCGTTGGATTTGGCGAAAGTCTTCAACACCTTGGCAGCGGCTGCGGGGTCGCTATCGGCGAACACGAACGCGGAAGGACCTTCGAGCAGGTCGTCCATGGTAGGCAGTTCAGACTCGGTAAGGGCCAAGTGCATGAGCGTATTCTTGTATACCTTCATGCTGGCACCGGAAGCGCGCACGTTGCGGCGCAGCTCCTGGATTTCCTTTACGGTAAGACCACGATAGTCCACAATCCAAACAGCCTGGGTTGCAGCCAGTTCGTCCTTGATCTTAACGAGCGTTTCCTGGTTCTTTACGTTTGGCATATACACCTCCTTCTTTTTCTTCTTCGGGTTCCGCCGCTTTTCTGCTTTGGGCCGAATGCGAAAAAGAAACGACCCCTGCGCCAAAAACACAGGGGTCGAAAAGCTTTTTGCCTTTAAACCACCTCGGCGGGCCGCTTTCGCGATTAAACCTTATAGGTACCGGCTGTCTTTGGCAGCGGAACTATTCTGTTGTTATTTGCCACTCCGAAAAGCAGCTTGCCTATTCTACGGCAAAGCGCCCCCACCTGCAAGAATTGTGTAGGCTATGCGAAGTACGCGGTCTATACCATCAGCACATGCGGGTCGTCATAGGCGGCAAAATTCTTGTCGTGTGTGACCAGAAGTAAATCCTCGAACTTCGCCTGAGCTAAAAGCATACGGTCAAACGGGTCGCCATGAACATTTTCAAAGGGCAACTGTTCGGTTCGATAAATATGCTCAAGCTGCAAGGGCATTTCTTTCATACCCATGTGTCTGCATGCACGGCAGAAGTCTTCCGATGAAAACATAAATTGATTAGGGCGTTTTGCATGTTTGACTGCCACTTCCCAAGCAGAAACATAACTAAAGAACCATTGAGCAGAGGAATCCTGTATAAGCTTTTTTGCCTTGTTTGGCAAACGAGAAGGGTCGCCAATCGCCCAAAGCGCAATATGTGTATCGGCAAGGCAAATCATTAGTATGCCTCGAACATTTCGGCTATTTCTGTATCCATTTCGAAAAAGGCATCCATGTCGATAGGAGGTAGTCCTAGCTCCTTGGCAACACCAAGCTTTAGCCCACCTTGTTTTGGCTTCTCATAGGGGATGATGCGCAAAATGGGGGTCGTGCGATTTTTGACAATTATTTCGCCATAGGTGCCATTGGCTAGCTCTGCGGCATACTGCGAAAAGTGGGTTTTCATGTCATGCACGGTTGTTTCTTTAAGCGGCCCCATTTTTCCTCCAACACTATATGACTAAGTAGACTAAGTCATCTTAGTCATATTATATTGCAAAGTACAATTCCCGGCAAATATATGAGAAACAAATAAAGGCAAGGAAATCCTACGCCCTTAATAACGACTCATTACCCCAGGGGTAATGAGTCGTTGCATAATGAGTCGTTGCATAATGAGGCATTTGCGTTTAGCGGGCACACTCCGTAACCCAGGCGATGAAGTTTTCGGTGCTATCCCCCGTGGACTCAGCGGTAGTGTGACCTTTGCCCCATACGGTTTCAAAGTCCACGCTGCTGGCACCCACGGTCATAGCTGCAGCTGTTGCCAAATTAACTTCGGTGCACAGCGATGTATCACCCTGGGTAATGCCTGTGCGGATACGCCAGTGCGCAGCCGGGGTCGATGTGCCTGCACCTTCGTAGCCAGGCGCCAAATAGTACAGAGGATTGTAAAGGTTTTGGCGGTCCAAGCTGGCGTTTCCCAACTCGTCGTCAAGCGCAATATCGTTAGCATAGTCTGCCGGATAGCTGTCGTTCCATCCATCGAGCGCAGAGTATGCGTCTGTGTTAGCCGCCATAAGCTGACCCATAAGGATGTCGAAGTGAAGTGCACTGCCCGCGCCGTTGCCAAACACATAGTTTTCCGCCTGGCCCCGATCCAAGTCATCAAACGCACCGACTGACTTAGTGGGTGCCTTCACCACAGCGGCAAAGCCTTCTAGACTGGTGACCGTGACGCTGTTGGACGCCTCGTCGTATTCCACCCACTCGACTTCGTCGTTGAGGTGCGCGATGTAGTCGGCTACGGTTTCATAGGTAGTACTGTCTTCGCTCGCACTTTCCTGCTGAACGCCAGGGGTACCGCTCTGTTTGCCTTCCGTAGAATCGCTCGAAGCACTACCGCCAGGGCCACCATCCGAAGGCGCACCACTGGGGCCGTCACCCGAGGGCGCACCAGACGGCCTCTCGCCGCTCGGACCATCGCCTGAAGAAGTGCCGCCGCTTGGGCCACCTTCGCCACCACTTGGACCATCGCCCATACCGCCGCCACCAGCGCCCATGTCGGCACTGAAGTCGCTCGATGGCGTGTAGGGAAATTCAGTGTTGGCCAAAAAGACGTTCAGGGAATCTTCGATATGCCCCATAAGATGTTCGTAGTAACTGCCTGCGCAATAGGCGCCTTCCCCGCCGTCTTCCAACAGCAATTCGTTGCCACCCGTATCCACGAGCCCCAAGCCATTAATATAGCCTGCGTAAGCAATGGCCAGGTCGGTTGAAAGGGCCTTAGTAAAGGTACCCTCCGCGCGTGTGCCGCTTGTAGCAAATTGCCCCATGTTCCATTCATAGGCAGCATCGGCCGCATCCAGGCAGGTGATGGGGCACCAACACATGGCGCCATTGATAGCGTCGGAGACCGATGTGCCGTTCGCATCTACAACGGCCGCACCAATTGCCTCCAAATAGGGCGTATAACCAGGGGCATCGCCCGTGGCACCTAGTACGGCACTTTGCGCGCCACCGCCCGAATGACCAAAGCTAAATACAAGGTCGGTATTGCCCGGCAGTACGCTTGCGTTCACGCGCAGGGTGCGCACCGCAGCCTTGAGGTCGGTCACACCCCAAGGCGCATTGCCTGCAACATCCGTTAAGTCGCGCCCGCGGCAACCCGCATATACGTAGATAAACCCAGCGTCCAAGTAATCCGAAAGCCCGCGGCTGCTGTATTCAGTGGGTGCCGCCTGAGCAGAATAGCCCGCTGTGTTGATGGGCATCACGAAAGGCGCCGTCGCAGCGCTAAAACTTCCCACCTGGGCGCTTTCGTTCACGGTGCAGGTGTAGGTGTCATCGCCATTTTCGCTCGCTTCGAAATAGGCACCGGGCACATAAATGGCCATGGTTTCATAGTCGGTGGATGCAGGATTGGTGCAATAGGGCACACCGATTTGGTAGTATACATCGTCGTCGGCGTTGTAGTTCCAGGCAGTCGAGTCGATGGCGAGGCCTTCGGGGGCAACGAGCGAAGCGCCGCTTGCCGTGCTTTCTGTAGCTGCCGAACTCACTATTTCAGAGTTACTAGCCTTACTGGTCGTTTCTTCGGCACTGGACCCAGCGCTCGATGTGGCGCTATTCGCACATCCCGCCAATCCTGCCACCGCAGCGGTAGCCGCCGTAGCGCTCAGCAACTCAATGAAGTATCTTCTCGAGAGGGTTTTCATATCCAGTTCCTTTCTTCACGTGTTGCCACACATCCTAAAACGCGAATCTGAAACAAGGCTGAATTCCGCGAAACCATTTCAGATTTTTTTGGGATTCGAGAGGTACGGAACGCTGGTCGATGCAGCAAAGCTCCCCTATCCAGACCCTGATGCACGAAGCCTTGAAACACATTGCACATCTTCCAGCCTTGCTCGCAGACCGACTTGCCGTACCTGACAAAAGACCCGACCTTTTGCCAGGTTTGCCATGCATGCTAGCCTTACGCGCGGACCGACTTGCTGGGGTCGATGGTCATGCTCTGGAAGCGATTCGCCATGTACTCGTCGTTGAAGTTCTCTGCGTAGAACTGCTCGATTCCCGCCGCCGGCACATGCCCCGCCACACGCGCACCCCAATTGTCGAGCGCTTGCAGGGTCATAACGCAGTTCGCGAGCATAAACGTGGCGCACACGAGCGTCACGCTGTAGCGCAGTTTCCAAGGAATAAGGTTGAACAGCCTTAAGAGCTGCGGCAACAGCAACTTAATCCACACGGTGCCAAGCACGCCGAACATGGAAGCGAAAAGCAGGCAGGTGCGCCCGCCGAACAGATCGCCGAGGAATTCGTTTGAGTAGTCCCAGGCTTTGGCGCCGAAGGCAATCTCCATGAACCAGCTGACGAAGTACTCGAAACCGCCGCCGATAATGGTGCAAACCACGAATATGAAGATGATGTTGCGATCTTTGAACCGGTTGAGCGCGATGGTCATGAGCACGGCTCCGACGCCGTAGATTGGCGAGAACGGGCCCCATAGCAGGCCAGCACGGTCCTGGTAGACGCCGGGCTCGACGACGACCATATGAAAGATGATCTCGACGATAAGGCCGACGAAGCTGCCCACGACAAAGGTCCAGAACAGGTTGAAGAAGTCGAGGCGTATATAGCCTTCGCCAGGATCGGCCAAGCCGAGCGTACCCTGCTTCGCATGGACTTCCGTGTCGAGTTTGCGCAAGCCCGCATGCAGGTTCGACTCGTTCACAAGCGAAGGGTTGAGGTAGGACGAAAGCGCAACCTGCGCCCCTACCTGCACGAAGCTGAACAGCAACATCCAGTCGGCACCGTAGAGCATGAACTGGCACACCAGCGAAACCACGGTCACGGCAATGTTCACGTTGATGAGCGCGCTCGCCGCCCCTCGCCTACCCCTAATAAGGCGCAGTCCTACGAAAAACGACAGCACCGTGGAGACAAACGAGCAGACTGCCGCTATGGCAATGACCACTGCAGTAGTGGCGGTTATCTCCCCGAGCCTCTCTTCCAAAAAACCGCTATGGACTAGGGGCAGCAGGGCCATGACGGCCGAAGCCACACCGAGCGCACCCGTCACGATAAGGATGACGCTTAAGATGCGCAATGGCACGGGAAGCTTCGAGAAGGCCATTCCCTTTGCACTGCCGCGCACGATGCCCATGATCTGGGAGCGCTCCTTGGTAGTGAGCGGCTGCTCCTTGCTACGCTCGCGCGCCGCTGCAAGGATGGTGTCCACATCCTGCTCGTCGAGCAAGCCATCGGCCACGACCTCCCTGGTCACGTCCAATATGTCTTTTGCCGCCAAAGGCACTTCCAATCCTATCGCACGAGCGCCCTGCTCGCCGTCGGGTACGACACCGCCATCGTTGCGCGCGGTTGCTCCTTTTCGCGTAAAACAAGGCGGAAGCCTGCAAGCAAGCCGCCGCCCAACGCTATTCGTGCATGCCTAAGCCGCAGCCGCTTCCGCGTCAGCGTCGCCCGCCACCGCATCCGCGATGGCCACATCGCCCACAGCGGCAGCGTCGCCGCCCACGCCAGCGTCAGTGGCGCCCGAGCCGACAACCGACGCCTCCATCTCGGTACCCGCCGCCGTACGGCCCGAAATCTCGGAGACCGTGCATGTGGGGTCGCTCTCGAAGTATTTCAGCTCGATGGTGTCGCCCACGCTGAATCCGACGACCCCTATAAGTCCAGGCAGCGCGCAGTCGTAGATGTTCTCGTCGCCTTCGAGCATCAGGTAGAAGTGCGAATTGCCCTCGATAACCGCCGTCGCAATGGCTGCAATCTTGCCCTTCGCCGTCAAATCGCCCGTGTCACCACTCGTTGAAATGCCATTGGTAGTAAGTAGGGTCTTGTAGCTCTTCTGGCATTCGGCCACCGTGTCGCCCACCGCAACGTTTTGGTAGCGCTGGATGTCAATCATCGCAAATTTCTTCACCAAACCCGCAGCGTCTTTCAGGGCCATAAAGTACGTGGGCTGGCCATTAATGTTCAGCAGCAAGGGGAAGGTGGAAACGTAACGCAGGTTTTGTACCTGACCTTCGGCCGAACGCATGGCAGACTCTTCGGTAGCGCCCGCAATGCTGTAGTAGTGCGCATCGCCCGTACGTTGGTTCACCAGTACGAAACCAACAATGGCGTTGTCGGCCGTAGCAGACGTGACGCCCGTATACATCCATACATCGTCATCCTTGGCAATGTAGTTGTAGCCCGCAAAGCCGCTGGTGCCAGGCGTGGTCTGTACCACACCGCTTTGGCCCAGCCAACTATTCAGCCAGCCATTGTGCAAGCTGCCAAACCAGTTGTACTGCGCAATAAGCAGCTCGGATGGATAGGCACGGTCCACCCATTGCGGCACGTCTTCAATGGCGTAGTCAAAAGTTTCGCCAGAGTTGGCATTCACCAGTACCACGCGCTTGATAGTTTCGCCGCCAAACAAACCAATAGTACGGGTCTGAACGGGGCAAATCCACCATGGCGTCCCGTCTTCGTCAATCTCGAAGCTCTTCTGCTCGAACATATAGAAGGGATAGCTCAGCTGCACGTGGCGGTCGATATTCCTAAAGAAGGGGTCGGACTCGGAATAGTAAATGGGCTGTTCCAGGCGCACGACGCGCGTGTCCTGGCTTGCCATGTCCACCAGCACGTAGGCTGGAATACCCGTGTCCATGTTGTAGAACCACTTGAAGAAGTCCGCATAATTCAGCGGGCTCACGCGCACGGGGCGCTGCTGATAGTTAATCTGGGAATACAAGGGAGAAATCTCGAACTGACTAACGTATTCTGGAATTTCGCCCAAGGTACGGTTGCCCAAAAGCAGCGCCGATTCGCCGTCGATGACAGGAATGGAGTTGTAGTCCACTTCCTGGATGTCGGTGGCGAAGTCGGTATTTTCTATGCGCAAGATATTGGAGTAGCGCTCCGCATTGCCCGGCCAGAAACTCCAACCAGCAATGGCGCCGATAAAGCCCAGCAGCGCAATAGCGAGAGGGATATAGGACAGGTATTTGAAGGTCTTGGCCTTCTTGGGGCTTGCCTCGCGCTTGCCGCTGCCGGTTTCGTATGCCTTGCGCCGCCCAAACAGAATGAGGAAGATGGGCAAGAGGACAAAGATGATAACGAAGCTCCACAGGTCTTGCGAATGAATGTTGATAGGCGGATGGAACCACCAGTACAAGAACAAGAGCACCACAACGGTGACGATAGCCAAAAAGATAAGTGCGCGCTTGCCCCATTCGGGAAGGCGATTCATGAAGAAGTCGGCAATACCACCAACGGCACCGCCGCCACCGCGCCCACCGCCAGAACCACCCGCTCCGCCGCTGCCGCCGCGCCCGCCACGGCGCTTGCCGCCGCCAATGACAGTCCATTCGTCAGGGTCGGAGCCAACGGTAGTAGAACCGCTCGCGCCACTGCCTGAGCCGCCAGAGCCGCCAAAGCCAGAGCCTTCAGCGCTTGCCGTTGGCCCACCCGCGCGTTCTTCATCTTCATCAAGCCCTGGGGGAACAAAACCCACGGCCTTGAAAAATTCTTCCATTTGTTTTCTATCCATCTTATTCCGCCGTTCTACCGCTCCCGTACTAAAAACGCGAGCAATCTTACTTCTGAGCTAAACCTCGTAACACGTATTGCAGTATACCGCCGTTTTGGTAGTAGGCAGCTTCTGTTGGTGTATCGATACGAACGGTTACCAAAAAGTTAATCTGGCTACCGTCTACCCTTGTTGCCTGCACGTTTACCTGCTGAGGCCAGGGCCCTGCAAAGTTCGGCATGGCAATATCGAAACTTTCCGTTCCGTCGAGCCCTAGGCCTTGCGCGCTTTCGCCTTCCTGGAACTGCAGAGGCAGCACACCCATGCCAATAAGATTTGAGCGGTGGATGCGCTCGAAACTTTCCGCAAACGCAGCGCGCACGCCCAAAAGCATAGGTCCTTTTGCCGCCCAGTCGCGGCTGGAGCCAGAACCATACATCTTGCCCGCAAGCACGATGCTGGGTATCCCTTCGCGTTCATAGTGCTGTGCCGCTTCGAAAAGAAGTTTCACTTCCCCGTCAAGCGCATCGCGCGTCCAGCCACCCTTGCGGTCATCTGCCAACTTGTTTTCAAGTTTTACGTTGGCGAAGGTACCGCGCATCATGACCTCGTGGTTGCCACGGCGCGCGCCATAGGTATTAAAGTCGGCATCGGCCACGCCTCGTTCGCGCAAGTAAGCTGCGGCAGCAGAATCGGAAGCGATGGACCCCGCTGGCGAAATATGGTCGGTTGTAATAAAGTCGCCCAGGTAGGCAAGTGCGCGCGCCCCTTGGATAGCCGCGGGACTGGAAGCAGTGGCAGGCATGCCATCGAAATACGGGGCGCGGCGCACATAGGTCGACGCGTCGTCCCAGGCAAAGATACTGCTAGCCTCGCGTCCTAAGGCTTCCCACGCTTCCCCGCCGTTGACAAGGTCTTTTGTCCCTTCCGCATAAAGGCTTTCGTCCACCACGGCTGCCAATACGGCGTCAATTTCGGCCTTGGTAGGCCAAACGTCATCCAGGAATACGTCGTCACCGTCTGGGCTTATGCCCACGGGCTCTTCTGCAAAGTCGTAGTCCATTGACCCTGCAAGCGCATAGGCAACCACGGCCGCGGGCGGCATGAGGTAGTTTTGCGCCACATCGGGTGAAATACGTCCTTCAAAGTTGCGGTTGCCTGAAAGAACGGCGGCTAGTTCGATTTCCTTGGCCGCTTCGTGCATGGCAGAAGAAAGCGGACCCGAATTGCCAATACAGCTCATGCAACCAAAACCACAGGTGTAAAAGCCCAGTTGCTGCAAGCCCTCCAAAAGGCCGGCACGCCTAAGCAAGAGTTCAGTTGCGCGCGAGCCAGGGGCAAAAATGGTTTTCACCCAAGGCGCACAGCTCAAACCCGCTTCCGCCGCCTTTTTGGCCAAAAGGCCCGCCGCTACCATCATGGCAGGGTCCGTTGCGGTGGTACAGCTGGTAATAGCTGCAATCGCAATGGCGCCATCGGAAATAGTATGTTGCTGGCCATGCACCTGCACCGTGGTGTGCGCCGTTCCCACACCGCGTTGTGCGCAGATGTCGGCAAAACGCATGGGAGCAAACGCAAAGTCGAAGCGGTCGTGCGGCCGCGAAGGGCCAGCGATACTGCGGCGCACCGTGCCCAGGTCTAGATGAAGTACTTTTGAGTACGAACGCGTTCCCATACCGCTTTCTGCACCAGCACCAGCCCATAAGCCCTGCGCTTTCGCGTAGGCTTCAACCAGGGCAACCTGCTCCGCTGCACGGCCGGTGACCTGCAGATATTCCAAAGTGCGCTCATCCACAGGGAACAAGGTACAGGTACTGCCATATTCGGGAGTCATATTCGAAATGCATGCACGCTGGGTAGCGCTCAGAGCACCGAGCCCGTCGCCAAAGCATTCCACGAAGCAGCCCACTACGCCTTCAGCGCGCAACATTTCCGCAAAGCTCAGTGCTACATCCATGGCGGAAACGCCTTCCGCCAAACCGCCCGTCAATTCCACGCCAATCACGCGCGGCACCAACATGGGAATGGGCTGACCAAGCGCCGCCGCCTCAGCTTCAATGCCTCCCACGCCCCAACCAAGCACGCCAATGCCGTTAACGGTTGGCGTATGGCTGTCGGTGCCCACAACGGTGTCGAAGTAAGCCAGAGGAGCCGCGCCAACAGGAGCGGACACGGAGTCGCTCGTAGCCGAAGAGTCAGCGCTATTTGTCTTAGAAGTAAACACCACCGGCGCGATTGCTTCAACATTCATCTGGTGACAAATGCCCTGGCCAGGGGGCACAATAGAGACCTTATCGAAGGACTGCTGCGACCACTTCAAGAAGTCGTAGCGTTCGCGGTTGCGCGTAAATTCAAGGCTCATGTTTTGTTCGAGCGCATCGTCTACGCCGGCCACGTCAGCAATAACCGAATGGTCGATGACAAGATTGCAGGGTACGAGCGGATTAATACGTGCAGGGTCGCCGCCAAGGTCTGCGCAGGCCTCGCGCATCACCGCAAAGTCGACAAATACGGGCACGCCAGTAAAGTCCTGGAAAAGCACTCGGGCAGGCGCAAACTCGATTTCTTCACCTGCGACACCCGCCTGTGCGGCACTTACCAAACGTTGTGCCGCCACCTGGGCAGCTTCTGCGCTCGATGCATTACGCAACACGTTTTCCAAAACCACCCGCAAGGAATATGGGAGTAATTCCACCCCTTCTACCTGGTCAAGTGGATAAAACGAATAGCTTTTGTCGTCTACCTGTAAAACGGCGCTTGTTACTTCTCCCATATTTCTTCCTTACTCATATTGCTTTTCAGGGGCAAAATCCAGCGTACGCACGTAATAAAACGGCCCAAATCATGTAGGTGATGAGCCGTTTTGTCTTTTCACTCCGTCGCCAAAGGGGGCATCGAGCTACTTTGCTTTCTTGCGCGTATTTTTCACGATTTGTTCGGCACGTTTTTGCAGTGCACCCTTTGCATTGGCTGCATCGAAGCTCATGCGGTTGCGCAATTCCTTCTTCACGTCTGCCGAAAGGGCACCTTCGGAAAAGCCGATAACTGCCACCAACATATCCTGGAATTCAAGATCACCGTGATAGCACTGGATGGCTTCGTCAATAAGTGGCCACACTTTGTCAGAACGGTTAGCCGTGGTAGCACCGAGGGCACACAGGAAACGCATGGCCGCCAAGCGCACCGGGCCGTTGTCTTCGTCGAACAGGGCCGCGTCGGCACCGTCGATTGCCTTTTCGCAAGCTCGCGTATCAACCGCAACTAATTCAGTGAGCGCGTCTAGGCATTCCCAGCGCGTCTGAGCTTCGGGCCTGTTGAGTGCGTCAACCAGGGCTTCTGCAACTTCAGCCACGCGCTTCGGGTCTTGTTTCGCAGCCATGGCAAGCGCCGTCGCCGACATCTGACGATCGCGACGCGAAGGGCCAGACAGGTTGTCAGCCAACTTTGCCATATCCTTTTTGCGACGCAGCGCGCCTTCGCACAATTCTTCTACGGTCAGTTCTTTTTCAGCCACTTTTACTCCTTGTATACGTATTTACGCCTGCTTTCGAAAAAGAGCGTATTTTTCCAGTTCAATTATACGTAAGAGGCAGTGTTTACCTGGGAAAAAGCCGCTAAGTAAACAAGAAGTCCAAATATTAAAGGCAGGGTTTATTTCCACGCCTTCCCACTGGCAACATCGGCAATGCTTATATCTTCGAAGAAGCTGCGTGTCGTTTCATAGTAGCGTTGCCACATGGGGAGTGTCTTGCACTGGGGGGCGCGGTCGCAAGCAGCCGCGTTTGGTGCCAGACAGGCAACAGGAGCTAAAGTTCCCTCAGCGGCTTCAAGCACCTCAAAAACGGAAAGATCTTCAGGTTTACATGAGAGCTGGTAGCCGCCACCTTTACCACTCGAACCCGTTACCATGCCCGCCTGGACAAGCAGCTTAATAACGTGCTGCAAATATTTTTCAGATATGCCCTGACGCTGCGCAATCTCCTTTAATGGCACAAAACCATTGTCTCCTTGTTCGACCAGGTCAACAAGGACGCGTACCGCATATCTGCCCTTTGTGGAAATCATCCGACCCTTCCTTTTCGCATTATGTGAATTATAAGGGAGCATTCTTGTGTTTCACAAAATACCTATTGACATACTAGTTTGGTAGGTATATCTTTCAACAGCGGCTTGAAACAAGGTAGTGCTTTCAAGCCGCACAAAACAGATTGGAAGCAATGAACAGTAAAGCAAACAAAACCCTGATGTGCTGGTGTATGCGACTGCCCTTCTCCTGGGCATGTACCGGCGCACGTCTAGCTTACTTTGCTGCACTGCAATAAGCACAATCAAGAACAAGCGCTATGCCCAGGAGTCCCCATGCGGGACTTTTTTATGCCCGCAATTCTGTTTACACAAACTCAATTGAAAGGAAACTATCATGCCAAACTATAAATTCGAAACGCTGCAACTTCATGTTGGACAAGAAACGCCCGACCCCGCCACCGACGCACGCGCGGTACCAATCTATCAGACCACTTCTTATGTGTTCCGCGACTGCGCGCATGCGGCCGCCCGCTTTGGTCTTGCCGACGCAGGCAATATTTACGGCCGCCTGACCAATTCCACGCAGGGCGTGCTTGAAGAGCGCCTGGCTGCCCTCGAAGGAGGTGTGGCAGCACTTGCGCTTTCCAGTGGCGCGGCAGCCATTACCTACACCATCCAGGCGCTTGCCCAAGCTGGCGAGCATATTGTGTCCCAGAAAAGCATCTACGGGGGCACCTACAACTTGCTAGCCCATACCCTGCCACTCTATGGGATAGAAACGAGCCTTGTGGACATTCACGACCTTGCCGAAGTTGAGGCCGCCATTGCCCCCAACACGAAAGCAATCTTTATTGAAAGCTTGGGCAACCCCAATAGCGACATTCCCAACATTACCGCCTTGGCTGACCTTGCTCACTCGCACGACATTCCGCTCGTTATAGACAGCACCTTTGCCACACCCTACCTGCTGCGCCCCATCGAACACGGCGCCGATATCGTTATCCATTCCGCCACGAAATTCATTGGCGGGCACGGTACTACTCTTGGTGGCATCATCGTCGACTCTGGCAACTTCGACTGGAAGGCCGCGGGCAAATACGCGCCCATTGCCGAAGCCAATCCTAGCTACCATGGCGTGTCTTTCGTCGACGCAGTAGGCCCAGCTGCCTTCGTCACCTATATCCGCGCCATTTTGTTGCGCGACACTGGTGCGTGCATTTCCCCCTTCAACGCTTTCTTGCTTTTGCAAGGGGTGGAAACGCTGTCCTTACGCCTTGAGCGCCACATCGAAAATACGCTGAAGGTCGTTGAATACCTTAGTGCTCACCCCCAGGTGGAACGCGTGAATCACCCGTCTCTTGAAAGCCACCCTAACCACGACCTGTACCAAAAATATTTCCCCAAGGGTGGAGGCTCTATTTTCACTTTTGAAATAGCAGGTGGACAGGAGCATGCCCACGCATTTATTGATGCACTTGAAATATTTAGCCTGCTCGCTAACGTGGCCGACGTTAAGAGCCTTGTCATCCACCCAGCTACAACCACGCATTCGCAGCTTTCTGCGGAAGAGTTAGCAGAGGCGAATATTAAGCCCAACACCATCCGGCTTTCCATTGGCACAGAACATATTGACGACATACTGGCCGACCTCGAGAAAGGCTTTGCCGCAGCGCACTAAGGTCTCGTGCGAGCGCAGTGCTAACTCTCTTATAATTTAGTTAACAAAGGAGGATAACTATGGGAACGGTATATACATCTGCAGATCAGCTTATTGGGAACACACCCCTTCTAGAACTTACGCATATTGAAGAAGAACTGGGGCTTGAAGCCAAACTCGTGGCCAAACTCGAACTCTTCAACGTGGCTGGATCGGTGAAGGACCGTATTGCTAAGGCCATGCTTGACGATGCTGAAGCACGCGGTGTGCTGACCAGTAACTCGGTCATTATCGAGCCGACTTCAGGCAACACAGGTGTTGCGCTTGCTGCCGTGGCAGCCGCACGTGGGTATCGCGTTATTCTGACCATGCCCGAAACCATGTCGGTTGAACGCCGCGCACTGGCGGCAGCCTACGGAGCAGAGCTTGTCCTCACGCCAGGCGCAGACGGCATGAAGGGTGCCATTGCACGTGCCGATGAGCTGGCCGCAGAAACCCCCAATAGTGTTATTGTTGGACAGTTCGTCAACCCCGCTAACCCCCAGGCCCACCGCGCTACGACCGGTCCTGAAATCTGGAGCGACACGCGCGGAGAAGTCGATATTTTTGTGGGTGGCGTGGGCACTGGTGGCACCATTACGGGCGTAGGTGAATATCTGAAAGAGCAAAACTCCCAGGTGCAGGTGGTTGCCGTTGAACCCGCCGACTCGCCTGTTCTTTCACAGGGCAATGCGGGCCCCCATGGCATCCAGGGTATTGGTGCTGGCTTCGTGCCTGAAACGCTCAATACAGATATTTATGACGAAGTAATCCCTGTTCAGACTCAGGATGCTTACGAAACTGCCCGCCTTATTGGTGCACGCGAAGGGGTGCTTGTGGGCATTTCGTCAGGCGCCGCTGCCTGGGCTGCCATACAGCTTGCAAAGCGCCCCGAAAACGCCGGTAAGACTATCGTGGTGCTCCTGCCCGACACAGGTGAGCGCTACCTTTCCACGCCATTGTTCGCCCAAGAATAGCAAGGAGTTACCGTGTTTATTAGCGAAGCATTTTCTGGGGACCACATCCCTCTGTCCTTTGAAATCTTTCCGCCTAAGGGCGAACTCCCACTTGACGAAGCAAAGACGCTTCTCGGCCAGCTTGCCCAGTTTGACCCAGCCTTTGTTTCGGTTACGTATTCCGCAGGTGGGTCGGGCAACGACGCTGCAACCGCCCAGATTGCTGAAATAGGCACCCAGGAGTATGGTCTGACCACCATGGCCCACCTTACCTGCATGGGTGCCACACACCAGTCCATGCAGGAAACCTTGGATCAGTTCAAAGAACGCGGGGTTCAAAATGTACTGGCTTTGCGTGGCGACCCTTCCCCCACCAAGCAGATTGAGGACTTTGCCTTTGCGAGCGACCTTATTCCCGTGGTGCGCAAAGCGGGCTTTTGCGTGGGTGCTGCCGCCTACCCTGAAGGCCACGTTGACTGTCTGGACCTTCAGGTCGACATTGAACACCTTAAGGCCAAGCAAGACGCAGGCGCTCAATTCTTGGTAACGCAGCTGTTCTTTGAAAACCGCATTGCTTACGATTTTCTTGAGCGTTGCCGCGCGGCACGAATTCGCATACCCATTAGCTTTGGCATCATGCCTATTATGTCGAAGGACCAGGTCTCGCGCATGGTATTCCTCTGTGGTGCCAGCCTTCCTTCGACGCTAGTGAAGCTTATTGCCAAATGGGAAGACGACGAAGAGTCGCTCCAGAAGGCAGGGCTCGAATACGCCATAGGCCAAATTGAAGACCTCGCGAAAAACGGCGTAGACGGCATTCACCTCTACACCATGAACAAGCCTGAAGTAGCCCGCCAGGTATGTGAAGCAGTGGCGGACAAACTCTAGGAACTTCTCTAGTGTGGGAACACAGTTGTTGGGTACCGTACATATAAACCGCGAAAAGCATGCTGTCGACCGCGGCGAAGCCCTTCGCTATATGGGCATGAGCGATGGAGGCGAAAGCCAAGAAGTGGACGACGCCCTTCGCCAGCGCATCGAGGACAGCTTTACCCATTGCGAGGAATGTTCTACACCCGCCTGGACCTACCGCGTGTTCCCCCTTCAAGAAACCGACGAAGGCCTTGCCCTGGTGGGCACCGTGCTCGTGTTAACAGGAGACGACATTCGCACGCACCTTCACGGTGCGAAGTATTGTGCCGTTATGGCGGCAACCTGCGGTTTGGCAAATGAGCGTGAATTGCAAATTCAAAGCGCAAAAGGAACGGTTGAGGCACTTGCTTTTGACGCTGCCGGATCTGCGCTTGCGGAAACCACGGCCAGTGCCTGCAATGCCGCTATCGTTGAAGATGCGCACGAGCAGGGGCTGTTCTGCAACTGGCGCTACAGCCCAGGCTATGGCGACCTTCCGCTCAGTCTTCAGCCTCAGATTCTCCGCATTCTGGAAGCTGAAAAACTACTCGGTATTACCACGACGCCCGCGCACCTTATGGTGCCCACCAAAAGCGTCACGGCACTTGTAGGTTTATTTGACCAGCCCCAGGAACAGCGTAAGAGCTGCCAAGGCTGCTCACTCTTTCAGGAATGCACATTGCGTACGAAGGGGCACACATGCTACCAATAAGCACAGACACCACGCTGCCCGACCGCAGGAAAAAACGTATTAAGGACGCCTACCTCCGGCAGGTGTTAGACGGTCAGGCCTCCCTGCTTTTCGACGGAGCCATGGGGACCATGCTCCAGGCGCGTGGTTTGGCAGCTGGTGAACTTCCTGAACTTCTCTGTTTAAGCGACCCCGAAGTCGTGACTGAAATACATGCGCAATACGTTGCTGCTGGTAGCCAGGTGGTAACCACCAATACCTTTGGTGCTAACCGCCACAAACTCGGTGGCTCAGCCAGCGTTGAGGATGTATTCCAGGCGGCCATTGCCTGTGCACGGGCCTCGCAAGCACAATACGTCGCTGCCGACATAGGACCCACGGGAGCCCTTTTGGAACCCCTGGGTTCGCTTTCCTTCGACGAAGCCTATGACCTGTTCGCCGAACAAGTACAAGCAGCACATGCGCATGGTGCTGACCTTATTATTATCGAAACCATGACCGACCTTGTGGAGGCAAAAGCTGCTGTCCTCGCGGCAAAAGAACATTCAGACCTGCCCATTTTTGCCACCATGACTTTTGAAGATACGGGTCGTACGCTCCTGGGAACCACGCCACAAGTAGCGGCACTGACCTTGCAAGCTTTGGGTGTAGACGCCCTGGGTGTTAATTGTTCGCTCGGACCAGAAGCGCTCACTCCCCTCGTTAAAGACATGCTTGCTGTTACGTTCTGTCCCTTTATCGTGCAAGCCAACGCAGGCTTGCCCCAAGTGGTCGACGGCGAAACGGTGTTCACGCTGAAGCCACAAGATTATGCAGCCGCCGTCGCTCCCATGGTAGATGCAGGTGTGGGCATTGTGGGCGGGTGCTGCGGTACAAATCCGGAATACCTCGCACTTCTTGCCGAAGAGCTTAAAGACCGCACACCAAAGGAACGCACTGTCGAACGCGGCTTTAGCATTACGGGAACCCAAGAAGCAGTCGTACTGCGCAACAACGACGTTGCCGTTATTGGGGAGCGCATTAACCCCACAGGTAAAAAGAAACTCCAGGAGGCCTTGCGCACAAACAACACCGACTATGTAGTAAGCGAAGCGCTTGCGCAGGTTGAAGCACGTGCCGAAATTCTGGACGTAAATGCAGGCTTGCCAGACATTAACGAAGCAGCCATGCTCCTTGAACTCGTCAAGCGCATTCAAGCCGCCGTGGGCGTTCCCCTGCAAATTGACTCGTCTGACCCACAAGCCATTGAAGCTGCGGTGCGTGCCTATGCGGGCAAGCCGCTCATCAATTCTGTTAATGGCAAGCAGGAAAGCCTTGCGAGTATCCTGCCTATAGCTGCCCATTACGGCTGTGCCGTCGTGGGGCTCACGCTTGATGAGGGCGGTATTCCCCCGACCGCTCAAGAACGCCTTGCAATTGCGCGGCGCATCGTGGAAGCGGCGGAAGGCGCTGGCATTCCGCGTGAGGATGTGGCCATAGACTGCCTGGTTATGTCGGCTGCCACCAACCAAAACGAAGTGCCTCAGATTCTTGAAGCCGTTCGCCTCATCAAAAGTGAACTGGGAGTGCGCACCGTTCTGGGCGTGAGCAATATAAGCTTTGGTCTGCCCGCGCGACCCCTTATGAACGCCAATTTCCTTGCAGCAGCGTTTTCTGCTGGGCTCGACATGCCCATACTCAACCCCCTTGCACGCTCCTACACTGAAGTGGTGGACACCTGGCGTGTTATCTGTGGGCAGGACACCAATTCCCAAGACTATATTGCGCGCTATGCCAACTACGAACTTGCAGCAGAGCAGGCACATGCCCAAGCACAACAAGCTGCAGGCGTAGATACACAAGCAGCAGAAACCCAAGAAACAAGCCTGAAGGACCTTGTTATTAAGGGCGAGCGTGCCCGCGCAGTCGAATGTACCAAAGCGCTCCTTCAAACGACGAGCGCGCTTGACATAATTAATGAACAGCTCGTGCCTGCACTCGATACGGTAGGGGAAAAATTTGAAGCGGGAACTTTCTTCCTCCCGCAACTTATGACGAGCGCCGAAGCGGCCAAGGCGGCCTTTGACGCCATTCGCGAGCAGACTCCGAGCATATCTGCCGACAAAGGGCCCATCGCACTTGCCACGGTCAAGGGCGACATCCACGACATTGGCAAAAATATCGTCAAGATGCTCCTCGAAAATTATGGCTATAAGGTAATTGACCTGGGGCGCGACGTGGAACCACAAACCATCGTGGACAAAGCGCTTGAACATGGCTGCAAGGTTGTAGGGCTTTCCGCCCTTATGACCACCACCGTCAAAAACATGGAAGAAACGGTGCGGCTTTTGCACGAACAGGCACCCGACATTAAGGTCATGGTTGGTGGCGCCGTTCTTTCACAGGCCTATGCAGACACTATGGGGGCAGACTTCTACGCCAAAGACGCTACCATGAGCGCCCGCTTCGCCGAAGACCTTTCTTAAAACGCCCCGCGCGCGCTACAATACTTTCCGTAAGCAAGCTGAAAGGACATGGCATGGGTATTGTTGCTGGCTATTGCGTCCCCCATCCCCCTCTGATTATTCCCGGCTGCGGCCGCGGTCAGGAGCGCGGTATTTTGGCAACCGTGGATGCCTACCACGAAGTTGCCAAGCGCATTGCAGACCACGCGCCTGACACTATTATCGTAACGTCGCCGCATGCCCCTGCTTATGCTGACGCCTTTGCCATTTGTGGAACGGACTGGCTCAATGGCGACTTTGCTCAGTGGAATGCTCCCGAAGAAATGCTGTCCTACCAAACGGACGACCTGGCTATTCAGCGCGTTATTGACTTGGCGGCAAACGCAGGTGTACCTGTTTCGTCGCCCGCCTGGCGCGGGGCTGCCATGGACCACGCTACTTTCATTCCGCTGTGGTTCGTGAACCAATACTATTCTGACTTCAAGGTGGTCGTGTTGGGGCTTTCGGGCTTGGACAACGAAGCGCACCTTAGCGTCGGGCGTGCCCTGGCACAAACCATGCGCGATCTGGGTCGCAAGGCAGTCTTTATTGCCAGTGGCGACATGTCGCACAAGCTGAAAGACGACGGCCCCTACGGCTTCAACGAAGATGGCCCGAAGTTCGACACTTTGGTTTGCGAAATTTTCAAGCGCAACCAACTTGAGCTGCTCGCTGGCATCGACGACGGTATGTGCGAAGGCGCGGCTGAATGTGGCTTGCGCTCCTTCATCATGCTGGCAGGCGCCCTTGAAAACCTGCCACACTCAGGCGAACTTTTAAGCTACGAAGGACCCTTCGGCGTGGGCTACGCCGTTGCCGCCTTCGAGGTCGACTAGCCAAATACACTCCTTGTCTCATTTGGGGACGGAGTAAAAGTGAGACAAACGAAAGCGAGGTTTCCCATGGCTGATGCATATACCGAACTCGCGCGCGCAAGCTTCGAGTCGTGGACACGTGACGGCGTGCGCATAGCCATACCCGATGGGCTTCCTACTGAATTAACCGAAACGCGTGCAGGCTGTTTTGTTTCGCTTCATATAGGCGATGACCTGCGCGGATGCATTGGCACCATCGTGGCAACACAGCCGACGCTTGCTGACGAAATAATCGACAATGCCATTGCCGCCTGCAGCCGCGACCCACGCTTCCCTGCCGTGCGCCCTGAAGAGCTTGCTGGCATCCACTGCAGTGTGGACGTTCTGGGCGAACCAGAAGATATTGCCGGGCCTGACGAGCTGGACGTGAAGCGCTACGGCGTGATTGTGAGCAAGGACTTCCGGCGCGGGCTCTTGCTGCCCGATCTCGATGGTGTGGATACGGTCGAAGCGCAAATTACCATCGCTAAGCAAAAAGCAGGCATTCGCCTATCCGAAACCTGCAAGCTACAACGCTTCGAAGTTATAAGGCATGGTGAATAATGACAAAGACTCAGTGTCATACCTGCCCTGCGCATTGCGAACTTGACGAAGGCCAAATTGGAGCCTGCCATGCGCGCGTGAACCGCGAAGGTCATGTGACAGCTGAAAACTATGGACGCATTACGGGCTTTGCGCTCGACCCTGTAGAAAAGAAACCCTTTGCCCGCTGGATGGGTGGTTCCTACCTGCTTTCCGTGGGAAGCTATGGCTGCAATCTGCACTGCCCCTTCTGCCAAAATGACGACATATCACAGGTAGGCGCGGATGATGTACGCTGGCGCTCACTTAGCCCAGAGCAACTGGTCGAACAGGCGCTTGACCTGCGCAATCGCGGCAACATCGGTATTGCTTACACCTATAACGAACCCCTCGTGGGCTGGGCGTTTGTGAGCGATTGCGCCCAACTCGCGCACGACGCGGGTTTGCTTAACGCGGTTGTCAGCAACGGCTGCATAGAACCTGGACTCTTCGCCCAATTGCTGCCCCTGTTTGACGCCGTCAACATTGACCTCAAAGCGTTCAACGAAGAATTTTACCGTGCCTGCGGCATGCCTACGGGGCTCGATGCCATCAAGACCAATATCGCCGCTGCGGCAGCCTGCCCCACCTGCCACGTGGAAGTAACCACGTTGTTCGTGGGCGGCATGTCCAGCACCGATGACGTGCGCGCTGCTGGTGCATGGCTTGCCGAACTTGACCGTTCAATCCCCTACCACATCAGCCAATACCATCCGGCTTACCGCTGGGACGCCCCACCTGCACCCAACTCCACCCTGCGCGCCCTTATCGAAGAGCTGCGCGGCACCCTGGACACCGTTGTTGGCGGCAACATGTGGTAAAACGACTCATTATCCTTGGTATGTAATCGTTTGTCTCATTTGGGGACGGAGTGAAAATGAGACAACTAAGCGTTTTCCCGATAGAATAGCCCCATGAAGAATACGCATGTCGACAAAGACCTCCGCACGCTTGAGGCCATCGGACAGATTTATTGCGCGGCGCACCACGAAGGCGAAAAGGATGCTACAGGTTTGTGCACGTCCTGCCGCGAAACCATCGATGCCACACTTCAGCGTGCAACCGACTGCCCCTTCGGGCACGAACAAAACTGCGAAGACTGCAATATCCATTGCCAGCGCGGCGAAGCGCAAACGCGCATTCAGGAAATCATGCGCTACGCGGCCCCGCGCATGATGTACAAGCATCCCATTATGGCCGCGGGCTACCTACGCAAAAAATTCCGCTCCCAGACAGAAACATGATTCAAAACCCCTAGGTCCTCAAGTTGTTTTTGCAGGTAGAATAGTGGCAGGAACGAATTCGAAAGGACCGTGCATGGCAAGCAAAGTTTTGTTCATTGAATATCCGAAGTGCTCAACCTGCCAAAAGGCGAAAAAGTGGCTCGATACACATGGTATTGACTACCGTGACCGACACATTCTGGAAAAGAATCCTACCGAACGCGAACTGCGCACGTGGCACAAGCGCAGCGGCTTGCCGCTCAAGCGCTTTTTCAACACGAGTGGCATGAAGTATCGCGAACTCGATCTTGCAAAAAAGCTTCCGCATATGTCCGAGGACGAAATGTACGCTCTTTTGGCAACCGACGGTATGCTGGTAAAGCGTCCTTTGCTCGTGTTGGGTAGCACCGTGCTGCCTGGTTTTCGCGAAGCAGATTGGAAAGCTGCATTAGGCTTGTAGCAACAAACGCGGCACGCAGGAATCAAAGGTGACTCAAACCCTTGGGAGTTTGAACCACGAATTAGCAAATAAGACCCGCAAACGCGGGTCTTATTCTTTAGCAAAAAGGGTCGCCAAGGGCGCGCTATTCCGCAATCACCGTCACGCGGTCTTGGACCTGGGCGTAAACATCGGGCACCGTGCCGCCCAGTTCATCCTGCAAGTAGTACTTGAGCGCCTCGTAGTCGACATAACCGATGCCACGGTAATTAATACTGGCTGCTTCGGCAAAACAGTAATACGTGTCGCCGCCCTGCGCCAAGAAGTTGAGAGTCGCTATCGTGTAGGTGGCATTTTCGTCGAAACCCTTGCCACCCACGTCACTAATGGTCACGCGCGAACCAGGGTTGGCAGGCGCGTAGTACGACGAATTAGGATAGGCTTCGCCCTTTTCGTAGGGCACCGTAGTATCCACTGTGTAGGTGATACCACTTACCTGCGGGAAACCGCCCATTTCTTCGGGCGTATCTTGCGTCGCAGCTTCGAACGCTTCGAGCAGCTGCGCGCCCGTTACCTGCACGGTGCACAGTTGGTTGTCGAAGGGCATAACGTCACGCAGGTTGCGCAGCGTAATTTCTCCTTCTTCGATGCTCGTGCGCAGACCACCGCCGTTGAGAAGCGCCGCATCGGGATAGTCTTCGGCGTTGTTGCGCACCAGCCACAGCACCGCGTCGGTAGCAAAGTCAGCCAAGTTGGTTTCGCTGTCGCGCACGCCAGGCCGACGGTCGCCGCTCAGCCGGTAAGCTGTAGAGCCCACCACTTCGCTAAGTGCCTCGTCCACTTTCTGCTGGGCGGCGTCAACCATTTCTGCCACCTTCGCATCGGTGCCATCGTAGCTGCCCGCAGCAACAAGCTCTTCGGTAATCGCGCCGTCTTCGAAGGTGAGTACGCCAATGTTTTGCAGGTAGCTACCTGTTTCCACGACGAGAACCTGCGCGCCTGAAGCATTGGCAAAGGTGGTGTTTTCGACCAGGTGGTCGTGCGAGTCTATAAGGAAGTCCAAGCCAGTCGTGTTGGCTACTACATCGCTTGCACGGTCGGGGGCACATGATGCTTCTTCGCCCAAATGCCCTAGACACACCACAAGCGTACACCCCTGGGCACGCAGTTCGTCAATCTGTTCCTGCGCGCAGGCGTAGAGGTCTTCGCCAGAAAGGAAGCTTAAGCCCGCGGTGTTGGACGGAAGAGACGACGTGGTAGTTGTAGGCGCAAGCAGGCCAAACACGCCCACTTTTGCGCCGTTGCTTAAGGTGAAGATATGGTTAGGCTGGGCGAAAAGTTCACCCGTGGTATCGACGGTAACATTGGCGCAAAGGGTGGGAAAAGTAAATTCGTCCATGCGCTGCTGCAATACGTCGGCGCCGTAGTCGAACTCGTGATTGCCCAGCGCCATAACATCGTAGCCCGCTGTTTCCATGAGCGCAGGCACGTCTTCCCCCTTGTTGAAGCCAACAAGCATGTTGCCCTGGAGTACGTCGCCTGCATCGAGCAGCAGCACATCGTAGCCTTGGGCGAGGTAGTCGGCCTTGAGCTGCGCGACAGCGGCAAGCCCCAGGCAGTCGTCGCTCGGGGACAGATACCCGTGCACGTCATTGGTGTGGAGTATGACAAATTTTTCGGGAAGCTGGGTGGTTTCAGGCTGGGCGGTGCTGCTGCTGGTGGCTTGATTGTCGCTGCTACTTGCATCCTGAGCTGCGCTGCTGCTTGCGGCTTGAGCGCTGGCTTCAGGCTGAGCGACACTACTTGCACTTTGCCCGCTTGCAGACGCAGCCTGTTCTGCAGAACTCTGGCCCTGGTTGTTCGAATTGCCACTTGCGCATCCAATCAAGGATGCCAGTGCTATTGTAATAAGTATGGCGGTCACTACACGTATTGTCTTCATATCTGCTCCTTGCCAACTGTATTGTTTGAACATTTTAATTATCTCACTTCACGAAGCAAGCACCAAAAACGATTAGAAACTCCAACTCGAATCCCCGAGGGCCGTGGACGCAAGGCTCTATAGCTTCGTGCGTTACCCTATGTGCAGCTCGACACCCCGACTCAATACCCCAACTTGAAACCCCGACTCGATACCCCGACTCGATACCCCGACTCGATACCCTTAGGGCCTTTTGTCACATTTGGGCACGGAACTATTCATCGCCGTAGGTCACTACATACCCAGACGGTACCAGCTTCACGGCTTCATATACCTTGTCGAAAAATACTCCCATATCGCTAACCACAATAGCTAAGCCACCTATGGCGAAGAGGCTCGCGGGCGCTATGGGAACGCCGCTGTTGATGCAGCAAACGAAAAACTGCTGAGTATGAACGAAGCAGAATGGGCAGACAAGGATGCTCTTGAGCTTGCCGTTATTGACCAGTTGAAAGACGCTATGACCACTGCCAACGCTGCAGGTCCCGAAGCAGCCCGACTTACCGCCATGCACACCCACTGGATTCAGATGCACTGGGGCGAAGGACCTTATAGCCGCGAAGCACACCTGGGTCTCGCGCAGGGCTACCTCACAGACGAACGCTTCCGCGACTACTATGATTCCCGCGCAGGCGCGGGCGCCACCGAATTCCTCGTTGCCGCTCTTAAGACCAACCTATAGCGAGCAAATGTAGAAGGAAGCAACCGACAACTACGCGTCGTAGATATCACGTAGATGTCACGTTGGACGACAACTACGCGTCGTAGATGTCACGGGGGACGACAACTACGCGTCGTACGAGATCAGCTATCCCTACTGCTTCGACTGTTCTGCCTTGAGTTTTTCGTTTTCGGCGCGGCGACGTTCGTAGGTAATCACTGCTGCCGCACCTGCGCCCAGCGCAAGGCCTGCAATACCAGTGCCTGCAGCGATAGGTACCACACTAGACTGTTCTTGCTTGGGCATATCCATTGCCGCAGGGATGTTTGCAATATCGGCTGCTGTTATGTACTCTTCGGCAATTTCGACGGCGTCAGCGCAATACTTCGCGCAGTTCTCCCAGGGGTCAACACCTTCAGGTGATGAAGGATTCTCGTCTGCGCCATCATAGCCGCCGCTTAAAAGATTGCGGCAAAGGACAGATCCATTGCGGTCGATGAACTTGTTTTGCAGTTCCTTAGAAAGCTCCTCGATGCCGCCAGCGGCCCATGATTCAGACCCATCCGAAAAACCATGGGTAAGACCAAGCGCAAGGATAGCCCCTGTAATAGCGCCACAAGAATCGCCATGGTTTACACCCAGACCCAAGCCGGACGTAAGCTTCATAACGAATTCTTCGTTAAGCCCCAAGTCCTTCACGAAATAGTTGAACACGCACTGCGAACAATGCAAGCCCGCGCCCATCTGCTCTTCAAATAACTGCTGATTTTCTGCGTGTGGCATAAGGTCCCTCCTTCTCGATGCCTTATCTTCCGCCCGAAAGAGCCTTCTCCTGCCCTTTTCGAACTTCTTATATTCTACACCAGTTATGCAAATAATAAACACAGGGCCTGTTGGAGGTGTTATACATCTGGCACATGCGCACCTTTATAATAGCGAATGAGATAGATGCATCATGCATGTAGAGAAAGGGGGCAGCATGGCAACCAACCTGTTCGTTATGAACCACGAACTAGTTTGGGAAGACCCCGATATTTTTGCAGTACGCATACCCTATGCGCACCTCGGTCTTGGACACACCAACTGCTACATTATTCGCAGTGAAGGCGAAACACTTGTTATTGACCCTGGTGTTATTTCCCCCGCAGCAGGGCGCGCGCTTGAAAAAGCGGTGGATGAACTGGGTGTAGATATAACGCGAGCAGATTTTTTGTGCACCCATGCGCACTTCGACCACGCAGCTCAGCTGAGAAATCTTGTGCACCAAGGTTCCAAGATATACCTAGGGCAGCACACCTACGAAAATAACCCTTACCACGCAAGCCAGGAAAGTAAAGACGCCCTGCGCAACCACCTAAAGAAAGAAGGATCCACCTATTTGGCAACGCGTGGAATGGCCGCGCTTTCGTCTGAAGTAAACATATGCGACCTTCCCGGATGCACCTATGTTTCGCTTAAGCACAACGACATCGTTACTGTTGGCGCCCATCAATTCCGTGTGATTGAAACTCCCGGGCATGCCATGGGGCATATCTGCTTGTATAGCGACAAAGAAAAGCTGCTTATTTCGGGCGACCATATTCTTGAATCTACCACACCAGGCTTGGCTGTTCCGCTCGAGGGACAAAATCCTTTAGAGGCGTATCTGGAAAGTGTAGGTAAGGTACGTTCGCTGGACTGCAAGGCAGTGTTGCCAGGCCACGGCGAAGCATTCTTTGCGCTGAAACAGCGTTGCGACGCATTGGTAGAACACCACAGTCATCGCATGGGGCAAATACTTGATGTTGTCGCAGCGTACCCAGGCATGAACGGTTCGGATGTAGCACGCACAATGCCCTGGTCGCGCAGTGGCCCCTTTAAACATTGGGATCGACTGAATCCTTATCTGCGCTTAAGCATGGGACTGCAAACTTTGGCATACTTAAAATACCTGACGGCCCACGGTGAACTTGTACGCAGCGAAGACGCTATGCGCTATCATTATCATATTTCAGAAAACAAGTAAGCAAACGGGGTTTATAGATATGGCGATTTCAGATTCAACGTCAACTTCAGTCTCGACCGAAGCTTTGACCACGTCTCCAACTTCAAGCTCGACTGAAGCTTCGATTACAACCTCAACTTCCAAGCCCACAAGCGCCACAGACACCACCAGGCACTTAACTATCTTGCATACCAACGACCTGCACAACGACCTGTACTTCAAGATTGACCAAAACCTTGTAATGCATGGCGGCATTTCACTTCTAAGCGGCTATGTGCAGCAAGCGCGCAAGGAAGCTAAAAATATATTCTTCAGCATTTCAGGCGATGTGCTGCAAACCGACCTATGGGGTTCAGACTACAAGGGCGTGAATACCGTAAATCTTATTAACACGCTTGCACCCGATGCCATTTCGCTGGGCAACCACGAACTCGACTACGGTCTTGCGCACACAATGGTCTTTAAGGCCTGCGTAGACGCACCGCTACTTAATAGCAATATTGAAGTGGCGCGCGTACGCAAGCCCTTGTTTGACCCCAGCATGGTCTACCATGCAGGCAGCGTAAGCATCTTGCTTATTGGTCTTATTCCGCGGGGTTTCTTCGACAAAATTAGCTCCGATGAATTCAATCGTGCAAAGCTTATTTACATACACCCCTACGATGCAATTCGTGCAGCGTGCAAGGCACACGCAGCCGAAAACCCCGACCTTGTTGTGCTTATGACGCACATGGGTATTGAAGGCGACCCCGAACTGGCAGCCAGCATGCCCAGCGATCTTCATGTCGACTTTATTTTGGGTGGTCATTCGCATACTGAAATGGACGAACCCGAAGTGGTGAACGGCATCCCTATCGTGCAGGTGGGCTACGGTACGAAAAACATTGGTCGCCTAGAAGTGGACCTACCAGCAAGCGGGCCTCTGTCATATACCTGGCAGCGTATAGAACTGACAGACGAAATGTGCACCCCCGACTATCGCATGGATGAACTTGCCGACGCCGCACTTTCCGAACGTAAAGTGGTGCCCAACGACGAACTTACGCAGTTCGCACAAGCCTATGTTCACGACAGTCGTTTGTTTGAAACACAGCTGGGCGACTTGGTGTCCGACGCCTTCTTGGAAACCTATGATGTGGACTTTATTATTCTGCAGTCGGGGTCGCTACGACGCGAATCCTGCGGACCCGTTTTTACGCGTAAAGACTTGCGTGAACTCTACCCGTTTAACGACGCATTTTTACAACTGTCTTTAACGGGTGCAGAAATTCGAAGCCTGTTTGACTACTTATTCTCCTTGAAAGAGGATAAATCAATTATGGGCGGCACCTTCCAGTACAGCAAAGGTTTCCGCTTAGAGGTTGACGCAACCGACTGTTGGAATCGCGGTTGTACCATAGAAGCGATAGAGCTCAATGGACAGTCGCTTGAAGACAATCGAATATATAACATAGGCATTACGCGCAATTGCCTGGAAAGCTTCGGACGCTACTTTGGCACCTTCATTGCCGAAGATAACCCACGCGTGCGCGTGCTTTCCTATTCAACCTACCACGACCTGGAACGCTGGATGATTGCCCAAAGCGCACCGATTGAAGTGCACGAGCCTGGGCGCTTTATCCTGAAAAACTTTGCTTGGCCTACATCCAATTAGTTAGCAGGAGTTTCTTTCTCTTCACCAATGCGCGCATGGCCACCATAAAGGCCACCACCATGCTCAGCACGCGGCCGCTATTAAAGCGACCAAGCGTGCCACCGCTTTGGAATTGCCCCTGGTTGTACGTCTTACGAATAACGCGATGGTAGGCATAGGCAATGGCGGGTACCAGGCTTAGCAGCACCCACACAAGCGCGACCGCCCACACGGGCATGGCGGGCAGCGTGCGCGAAAGAATAAACAGGACAGCCAGCAGCGCGGCAGCTTTTATACCAAAGCCAACCCACCAGCTTTGAAGAAGGCCCGCCGCCGTGTTGGGGCGGACCTTGGTTTCATTGTGAACGTTTTCGCCAGTTGTCTGGCCATTTTTTGCCACAGCGAGCTCCCTTTTGTGCTACGCAGATATTCTACGCTAAGTCAGCCTCATGGAATACTCGCGCACATTATGCGGCAGCAGCAAGTGGGCGTTCGTCTGGTCGGCAAACCGCCATGGGATACTCGTACGCATTACGCGACAGTAGCAAGTGGGCGTTCAGCTGACCGGCAAACCACCGTGGGATACTCGCGCACACTATGCAGCAGCATCAAGCGATTCGCTATTAACCGGGAAGGTGAAGTAGGTTTCCGGGTATGGTTCGTCTTCCAGCGTGAAGTGCCACCACTCTTCGTCCAGCGGCTTAAACCCGTGCGCCAACATAGCCTCGCGTAGAATCATGCGGTTGTTGTATTGCTCTTCAGTAATGTCGGTATAGTCCGGATGGCTCAGTTCACCAAAATAGTCGAAGGTGCCGCCCATGTCCGCTTCCTTTTCAGTGGTCATGTCGAACAGCGTCAGATCCACCGTGCTACCACGGCTATGGCCCGAATGTTCATTGATATAGCCCTGCGGGAACAGCACGTCTTTTTCCAGTTCAGGATAGAAATACTGCTTCATGCGCGTGTCACTTTCGTCCTGGGCCCAGTCCACAAAATGGCTTACCGCTTCTTGCGGCCTGTAGGCGTCGTAAATCTTTAGACGATAGCCCTTTGACATAACGTCGTCGCTTACTTCCTTAAGCGCCGCAGCTGCTTCCTTGGTAAGGAAAGCAAGGGGTTCTTCATAGCCGTTAATGCGCTCGCCCACAAAGTTGTAGGTCGAGTAGTAGCGGATTTCCAAAATGGCGTCGGGTACCGCTTCGCTAAGCAGCACGAAGCCAGACGAGTCGTCCGAAAGCTCTACCCCTTCTTCGCTGACAACAGTAGCTGAACTTGTGGCGGCTTCTTGCGCTGGCGCACATCCTATAAGAGAGCATACCAACAGACACCAAACCGCACAGAAAACAAGTAGCTGAACAGGCTTTTTAATACTACGCATGTTTACACCAATCGACATTCAGCAGGACGTCTAACGAACGACCAGCACCCTTAAACCTTTAGCAAAAACTTATCAGCCAGCTTCTTTCTTCACTGTGTTCGCAAACCGATAGTACTTTAATTCCGTTTTGTGCACTTGATGGTTGCATAGGAGTTCCTCTTATACGTTGTCCAACATGCTTTATTAACTAAAATAACTACTTCCATTGTCTAATATGCCGTTTACCTTGTCCAATATGCTTTTCCTACTAATTATTTTACCGCATGGTAACTAAAAAAGTGCATACTGAGAAAACAGTGCGTGGCAGTAAAGTTATTGGGGGATGAGGCCATAGCCTCCATTGGTAATGCTGCTGCGAAAGAGCCTACCAGAGTCATCACTTCTTCTCAGGGTGCCAGAAGGCGGTTCGTATCCGCTGCCCGTCGATTTTACCACCTGATGGGCTTTCATCCCGATTGGCACTTCCCATACACGCTTCAGATCAACAGGCTGATTCGGCAACTCCATCTTCGAGGCTTTAAGCGACAGCAGGCACGCCATGGCTGACAGTGTCTTTCTTGACCACGCTCTGCGCCCGCCCAGCCTAGATTTGTAGACGGTGGCATTGTCGCACTCTATCGTTCCCATGGCAGGGCCGGGAACACCTATGATGTCTTCATTGTTCGAGATATAGGTGCGCAAGCGGTCCACCTTGTCATCCGACTCGGCAAGAGTCGCCAGCACGTCAGCCGCATCATCGCGGACCATCTCGAAGGCGCCAGGCGAGATGCGTGAGCGCACCTTAATGCCGAGTGCTTCGTCAAGCAGACGGAATTTCCTACCGTGAGCATCGCGATAGATTCTGCGCGAGAAACTTACCTACCCGCATTCAGTGAGCAGGGTGCGACTCTTGCGGCCATGCACTGTCGAGCCAGATGGACGCGCTTTGTAAAGCTGGTCATCGTAGCGCTCTAGCGCCACTTGCATAGCCGAAGCCATCGATTCGAAGCCCACTTCCATCGCAGCACGCTCGAAAGCAGCAAAATCTTGACAAGATTCGATGATGTTGGTGAAGCATTCTGCCAGCGCTTCAGCAGCCAAGCGTGTAAGATTATCCATGCGGGGTTCCTTTCTCTTTGTTTTTTCGACAACTACAGGGTAGCGGAGGAACCCCCTTCTTGTAATTGTCTGAGAAAGAAACCTTTAGGCTGAAATCCCCCTAAAACTTTACTGCTAGCTGTTGGATCGCCCTGCTCACCAACTTTTATACTAGCGAGTATTCAATAATTCATTACTCCTATACACTCCCACACCACACCATCGATGCTTGCACATCGCCCCCCCGGGGTATTGATTCACTTTATCCCCATGTTTAGCTCATTAGCCTTCTCCGTCGCGGTGCTTGTGAATACAAGGGAAATTCTGCGTAATGTAAACGTAGCGCTCGCAATGCTCGTTGTGGTCGCAGACGATGCCGCATGCCTGCAGATGAGCATAGATATTGGTGGGGCCCACGAAAGTAAAGCCACGTTTCTTCAGATCCTTGGCGATGCGCGTTGACAGGGCGTTGTACGCGGGTATGGCACCCTTTTGGTGGCCTGCGTACAGCACAGTCTTGCCGTCTGTCCAGTTCCAGAAGTAGTTGCTGAAGCTGCCGAATTCCGCACGCAGCTCTTGGGCGTGCTGGGCGTTGTTCACGATAGCGAAAAGTTTGCGGGGGCTGCGCAGGATGCCAGGCACTTCAAGGGCACGCTCTATGTCTGCACTGGTCATGGAGGCAACCGCGTCTATGTCGAAGCCATGAAACGCCTCGCGGAATAGCGCACGACGCTGCAGCACGTAGTCCCAAGAAAGCCCGCATTGCAAACACTCGAGCGACAGGTGCTCGAACATGCGCGCGTCATCGTGCACGGGCACGCCCCACTCGCTGTCGTGGTAGTGCCTGTCTTCCTCGCTCGCGAAGCGCCAGCACCAGCTGTCCGCCAGCTGCGTCTTGCTTGTTCGTTTCTGCATCTTGTCCATGGCGGTAGTATAAGGCACGCAAACAGGCAGAGCGCTCTGTTGCTTCATTTCTTCACCTAGCTGTCCTCCCCACCCTTGCAACGCGCCCTTTTCGCTTATGGGCACAATGACAGATGGCAAGAGCATCGAGGGCCTGGCAAAAACCACCACTGCTCGTTATTGGAGAAGTTGCTTGACCCTAACGCTACGTTAGGGTTTATGATTCTTGCCAACAATAAAGATTGGTGGTAGCCCACATGCGGGAGCAAGAACAAAAAGGAGACTACATGGCAGCAAAGAATACAACGACTCGCTCCGCTGGGAAGGGAACGCCAGCAAAGGAGCCTAACGTGACAGCAAAGGGGCGTAGCATACAAGCGAAAACCTATTCTGTGGGGCAGCTGGCAAAACTTGCCGGCGTGAGCGTACGCGCACTGCACCACTACGAAGCTATAGGGCTGCTCGCTCCAAAGCATGCCGAAAACGGCTACCGGGTTTACGGACCAGATGACGTCGAGTGCCTGCAGCAGATCCTACTCTACCGCGCCTGCGGAATGGAGCTTAGCCGCATCGGCGAGCTGATCGATGCGCACGATTTCGATGCGACAGCCGCTTTGCAGGGTCATCTTGACACCCTCTGCATGCGCAAGCAGGAACTCGAAAACCTGATAAAAACGGTACGGAAGACTATCGACACGCTAGAAGGGAAAACAACCATGACAGACGAAGAGAGGTTTGAAGGACTGAAGAGGGCTGCGGTGGATGCCAACGAGCATGCCTACGGTACAGAAGCGCGCCAGCGCTACGGCGACGAAGCGGTGGACGCTGCCAACAAGCGCCTGCTGTCCATGGATCAAGCGACCTGGCAGCGCAAGGAGGCCCTCGAGCAGGCTATTATCGAGCAACTGAAGGGGGCCATGGCATCCGGCGATGCCACAAACGAAAAAGCCGCCCAGCTCGCCGACCTGCACGTCCAATGGATTCAGCTGCAGTGGGGCGACGGTGCCTACAGCCGCGACGCCCACCTGGGCCTGGCACAGGGCTACCTGGCCGACGACCGCTTCCGCGACTACTACGACTCCCGTGCAGGCGAAGGCGCCACCGAATTCCTGGTAGCCGCCCTACAAGAAAACCTGTAAGGCTTTTGCAACTCAAGCGAAACGATGGACGCTCAGACAAAGGAAATACCTCCGTAGGTGGCATTCCCTATGTGTATATGAGTTCTAGATTCCTACATAGGTCCACCAAGGGAATATTTCAGCATAGAGCTTATGCCGCAAAGCATACTGTCTCGTTTCACTCGGTGCCAACCTCTTACCAAGAATTCTAGCAAGCTGCTGGGCCAGCAAAGCTATATCTTCTGCCTCCTGCAGCTGACGCTTAGTTACCACAATCGTGTTATACCCAGCGTGCTTAAGTGCATTTATCCTTCTTGCATCTTGGGCAATCCTCAACCCACCAGTATGCTCTTGGTCGCTGTTGTATTCAACAACCAAGCGCTCTTTTCGCCAAACCAGATCCCCCTTTAGGTGGTGCTTGTGGGCCATTCGCATAAGCTGTTCCGATAGCTCAATGCGCACATTGAGCTCTGGAAATGGAATACTAAAGCCACCATAGCGTGGAGGAAGACAAAGGGCAAGAAATAGCGCGCTTTCCATGGGCGACATCGATCCGTCAACCACCCACCGAAGAGCACGATAAGCGGATGATTCACTGTTCTTAGCATAGCGCCTCTTGGCACATTTCCTAAGCCTATCGATAGATGTGAGGGGCTCTCTTTCTATAACCCTTCCCAAGATGTGCTGTGTACTAAATCCTCCACACATTTCCAATGCTAGAAGTGCTGCCTTTGGAATTGAAAGGCCACGAGCTAACTGAAAATAGCAAAGCTCAGGCGCAGCGACAAGTATATCGGTCCCGCAGGAGTAGAAATCGCCCTTGTTAAAGCGCTTGGATGCAAGATGTGCACGAGCCTTATTCGAAGCATGTCGATGATTCGGGGATGAAACAATAACATCAACAGGAACATCTAACAAAAGAGCGCTACAAGCATCTCTAATTTCAACTTCCGAGTAAGGTTTAATTGGAATACTCCTCGTACTTGCAAAAGCAAGACCGCGCTGGCGAGGGTTTGCTTTATCCCAATATTGATAAGCAGATTTGTAGCCTATAGCAATAACCATAAGCCAACCATAGCGGTACAAAGTCACAAAAGTGTCGCGCATAGAACACCAAAAACATCGCACCTCAGTTCAGGGCCTTATATGTTTTTTTAAAAATGATTGCATACATGATTACTGCACAATTAAAAGCTAGTAAGACCCATTAATTCAAACAGCTAGATAAAATAAGCTGTATGGCAAAAGAATCTACTGACTAACAATCCCCCAATTCAACCATAACTAGCCTGGCAAGGATACAGTCTTCTTGCAGCACGTAAAAGGGGTCAAAACAAAGAGAAATTGCGTGCGGGGACTAAGACTGTGGCCATTACGCCCACGGAAAAATGGTCAAAACAAAGAGAAATTGCATGCGGGGACTAAGACCGTGTCCATAACGTTCATGTAAAAAGGGTCAAAACAAAGAGAAATTGCATGGAATCGGGTTTATTGTGCGTCGCTTTGGGCAAATTACGGCAACACGATAAATACCATAATTTGCTATGAGGCCCTGAACTGGGGTTTCCCTTTTAGGTCGTTTACTCAGTTGTAGAATCAGCGTAAATACACGCACAAAAACCCCGATTTGATGCAATACAACTCAAAATTGGTGTCAATGGCCTTCGCTCAACGACGAGGATTCGCAGTATTGAGATAAGGTGCCCGAATGAAACTCACAGGTTGGCATAGAGGGCATTAGATTTACTCGTGGGATGCCCGAACGGAAGTCCAAGGTTGGCGTAGAGGGCGTTTGATTTGTTCATGGGGCGCCCGAATGAAACTCACAGGTTGGCGTAGAGGGCGTTTGATTTGTTCATGGGGTGCCTAAGATTGGCGGGAAAGCACGAGGAAGTTGCCTTCGCGCAACGACGAAGCCTTGGAGCAAGAAGATGGCGTGCAATAGCAGTTTGCAGCGGCGAGTTCGGGCATTTCGTATTTGTTTTACAAATACGAAATGCCCTCTATGAGCACGACGCCCTATCCTCCCACGGACTACACCGCAGTACTTTCGGCGAAGAGAGGCTTAACTACCGAGTTCGGAATGGGGTCGGGTGATCCCTCTCTCTATGGTCGCGCTCATAGGGGGCATTCCCTATGTGCTTCTATGCACTTGTCAAATTCACGCACCCTGAAGGTTACATAGCGTGCTTTAGATTTTCCGGTCGCGTAACTTATATTTATAGATAAAGAGCTCGACCAATTAGTACTACTCACCTAAACGCCTCACAACGCTTACAGTTATAGCCTATCAACCTCGTAGTCTACAAGGGGTCTTACCGAAAAGAGAACTCATCTTGGAGTCGGCTTCCCACTTAGATGCTTTCAGCGGTTATCCGTTCCTTACGTAGCTAAGCGGCGATGCTGTTGGTCAACAACCGCGACACCAGAGGTACGTCCACCCCGGTCCTCTCGAACTAGGGGCAGCT
>JAFUCE010000054.1 GCA_017459805.1 Eggerthellaceae bacterium
CATCGTATTCCAGTAAGTCTGCTGCGTCCATATAGCTATCGAATATAGAGATTTTCACTACTCCTCCTAAAATGGAATATCGTCCAAGATTTCTGCCTGTACTGGCGCTGATTCGGTGCGTGTCATGAACTCAATTTCTTCCACGATGATTTCAATCTTTGACCTCTTTTGGCCGTCACGCTCCCATTGTGACCACCTCAGTTTGCCTTCAATGGCAACCTTCGACCCTTTGGTTAGATACTTAGCAACATGTTCGGCGCGTGTGCCAAATAAAGTACAATCCACGAAGTTTGGATAATCCTCGTACTCCCCCGTTGTCGGGTTTTTACGCCTATCGTTTACCGCGATTCCAAAGCCCAGGACAGGCAGTCCGCTCGATGTATTCCTTAGTTCAGGCTCACGGGTTAGATTGCCACTTACAATTACACGATTGATGCTCATTAGTACCCTCTCTCTCCGCTTGCTTGCCAATCTCTTGCAAGCTGCGCATCTAATACTCTTAGCTTCAGCTTCATGCTGTTAATAGACTCTTTATCGGCGTTATATACCGCCTCGGCACAATTACGCTCAGTTAAAGCTTCTATCATGTCGGGACGCGCAAAGATGATTTCCTTACACAAGGTTGCGGGTGTGCCTTTTTGCCGCTCATCCAGGATTGCGATAGCTTTTCTCTTGCGATATTCAGCCTCGGCTTCGGCATAGCGCATGCCGCTTGTACGCATCTCTTCGGTGCGCTCTTGCAGATATGCTATGCCGGATTCGATGTCAGACCATGTAGCCATTAGTCCGCCGTCTCAAACTCGTAAGCTGCACGCTCAAAGAAGTCTTTAGTTTCTTCGTAGTCAGCACGCCCTTTAACGCCGTCTAAGACGTTGCCTGGATCTATCCCGTGTCTTTCTGCATACTTCTGGATTGCGTCCCACAGACGGGCTTTAACAGCGTGCAGGTTGTCTTTCCTGGGCTTGGACGCTGCCGCTCCGTCATCGTCTTCAGGCGCTAGTCCAAAAACAGTAAGAAGTGCGTAGCGCCTCTGGTAAGTCTCTGAACTCCCCCGCTCCTGGTCGGTACTACCGCCAAGAGTACGGCTATCGGCTACTATCTGCTCCCCGCTTTCCAGGTCGATAACCGTGGTATATAGGATGCCGCCTTCCTGCCATTGAATGTAATCAATGCCGAACTCTTGGCATGCAGGGTCAACAATCTCTTTAACCTGCGCCAAGGTTGCATATTTGTAGTTGTATGCCTTGGTGTCCTTCTTAGGATTCGGCATAGCGGCCTTAGCTTTTGAAAAGTTGATAAACTTACTCATTTCCGCCCTCCAATAACAGCGTATTAACTTCATCGAATACATTGCTGCCCATGTTTTCAAAGACCACATCGGGCTTAACAGAAAGCCGTGTACCTTTTGGCATTTCAGGTGTGCCTTCAACCAATATGGCGTTTCGTTCTATACCTTCTGGTACTTCCCCGGTGTTTTCTACCAGCCAGGCTGCAAACTGCTCTGCTGTGGCTTGCACATAGGTATCTACGTCTAACCTATTGTTCGCACACCACTCAGCTAAAGCAGTCATATCTGCCAGCTTGTAAGTCACTTCTTCGTGCTCTGGAGTGGCACTAGCAAAGACGATAGAGAAACTACCAGCCTCTTTGCCAAAGTATTGGCTTCTGCGTTGGGTCGTACCCTCTGTCTTATAGGCTTC
>JAFUCE010000055.1 GCA_017459805.1 Eggerthellaceae bacterium
GTAATATAGAGGTTCATCGACTGAGCCTCTATATTACGAACGACTTTTCCATGCGTCAGGTGCTCGAACTTTACCTGAAGGCATGGGAAGAAGGAGTGAAGACGGTGTACTACATTCGCAGCAAGTCGCTTGAAGTGGAAGAGTGCGAAAGCTGCGCTTCTTAGTTCCGTCGTTCTTGCGAACGACGGAACGGGTCGATGTTGCGCTTGGTTCTCGCACTTCAGCTTGCCCCGTGTTTTGCCGCTCGTGTACCAAAGTACCCTTCGCAGCAAAGGCGGGGCAATCTAAAGTCCGAGAACCAATGCTCACTGAGTTTGTTGGACCAGTAAGTGCTGTATGTTTGATTTGAGAGGAAGGATGAAAAGATGACCATCGATTTGAATAAGGAACTAACTCGTAATCCCTTGTTTAACCCAGAAGGGGACACGGACGTGCTCGACCGCCGCATGATCGGCGGCAACACCACCAACCTGAACGACTTTAACAACATGCGCTACCCCTGGGTGAGCGACTGGTACCGCCAGGCCATGAACAACTTCTGGATTCCAGAAGAGATTAACCTCGCCCAGGACGTGAAGGACTACCCGAACCTGCCGCCTGCCGAACGCACGGCCTACGACAAGATTCTGTCCTTCCTCGTGTTCCTTGATTCCATCCAGACGGCCAACCTGCCCAACATCGCCGAATACATTTCTGCCAACGAGGTGGACCTGTGCCTGCACATCCAAACCTTCCAGGAAGGCATCCATTCGCAGAGCTACTCCTACATGCTCGACACCATCTGCTCGCCCGAGGAGCGCAACGACATCCTCTTCCAGTGGAAGACCGACGAACACCTGCTTACGCGCAACACCTTTATAGGGGAGCAGTACAACAACTTCCTGGCTGACCGCCGCCCGCTGACCTTCCTGAAGGTGCTCATGGCTAACTACATTCTGGAAGGCGTGTACTTCTATTCGGGCTTCATGTTCTTCTACAACCTGGCGCGCAACGGGCGTATGCCGGGGTCTGCCCAGGAAATTCGCTACATCAATCGCGACGAGAATACGCATCTGTGGCTGTTCCGCAATATCTTGCAGGAACTGCAAAAGGAAGAACCGCAGCTGTTCAGCGAAGAAAACGTTGCCATCATGCGCGAAATGCTTGAAGAAGGCGTGCGCCAAGAAATTGCGTGGGGCCACTATGTTATCGGCGACGACATCCAGGGTCTGACCAAGGATATGATTACCGACTACATCCGTTACCTGGGCAACCAGCGCTGGTCGGCGCTTGGCTACGGGCCGCTGTTCGAAGACAATATCGAAGAGCCGCCGAACATGGCCTGGGTTTCGCAATATGCTGACGCCAACATGGTGAAGACCGACTTCTTCGAAGCACGCAGCACCGCCTACGCGAAGTCGACCGCACTGGTGGACGACCTATAGGACCTACTGCGTTTGCCATGCCGGGCGGCATGGGGCTTGCCCAGTACGGGGCGCACGTGAGGGCGTTTGACGAGTGGCCGAGCGTTTGCGCTTTCGCCTAGTGGGGGAGCTCTAGTGGGGGAGTTGTGACGAAATAGAAGCGCGTAAGGTTTTCTCTTGCGCGCTTTTTGCTTTACCGCTAGAATAGCAAAGCTGCTTAAAGCAGTACCAACAAGCGGGGTGTTAGCTCAGTTGGTTAGAGCGCCGGCCTGTCACGTCGGAGGTCGCGAGTTCAAGTCTCGTACATCCCGCCACGATTATTACGCCGTTCTGCCGAACGGCGTTTTACGTTTGAGGCGTTTTGACGCTGCGGCTGCGTCTGCTGGCACATAAGCCCTACCTGCGTTTACGTGTATAACATGCAGGCAGTTCAAGACTTGGTGGCAAGAAATGACGGAGTTGTACGGATTTTTCTAGTTCAACTCGTACAATACCGTCATTTCTTGCCACTTTTGAGCCCCAACCCGTACAACTCCGTCATTTCTTGCCACTAACTGCCTTAATTCTTGCCGGAGCGCTATGATTATCGCACTACGCTTGGAGCGGGCTTCTGTACTCAGTAGGCCGCACCATCGCTGACTCACCATGGGCAACCTGCGGTATTGATTCACCATGGGCGTCTGCCATTAATCCAAAAGTGAGCGCATTTGAATTCAATGCTACAATGCTAGATGCTTTTAAATGTAGTAGTAGAAAGGAATACCAGTGAGTAGCATATTAGTTTACGTACCAGCGCTAATCGCAATCGCCTTGTGTCTTTTCGTTTTCATAAGGGCCTATAAGCGCGAAGTTCCCCAGCCCATGAAACCCTGGTGGAGGATAGTCATTCCTATAGCTCTGGGTTGTATTGCCCCCTTGCTTTCCACGGGCCTTGCTCTTCTTTTCAACGGTGGAGCAAATATGCTTTTTGGCACAACATTCTTTCAGCTCACATCTAACGCCTTCGCTAATTCCTTGCTGGCTAGCTTTTTCTTGGCAGGTTTTACCGAAGAGTTTGTTAAGCTCATTCTAATTCTCATTGCAGTCAAGATAGTAAAGCCAGCGAAGGTCTACGAGTACGCCCTCATCGGTGCTGCGGTCGGCCTCGGCTTCTGCATTATGGAGGAATACCTCTATATCGATCCCAATGCAGAAGGCGGAGCAGTCCTTACTTTTGTGCGCCTTCCGTTCTTTGCCATGCATATGGTTTTAGACACCGTTATGGGTCTTGGCTTGGGCATGTATAAGCACTGCAAGCAGACGGGCAAGCCCGGGGCAGGGCGCTGGCTGGCCCTTGGTTTGATTTTGCCGGTGCTCTGGCATACCCTTTATGACTCTGCGACGGTAAAGACTCCTCTTATCCTGGCGCCGGATGATCCGATGGTACAAAGCGTCGGTCTTGCTTATGCAGGAGTCATGGCACTTGTAACGCTTATTTTGCAGTTCACTGTTCTCTGGCAGTTCAAGAAAAACACCGAACGGTCTTGCGCGTTACCAATTGAACCCTAGGCACCAAGGTTTATTAAGCATATGCGCGGGTGACCTTGTCCGGTAATTAACAGAAAAGCTCAATTAGAGAATCAAGAGATAAGAGGAATCGAAATGGAAAAGAAACATACCCTCAGAAAAGAAACATACCCTCAGTAAAAACTACCCATTGTATCCATGCTCCTTGCATGTGGTTTTGCCATGGTTGCAACAATGATTGCTCCTAGCGACAAGACCGTGATGGGCAACCTCATTACAAGCGCCGTGGCGTTTGTTGTCCCGCTCGTCTTTTAGTGGTGGTTTTCACCAGAGTTCAAGGGCGACTTCAAGCCCAGGGTTTCCCTTAAAGAAGTGGGTATCCTGTTCGCTCTTTATTTCGTCTTTTGCGTGTTGGCAGCCGTTTTTTCCTGGATAGATAGCGGCTTTTATTTCAATCCGACGGCAATGGCGGTAGCCATGGGTATTTCTGCAGGCTTCGTTGAAGAAACCTGGTTTAGGGGTCTTGCGGTACCTATTGGTATGGGTTATTTGCCCAGAGACAAAAGAATTCTTATCACCGTTCTTATCACGTCTATCTTCTTCGGCGTTTTGCATTTCGGCAATGTTTTCGGAGGGGCACAGGTTGTGATTGGTGTTATCCAGGCCATTGCTACAACATTTGGCGGCATCTTCTTTATCGCTGTGTTCTTGAGGACTGGTAGCATTCTTGTCCCAATTATTATGCATGGCCTCTATGACTGGGTATGTTTCGTCACGGATCCTACGCTTGTGGGCGGCGTCATGATGAACGAAGGGGCCACTCTTGGTTTAGGCCTTGCGCTTGCCTTACATATCGTGTTCGGATGCATTGGTATCTACCTGGTTCGTCCTGCCATGCATGGTAGGATCAACGAAATATGGGATCAGATTTGGACGTAAATAGGCATCCTGCCTCGAAACTCCTGGTCAGCGTCCATTTTTAGGGCGGTGATTTTTTGTCTTGGGATGCCCTCAAACCCCCTAGGTGCACACGGGGTGCACACCAGCAGCAAAACTACGCCATCAGTTGGATGATTCGGGTGCCCTTTTTGGACACCGTTTCATCACTTTTCGCGGATTGCCCGGCAAAAAGGTTTCCAACCACGGCAGCGGCTTCCACGTCGTTTTCGGGAACCGCGTGTGCATACCAGTTAAGCGTCACCGATGCATTGGCGTGCCCAAGGCGGGCCTGCACGGTCTTCACGTCCACGCCGTTTGCAAGCAGTTGCGTGGCCTGCGTGTGTCGAAGCTCATGGAACTTGAGCGTGGGGAAGCCATGCTTCTTACGAAATGCTTTCCACCAGCGGAAGAAGTTCGTCGGGTCGTAGAGACCGCCTACGTCCGTACAGCATACGGGAGTACTCGGGCTTTGCGCAAAAGCTGGACCGAGTTGCTCCAAATGTGCTGCTTGGGCAATCTTCCAGACACTCAAGTACTCGGCTGTGGTCGAATCCACCGCAACAGTGCGTATGCTCGACCTGGTTTTGGGCTCTTTCAAATCGCAGTCCGCAGCGTAGGAGCGGCGTATGTGCAACCTGCACACGTCGCCGAATTCGACGCAATCCCACAGCAGCCCCAAGACTTTGTCCCTGCGCATGCCTGTTGCCAGGCCTATACGCACGGCCATGATGCTCGATAGGTTGCTGATGCCCAGCACGCGTGAGCGGCTTTCAGTGTTGCCGCGATGCTCCTGGCGCTGCTCCTTCTCGCGCATCTGCGCGTAGGCGTGCCTCTGCTCCTCGTCGAGCACGGCGAGTAGCCTGGCGCCATCGTCTAAGGTTAGCGAGTTTCGTTTCGGCTCGCATTTCCTCGGAGCCTGGATCTTCGCACAGGGGTTGCGGGGGATGTAGTCGTATTCGGCCGCTTTTTCCATCACGCGCTTGATGAGCGAGAAGATCTTGTTGAGGGTCGTTCCGCTCAGTCCGCTTTCCTTGCGCAGTGTCGCCATGAGCGACTCGACCATCTTCGCGTCGATGTCTTTCACCTTGACGTGCCCGATGTAGGGGTACAGATGCGAGAGCCGTTGGGCGTCCAGCGCAATTGTGCGGCTGTTTGCGTTGCCAACCGTCTTACGGGATTCCGTCCATATCTCGCACATGCGCTCGAACGTAATGCGTGCGCCTTCGAATCGCAAGCCGTCTTCATGCTCGCGCTTGATCTGGTCACGCACCGCACGGGCGTCGGCCTTGCTTCCGCTTACCTTGCGCACCACGCGGTTCTGCTTGCCTGTCTCAGGGTCGGCTTCCCTTCAGAACGCTCGGCAAGCCCAGCAGGGTGCCCATCACAAGCGAAGAAGCATACGCCGCTACCAGGCCCACGCTTAGAAGCGAGGCACATGAGGAAAGCAGCCAAACCAGACAACGCGATTCATCGCGCGGCGCCCCCGAGCGCAGCCGCGCCAGTTACGAAAGGGAAAGATAGAAATGAAAGTGAAGACGTTCTACGACAACGGCCACTTCGACATATTCGACACCGACTCGCTCACGGAGAGCGTGTTCAGGAGGAACGTGGCCACGAACTACTCCTTCGATTTGAAGGAGCATGACGGGCAGGAGCTGTGGCTTACCATCTACTACCATGAGACCGCAGACGAATTTAAGGAAGATATTGGCCCCGTCGGCGTGCCCGTTTCCCACAGGCGCGACGGATGGTCAGTGCTGCTCGCCGACTCGCGCGACATGGCGCGCCTGCGCCGCGTGAGCGTGGACGGCGAGACGGTGCTTGTGCGTATCCTGGACGAGTTGGTTGACGTCCAGACCTTGGAATACGCCGCGGATGTCGCGGGCTACTACACTCCCCGCATTGTAGGCATATACGACTATTACTCGAAGGCGTACGGCCTGGAAGAGAGCGCGGAGATAGACGAGAGGATCTGTGCGCAGCTATCTGTTTCGCCCCACGTTGTCAGGGAACTCATGACGCTCCAGGAAGCCGCTAGTGTCTCGTAGCCCCATTGCCAGGGAATAGGGAATGTAGTATCATATGGTAAGAAATTCCTTACAGGTAAGGAGCATGACATGGCAACCGTACTCGACATGGCCAAAGTGACATCCAAAGGGCAGGTCACCGTTCCTGCCAGCGTTCGCGGCGCGATTGGGATCCATGAGGGCGACAAGATACTGTTCGTACAGGAAGACGACGGGCGCGTCTCCCTATACGGGTCCAACATGCAGGTGCTCAAGGCGGCGCAAGATGCGTTCTCAGGAGCTGCTGACGAGGCCGGCTTGGAGAGCATCGACGATGTCGCTGCATTGGTAAAGGACTTTCGCACAGGGAGCGCGACATAGATGCGGGTGATGCTGGATTCCAACATCCTCATATCCGCCCTTATCTTCAGATCTGAGCATATCAACATGGCGATAGACGTTGCCTCGAAAGAAGGAAACAGACTTCTCCTTCCTACTTACGTCATCAAGGAGACCCGCGGTGTCATTGCCCTCAAATGGCCCGAAAGGGTGGGAGACTTCGATCTGTTCATAGAGCTGCTCGATTTCGATGAAGTTGAAACCCCCGAGAGCATCGAAGGAGTTGAGGTCGCCATCCGCGACGAGAAGGACCTCCCCGTGGTGTTGTCTGCGATTGCAGGTGGGGCGGATGTGCTCGTTACAGGAGACAAGGATTTCGTAGGGGTGGAGGTCAAAGGGTTGCGGATCCTCCATCCTTACCATTTCGCTGAAGAGTACGGCGCTCCAGAGGGCTTGGGCTAACCGCCTTTTGTGAGCGTCGATGGTATCATTTCCCATTGTCCTGGGTGCACACGGGGTGCACACCAGCAACGAAACCTGCGTCTTTCTGTGTAAATCTGTGAAACTGGCTTAGCGCGGATTACGTTTCTGAACTGCACTTTTATGTACTTTGACCTGCGGTTTTGCCGCTGTCACGTCTTAAGGTCGCGAGTTCAAGTCTCGTACATCCCGCCACGATTATTACGCCGTTCTGCCGAACGGCGTTTTACGTTTGAGGCGTTTTGACGCTGCGACTGCGTCTGCTGGCAGATAAGCCCTACCTGCGCTTGCGTGTATAACATGCAGACAGTTCAAGACTTGGTGGCAAGAAATGACGGAGTTGTACGGATTTTTCTAGTTCAACTCGTACA
>JAFUCE010000056.1 GCA_017459805.1 Eggerthellaceae bacterium
AACCTCTTGGCTTACGTTCCCTTCGATGCTAAAGACGCGCACCGTTTGGTTTGGGTCTTCGAGCGTTGCTTCAACGCATTTATCAAGCCACGCCTGAGCTGGCACTTCTGCAACAAGTGGAACGGTTTCTCCAGCAGCATTAACGGTCGTGCGGTCAGAGCTTGCCAAGGGAAGATCGATACAGTGAGTGTAGAACCAGTCCCACATAAAACGTACGTCGTCGAAGCGTTCCCATTCGTCTACGGCGTTAAGGACAATGGCATAGATATCTTCCCCACGGTTGCAAGCACCTGCAAAGCATGCTCCTGCGGTGTCGGTGAAGCCCGTTTTTATGCCGCAGACGCCTTCGTAGTCGCCCAGAAGTAAGTCAGTGCTTTCGAATTCAGCAGTAATGATGCTGCCGCCTCTTTCAATTTGGCAGCTTGCTGTTTTCTGGCTCGTAATATCACGAATAGCGTTTTTCTGCATGGCATACGCAGACATGGTAGCAACATCGCGCGCCGTTGAATGCATGTCTGCTTCGAATTCTTCGTCGTCAAGGCCATGCGGGTTGGTCCAGAGGGTATTTGTCATGCCAAGCTCGGCTGATTTAGCATTCATGGCATCCACGAAGCGGTTGCAACAGGCGTTAAGGTCCGATGCGTCGCCTCCTTCAGTTGAAAGCATGATTGCCCCAATTGATTCCGCAATAGCCTGTGCGGCGTCATTGCCAGAAGGAACAAGAAGGGCCTTTAAGGCTTCGGAAAGCGGCATGGTGTCACCTGGAAGCAATGAAGCAGTTGATTCACCGATATATGCCGCATTTTCACTTACGGTAATAGTGGTTTCGATAGGCACACTGTCAAGCGCCGTGATAGCGGTCATGATTTTCGTGATACTGGCAATACGCACCTGAGCATCGGCATCGCGTTCGAAATAAATCTCTCCTGACTCATTCATAAGAATGGCGTGTTCGGCCCCAATGCTTGGGCAGTCAGCGACGGTAAGACCTTGTGCTTCGACCGTGTCGCCCAATACCACGTCGGCCTTGCGCACGTCAGCAAAAGCAGCAGGCGCAAAAAGGCTTGCTAAAAAGAGGCTGAGCACCAAGCCTGTAATAAGTAGATTGATATTCTTTACCTGCGATTTCATAAAGCTCCATTTTATTGAGACATTGTTCCGCGAACAATTATAGTGTTTTGAGGTTTATAAACCGAAGTGAAGTAATCGGTAATGATAAGTTCATCATCGCTATCATAGACCTTGCGAGTAACGGTTACAGAATGCCCGTCTGAGCCGTTGGTGCGAATATACTCTACGCCTGGATACAGGGTGTCATCGTCTACGTAGACTGTCGTAGCCTTGACTCCTTCGATTATTTCGCCTTCTTCGGATTCGACACGATAATCCATGTCTTCACCGTAAAGAGTGGCTGTAATCGTAGAGTCGGTATAGCTCATAACGAGAAGAACATCAGAGGGGCTGTCGTTGCGCCACTTAAGGTCAGGAGATGGCCAGCTGATGGCCGCATCACGGCCTTCGGGGTAGTTGGGGAAATAAACGCTGTGATTGAATCGCTGCACAATGGGATAGCCCGCTTCATATACGGCATTGAAGATGGTCGTGGCAACCTGGCAGATACCGCCGCCAATTTCATCGACGAGCATGCCACCCGTTAATGCCCCAGCCTCAAGAAAGCCCTTTTCTGCATTGCATTCACCTGCAGTTCCGTTAAAGCTCCATTCGCCTCCATCTGCCTTGACGATTGAGTTATTAACAAGGTCGGCGGCCAAATGAATGTTGGTATTTCTTTCGAATGCGCCCTCGGTATATTCGGTTTCGAAGCTTGAAATGGGAGTGATAATGCCGAACGAGAGCGCTTCTTCAAGCGTCATCTTTTCGGGAATATCAGCTGTTCCAAGTTCGATTGTTCTTGAAGGATTCGAGCCATTTTCAACCTCAGAGAAGAATTCGATATTAATTTGTTCAAGCGCTTCACCGACCAGTGGGAAAACGCCTTTTGAAGTGGCTTGTACTTTTATTTCGCCACCTTCATTGGTAAAACGTATATGACCGGCATCGGACTCATAGCTTGGCTGGATATGGGTGAGCACACTGGTACGTGCGGTTTGAAGCGCAAAGCTTGGTGCAAGGCTCGAACTTCCGTCGTCGTGCTTGACGATAGGAGTTTGAACCCATGCGCCTAATTCTGATGCGTCGGCAAACCAGGTGTCCCCCGCGCAGCTAAAAGTAATACCTTGGCTTATAACATCGTTAATAAGGTCGGCGGTTTTTTGTGCTTCGTCACGGCTAATGGCAACTGGTGTAAATTCAGTTTCCGTGACAAAGGAACGATTGTCAGATTCAGGCGAAATTAGAAGCGATGCAATTTTATCTTTAAATGCTTGGCGATTAATCATGTCGCCGTCGTGTCCTGAAGTTACAGAGGCATAACCA
>JAFUCE010000057.1 GCA_017459805.1 Eggerthellaceae bacterium
TATTCGGAGCGCGCCTACATAGAAACGCAGCGCTGGAAGGAAAGCGACTACTACACCGTTGAACTGCCTAATCCGCAGGCGCCCTTATATGGCTTTTACGAAAAAGTGGCAGACTATAGCGCGTTTGCAGGTACCCCGCTTGCGGCTGTGTTTTCACCTGCGATGCCCTTTTTCTATCTTGCTCTTGCCCTGTGTGCGCTTCTGGCGCAGCGTGAACGCCCACGTCGTGCCTTGGCGCTCGCTTTCCTGTTAGTGTTTTGGCTGTCCTTTGTGTTTGGGCCAGTAAGTAATATGCGCTATATGCTGCCTTTGTTTGCACTCTATCCACTGCTAGGGGCTTTTATTTTGCAAGCCCAGGCTGTGTTTGGGGAAAGGGGGCTGGCTGCGTCGCACGCGCGAGCCAAACCTGAAGGTGGGGAAGCCGTATGACGGGCGATTCCCTGCAACACGCACAAAAGGTGTCATTAGCGCCTAGCGCGTCCACAGCATATGCTCTGTCCCCATCGGGTGATTTGTCTTCGACATCTACTGCTTTCCCAACGCGTAGTGCATCTCCAACTCGTAGCGTTTCCCCAGTGCGCGCTTTGGTGTACACCCTCGTTTGGGGCGTCTTCGTTTTTGCCACGCTGATGGCCGCCATCGTTGCGCGCGATTTGGTTGCCGCAACAAGCCCCGAAAATGTGCAGCCTTTTACCGCGTGGCTGCCTGAAAGCCTTACTACCTGTGCGCTTATCGCAGGGGCGACTGCTGTGCTACTGGCACTCGCGTTTTACTTCTTTGTCACACGCTTTGGTCGTATCCATGAAAGCCTTTCGCGCATCCAGTGGCCCAAGACGCTTAGCTTGGAATTCAACAGAAAAAGCGTGGCACAGGCGGCAAACATCCTTTTTGTTTTCTGGTTGCCCTTTATTATCTTGTCTTATCCCACCGGTTTGACGGCCGATACCTTCAACCAGCTCTACCAATTTCAGGTAGCCGAACCCACGCTTTACATGACTACGGGCGAAGTTGTTCAAGCCGAATTTATTGACCACCATCCTGTTTTCGACACGCTGCTCTATGGTGCGTTCTGGAGTATTGGCAACGCGTTGGGGCACCAAAACTGGGGCCTGTTTTTGCTGGTGCTTGTGCAATCGGTGGTGCTGGCCATCGAAATAGCAAGCATGGTGGCTTACGCACAACGCCTGGGCGCGCCGCGTATTGTACGCTTTGTTGCCCTTGGCTTCTTCGCGCTCTTTCCCATCGTGCCGCACTATGCTGCCACGGTGCTCAAGGACGTAACATATGTATGCTTCTTTATTCCTTGGCTCATGCTGTGGTTTGAAGCCTTTCGTACACAGGGGGCTGCTCTCAAGCGCCCTGCTTTCCTGCTGGCCTTTTTCTTGCTGGGCGGCTTTTGCATTCTGACGAAAAAACTGGGTGTCTATATTTTGCTTGCGAGCCTTGTGGTGGCAATGCTTGCCTTACGCAGTGCCTGGAAGCAACTTTTTGCGGGTACGGTAGCCTGCGTGTTGGTATTTTGTCTTGCCTTTCCTGCGCTTGTCTATCCCGCCATTGGTGGGGTAGCGCCGGGTGGTACGCAGGAAGCACTCGCAATTCCTATCCAGCAAAGCATTGCCTTGTATAAAGAAAACCCGCAGGCATTTTCTGACGGCGAAAAAGAAACTCTGTCAGCCGTGCTTGACCTAGACAAGTCGCTTGAACGCTTTGAAGCCTTCCGCGCAGACGGCGCTAAGGGGGCTTGGAAGGCGGGTGCCACATCGGGCGATGTTGCGGCTTTTTTGCAGCTGTGGTTTATGAAAGGTTTGCAGCATCCCATGAGCTATGCCGAATCACTCGTGCAAACCACGGGCATGCTCTACATTCCTTATTTAAAGCTGACCTACTACACTAACGAAGACTACACGGGACGCATTGCGGCCTACCAGAAAACGAACAAGGACTTTGCTCTTGCTATTTCGCAGCCCCGGGTCTTTATTGAACTCAATGACTATCTTGAACACGAATCCATTGGCAGCAAGATATCCGACTTGCCCGTAATCTCGCTTTTCTTTACGCAAGGGTTTTACGGCAGTTGGCTACCTGTTTTTGCACTGCTGTGCGTCTTGTGCGTGCGACGCCGTCCTGTAAATCCTGCCAGCCCCACCAATCCTGTAAATCCTGCCAATCCTGCAAGCCCCGCGAGCAAAGGAGCCCTTGCGGCACTGGTACCCGTGTTGTTGTGTGTAGCATCCTTTGTGGTGTGTCCGGTGGCTTCGCCGCGTTATGTGTTACCGCTGTTGTTTACTGCACCGCTTTATCTTGCATGGGCAGTATTTGTGCTTTCGGGTACAATTGATGCTACAAGCTACGCGCTGGGTAAAAAAGTAAGCGCAGGCTTGCATGCAAAGGATACCGAACGCGCAAGTGCTAATACAGGATTTCCCATTCAAGAACGGTAGCACCCATGCCCATGCCTAAGTTTTTAAAAAAATCGTTTTGGTTGCCCAAGATCAAACGCGTTGTAAAAGACTATTTGTTCTGGACGCTGCTCCCGCGCAAGTACCAACGTGCCGCAGATGAATGTGCGGCGGAAACGGTATTATTCATCGACACCAAAGAAACTAACATGCCATATGCCATGCAGTACATTTATGAGCGCATACAGGCAAATTACGACTATGAGGTCGAATTTGTTTCTCTTATGCAAAACGAATCGCGCTTTATCGTGTACATGCGCCATTGCGTAGATGCACTTGGCGCCGTCGCCCGAGCGCGCTATATCTTTCTTTCTGATGCATCGGACTACATTAGCTGTCTGCCTCTGCGCGAAGAAACCAAGGTGGTACAGCTTTGGCATGGGAGCGGTGCATTTAAAAAGTGGGGTTTTAGCACAGCTGAAGCAATATTTGGGGGTAGCCGCGAAGAAAAAGAGCGCCACCCCTATTACGAAAATTTAGACCTGGTGTGCGTAAGTAGTCCTGAAGTTATTTGGGCCTATGAAGAAGCCATGGGGCTTGAAGGCCGCGGTATTGTTCAACCCACGGGTGTGGCAGCAAGCGATGTGTTTTTTGATCAGGCATTTCTTGATAACGCGCGTAAAAGTATTGAGGGTGCTATCCCCGAAATTGCCAACAAAAAAATAGTGTTGTATGCACCTACCTTTCGGGGGCGCGTAAAGCATGCAAAGGCACCCGATGCACTTGATATTGGCCTGTTCGTGCGCGAACTGGGCGAAGACTACGTGCTTCTTGTTAAAAACCATCCCTTTGTGCGCGACGAACTATTATTGGACCCAGCAAACGAAGGCTTCGTGTTCGACATAACCCATGACAGCCGCATAGCCTACGCCCAGGTACTTGCGGCGGCCGATGTGCTGATTACCGACTATTCTTCAGTGGTGTTTGACTTTTGTTTGCTCAATCGCCCCATGTGCTTTTTTGCCTACGATATTGAAGACTATAACGATTGGCGTGGCTTCTACTACAACTATGACGAAATGACACCAGGTCCTATCTTTACTGAAACCGAACAGATAATTGGCTGGATTCACAACCTTCCTGAAGCCTATGACGCCGAAGAAATGCGCGCCTTTAGGGAAAAATTCATGCAATCCTGCGACGGCAGGAGCACCAGCCGCATTCTTGACTTTATGTTTAATGAAGCAGTCACGGCCGACCAAGGCGGGAAACCCGATGCCACGGGGAATAAAGCTTAACGATCCGCCTGTTTTTAACCCCCACATTTCGCACACAGCGCAAGCAAAAAGCATGCTGATTAGCTAAAATAATACGAACTGCAAACGCATACGAAACGGAGTAGGGTGCTTAAAACATTAGGCACAATCTTAAAAGATAACTGGGAATGGCGCGGCCGTATTGCCAACCTTTCCCTGTTCGAGCTGCGCAAAAAAAGCCGTGGTGCCGTGCTTTCCTGGGCATGGTTTTTTATTCGCCCGGCTATGTACATTTTCTGCTTCTGGTTCGCACTTGAAATTGGCTTGCGTGCGGGTAATGCCAACCCCGATGCTCCGCCATATTTTTTGTGGCTCTGCGCTGGGCTTATTCCCTGGTTCTTTATGCAAGACAGCATTAACAACGGTTGCGACGTCTTGCATCGCTATCCGTACTTGGTAAACAAGATAAAGTTTCCCTTAAGTGCCATTTCGAGCATTTACGAGGGTGCGCAAATGATCATCGAGCTTTTCTTGATGGTGGCGCTTTTTGTAATTTATTTTGCTTGCGGCATGGGGCTGGATATCTATCTATTGCAGGTGCCCATTCTTTTGCTGCTTATGTATGTGTTCTGGGTCATGTTTTCCATTTGTTTTTCGCAGCTGTCTGCCATTAGCAAAGACGTGGCCAACCTCATAAAAGCCTTAGGCACGCCCATCTTTTGGCTTTCGGGCGTTATTTTTAATGTGAACGACATTCCTATTCCATGGCTGCAAACCATACTGAATTACAACCCCGTCACCTTCTTCACGCGGGCATTCCGCAATGCCTTTTACGACAAGGTATGGTTTTGGGAAGACACGAGCGTGCTCGTGGGTTTTGTAGTGGTTTTTGTTGTGCAGCTGCTTTTAATGGTTGTGGTGTACAAGAAGTTTAACGAGGAGGTGGCTGATGTCCTCTAAAGACAAAATTGAAGTTGCCCCTTCGTTAAGCGACACTAAAGATCTGCATAAAACCAGTTCATCGGGTGAAGTTGCCATTCGTTTTGATAATGTGGTTAAAACCTTTAACCTCTACAAAAACGACCGCGGCCGCCTCTTGGGTATTTTTAATTACAAGACGCGCGGTGCTTTTTTGGGTAGCGTGAATGCCAACGACGGTTTGTCCTTTGAAATCAAGAAGGGTGAAGCGGTGGCTTTCCTGGGCCATAACGGTGCGGGGAAGAGTACCGCGCTCAAGCTGATTACGGGCGTAGCGTACCCAAGCAGCGGCACTGTTGAAGTAAATGGACGTGTAAGTGCATTGTTGGAACTGCAGGCTGGCTTCGACCAGCAGCTGACGGGGCGTGAAAACATTGGTTTGCGCGGGCAGATTTTGGGCATGTCGAAGGCAGAGATTGCCGAGTTGGAACCTAAGGTTATCGAGTTTGCAGAACTGGGCCTTTATATAGACCAGCCCATGAAAAGCTATTCGAGCGGCATGAAGGCACGTTTGGGTTTTGCTTTTGCGGTTGCCATAGAGCCAGAAATTTTGGTGGTGGATGAAGTGTTGGCGGTGGGCGACCGTGCGTTCCATCGCAAGTGTATTGACCGCATTCGCGAAATCATGATGGACGAAAACGTGACCGTGCTTTTTGTCACGCATTCCAACAACACGGCCAAGGAGTTTTGTAGTCGCGGCATAGTACTCGATAAGGGGAAGATGGTCTTTGATGGCAGCATCGAGGACGCCACCAAATTCTACGAGGAGAATTACTAAGCTGGAACGTAAAAAACGGAGTAGATTTTTATGAGAGATAAGACAATTTGGATTTTTAATGCGGGAAACTCCTTTTCGGGAAATCCAAAATGGATGTTTTTGTATATCACGCGCCATCACCCAGAAATAAAGGCTTACTGGTTTTGCTATACAGACGAGCTCGTTAATTACATGAAAGACCTTGGTTATCAAGCGTGTAAGTTCAATACGTCAGAAGCAGTTCGGATTGGTAAAAAGGCTGGCGTATATGTTGTAGAACAAAATAAAGAAGTAATCCAGGAGTATCTACAGGGCATCATCATTCTTAATCTTTGGCATGGAGTCGGTTGCAAAAATATTGAAAAAGCTGTTAATGAAGGGTGGATGGCTGAAGGTATCGCCAAGAAACGCATTCTCAATAATCTTTTTTATAAGAGAGATTCTTTGTATTTAGTTACTTCGCCTCTTATGGAAGAGCATTTTAAAAAACAGTGTGATATTGACGAAGATAAGATTATTCGACTCGGTTACCCACGTTGCGAAAACCGCGAAAAGATTCAAACCTTTAATCATGATGTACGTGTACGAAAAGGACTCGGACTCGATACGCGCATCGCCCTTTATGCGCCTACATTTCGAGATTACAACAAAAATGATTTTTTCCCAAAAGCAATTCCAGATGTCACTCGGTTAATTGATAGCTTAGAAAAGGCCAATCTTCTTCTTATTATTAAAGTGCATCCACAAATGGAGAAAGATTATTACTTCAATAATCTTAAATCAGAGTATTTAAACAATAAGAGAATTTTGTTTTGGGATAATCAAAATGATATTTACGAAATAATGTCTAATATCGACCTGGGCATTATCGATTATTCCTCGATATTTTATGACATGGTTGCCATGGGTGTACCTCGGTTTATTCGTTATCCATTTGATATAAATGAAGGTGCTGTGCGCGATTTTGCATATGACTATTATGAAATGACCTGCGGTGACCTATGTATGTCTTTTGACGAATTGCTCGAGACTCTTACTGCGATGCCTCAAGACAATCAACAAGCTGAAATCGAGCGTATTAACAAGCTGTTTTGGGAGTATTCGGATTCTAATAGTTGTGAAACGCTTTTTGAGCGTGCAATGGCTTTCGAACCCGATAGTGACTACAATCTTCCAACCTTATATAGCTTTGATATTTTTGATACCTTGTTAGGAAGGACAACCATTGGCCCTCGTGGTGTCTTCCGTTATTTACAAGATAAAATAAGGCAGTCAAATCTCGGCTTTTCTTATTATTTCGCTGAACAATTTTTCAAGATTCGCCCTTGGTCTGAAAAGAACTGCCGAGATTATATGAATAAGACAATTATTGAGCGCGGTAGCGACAGGTGCGAGATAACGCTCGATATGATTTACGAGCACATGGCTGAGGTCTATTCGTTAACAGAGGCACAGGTTGAGCAGCTTAAGAAGTGGGAAATCGAAGGCGAGTTACTTTGTACTATCCCCTATGAGGACAACATCCAAAAAGTTCTTGATTTAAAACATAAAGGTGAGACGGTCGTTCTTATAAGCGATATGTATTTGCCGAGAAATGTTATCGAAGAACTCCTTGCGAAGAACAACCCCGAACTCCTCGATATTCCGCTCTATCTTTCCTGTGATAAAGGGCATCAAAAAAGCAAGGGAACTCTTTACCTTGATGTGTATCACGACCTCGACTATTGTTTCCGAGAGTGGGTTCACTGCGGCGACA
>JAFUCE010000058.1 GCA_017459805.1 Eggerthellaceae bacterium
AGCCGTTGTGGCCGCCTACCTTGCCCAAAGTAAGGGCTACAAAACAGTTCTTCTTGATGCAGATTTGCAATTCGGCGACATTCAATACCTGACGGGGAAGGAAAATGCACCGAGTGTCGACGAAGTAATCGAGATACCGGGTCGCCTTGAAGCGCTCGCCTGCGACGGCCGCCATCCAGCCATTTTGGCCGCGCCAAAGCACCTTGAAAAGTCTGAAGTGCTGTTTGCGCAGGTTCCAGGGCTTATCGACCAGCTTCGACAGCGCTTTGACGTTGTGGTGGTTAATACCTCTCCTACCTGGGATGACTTGCATCTTCGCTTGCTTGAAGCGGGCGGCAACGCACTCTTTATTATTGATCAACGTCCGTCCTCGATTCGGTCCTGCCGCCATGCTCTGCAGCTTTGTTCGCGCTGCGGGGTGGCCACTCAGCCCATCGTATTTGCAATTAACCGCTGTTCGCGGCAGTCGCTCTTTTCTTCAATCGATGTAACCTGTGCGCTCAAAGGGGCACATGTCGTTGAACTTGCCGATGGCGGCCGCGATGTTGAAGAACTGCTCGGAACTGGTGCTCCTATAGAACTAATTGACTCGGGGAATGCCTTGTGCCAAAGCGTCGCGCGCGTACTGGCAGATCTTTTGCCCGCTCAGGCAAACCCTCAAGCACAGATTCAACTCGTACCCTCACGAAAACGCCTGCGTTTTGGCTCGAAGAGAAAGAAGGCAGCATGTCTTTAATGGAACGCGTTCGCGCAGCCGGCCTCGATAACGAAAGCGCCGAACTCCCACAAATTAATACCGATTTAAAAGAACAGCTTTCTGTGCTTTTGCCGCCCCAGCGTCTTGCGCAGCTTGCAGGGGAAAACCCCAAGCTTGCAGAAAGTGAAATTCGCAATGCGTGCGAACGTCTTTTTCAGGAAAGCCCTTGGCTTGCCGTACAAGGCTATAGCGCAGATGCCCTCACCGAATCGGTTGTCAACGACGTCTTTGGACTGGGGCCACTGGAACCTTATCTTGCTGACGAGTCGGTAACCGAAATAATGATTAACGGCACGCAGTCTTTTTATATCGAAAAGGACGGAAAGGTAATTGCCCAGCCCATGCCCTTTGCAGACGATGAAGCCATTCGTACCCTCGTAGACCGTATCTTGGGTCCCCTGGGGCGGCGGGTGGATGAATCATCACCCATGGTGGATGCGCGCCTCATGTCGGGGCATCGTGTCAATGCTGTAATTCCTCCTATTTCACCTGATGGTCCTATGGTAACGGTGCGTAAGTTTGCCCAACAAGTTCTTTCCTTGGAAGACCTTGAAAAACGGGGTACCTTGGATGCTTGCATGCGCACTCTGCTGACCTGGGCTGTTCAGGCACGAAAGAATATTGCTATATCGGGCGGAACGGGCTCTGGAAAAACTACGCTGCTCAATGCTCTTTCATGCAAGATGAGCCACGATGAACGCATTGTTACCATCGAAGATTCTGCCGAGCTGCGTTTTTTGGAACACCCTCATGTGGTGCGCATGGAAGCGCGTGTCGAAAATGCAGAGGGAAAAGGCGAAGTGAGTATACGCGATCTTGTCCGTAATTCCCTCCGCATGCGGCCTGACCGCATCATCGTGGGTGAGGTACGTGGTGTTGAGGCATGGGACATGCTGAGCGCCATGAATACCGGGCACGACGGTTCGGCTACTACGCTTCATGCCAATTCTCCTGCGGATGCCATCATGCGCCTTACGACCATGGTGCGCTTCGCAGCCGACTTGCCGCTTGACGCTATTGAGGCTCAGATTGGTGGCGCCCTCGACATGATGGTTCAAATAAGTCGCTATCGCGATGGATCGCGTCGGGTGAGTCAGATAAGTGAACTGGACTTCGACTACGAAACCCGGAAATGCAAGGTAATTCCGCTCTATGTACGCGAGAGTGCACATGATGCGGGGCAGTGGTATGCAGCGCCTTCATGGTTAGAAAGTGCGCAATACGAAGGGCTTATTTCAGCCGGGGAGGTGCATGAATGGATGCAGTCAACATCCTTGCGCTTGCCAGCTGCATAAGCGCTTTTGCTGCAACACTTTTGCTGTCATCCCGTGCGTTTGATGCGCTGCAAAGCCACTCGCGTCTTTCGCGCCTGCAACAGCGCGCTGTCATGCGTTCAAATTTTCCCCTCTTTGAAGTGGGTATTACAGGTTTTAATCAATTGGCTTTGCGCATCCTGGAATATCCTATCATTGCCAGGTATTGCACGAAGCTTTGTAGAGCCTTACAGCAAAGCGGCATGCGTGCTCGCACAGAGGCTGTCCTTTCGGTTTTGATGGCATTCCTTGCTTTAATCCTATTGCTGTTCGCGCTTATAGGCCGTGTGGTTTTAGGGCTCCTTTGTGGATATGGTCTCATTTTTGGCATAGGGGTTTGGGCGGCACGCGTGCAGGAGAAACGCGCCCAGCATATGCGCGATGCCCTGCCCGATGCCTTTTCTGCTATGAGTAGTTGTTTTGGCGCAGGTTTTACACTCCTCCAGACTTTTTCGCATCTTGAGCATGAACTGCCAGCACCTCTTTCGCAGCTTTTTTCGCAGGCGGCTGCTTCGCTCAATGCTGGTTTTTCGCCTGCTGATGTGCTTTCACGTTTGCGCGACGAATCGGGTCTTCCGGAACTATCTTTTATTGCTGTTGCGCTTGCTGTGCAACATCAGAGTGGTGGAAGCATGCAGCGCGTATTGGACGCAACGCGTGAGTCGGTAAAAGAAGAGGTCGAATTGCGCCAAAGCCTGCGTATCCACACGGCGCAAGCCAAGCTTTCAGCACGCGTTGTGGTAGGAGTAACCATTGGGCTTGTTGGCGCCATGATGTTACTTTCGCCTGCTTTTCTTGCACCCTTCTTTAGGAGCGTTTTTGGTCTTGGTTTACTTGTCTGTGCCATAGGGATGCAAGTCCTGGGTATCGTGCTTGTGCGGCACTTGCTTCATGTTGAAGTGGAGCCGGCGTGAGCATGTGGTTTGCAACATTGGCATCGGCAAGTTCCTTGCTGGGGGGCATCTGCGCTGCTGTGGTCATTCTTGAGCGGCGGGCACAGGCCAAGCGTCATAAAACGCTTAAAGCCCATTGGCAGGGGGACATGTCATCTAGGCAAAATGAATCTCATTCTTTCGCGTCTTTCATTATTGCCTCCCTGCTTCGTTTCGAGATGCGTCGTCTGCAAAGTGACGTGCGAATTCTTCCTGCTTTTATGGCCCAGGATAATTCCAAGCTCAGCACGCAACTACGGTATGCCGGTTTGAGCGAAGTAGGCCCCTCTACTGTTTTCTTGTGGCGCATCCGCGCAGTGCTTATTGGTGCGGCGGCCCTTGGGCTTCTTGGATTATTGCTGAGCCCCTTGGCGACTGTTCTCGGCCTTATTATGGGCGCAGCCATGGGTTGGCTGTGTTTGCCCTGGGCACTTCGAGTGTGCAGCGAAGAAAGGACACGCGCTCTTGAACAACATCTTTCCCAGGCTATTGAGGTACTTTGCATTGGCTTACGTTCGGGGCTTTCTTTCGAACGCTCGCTTGTGCTCTATTGCGAAAACTTCCCAACTGACCTCAGCGCTGCTTTTAAGAGAACGCAGCAGGTATGGCATACGGGGCTTAAGACGCGTGAGTTAGCCTTACGCGAGCTTGGGCAAAGCTATAACTCCCATCTTTTTATTCGCATGATCGACAGCATCATTCGTTCGCTGCGCTTTGGCTCGCCCCTTGCAGACAGTCTTGAAGAACTAGCCCATGAAGCACGCCGTACGCATCGAACGCACGTTGAAGAAGCAGTGATGAAGGCACCAGTCAAGATGATGCTTCCCATTGGCATGCTCATCTTGCCTTCCATGCTGCTGCTCGTCATGGGCCCCTTTTTGCTTGAGTTATTAGAAGGGTTTTAAGGACCTTGAACAAAGGAGGAAATATGAAAGCATGGTATGAAAACTTCCAAAACGCACTTCTTGGCATCTGGTGTTCCCTACGGAGCAAGCTGGTGTGCACGAAGGGGCAGGGAACGACTGAGTACGCCATCTTAGTTGGCGTGCTTGTGGTAATTGCCATTCTTGCTATAACGCTTTTCCGTCCCAAAATCCAAGAGCTGTGGGACGCCATTGCAAATGGCATCAATGGCCTCTAGGCCATGTGCTGAGTCGTCATGTGGAAAGCATAAACTCTCATGTGTAGGTCGAGAAGAACTCAAAAAGGGCAGGCTACCGTTGAGTTTGCGATTGTGCTCTTTGCATTTTTGGCTCTGCTTGCTGGCCTTGCGGCTCTTGCAAACTTTAGCCAGTCGGGCCTTATAGCAGATCATGCTGCAAGTGGTGCATCGCATGCGGTGGCAAATGGCGATGCGGGAGCGTGGGCCGATGTGTTGGCTTACTGACACGCGCGGGCAGGCAACCGTTGAAGCTGCCTTTGCGATTCCCATAGTATTCGTTTTGCTTCTTTTGTTGTTGCAGCCCGGCATAATACTGTACGACCGTATGGTGATGCGCTCGGCCGCCGCGGAAGGTTGCCGGCTTTTAGCAACGCGCAGCCTGGGTGCTTCCTTAAGTGATGATCAGTGTATAGGTATTATTAAGCGCCAGCTTTCCGCTATTCCGCCCCATGACTTGTTTCACATACACCATTCAGGTTGCAGTTGGGACATTGGTCTTGAAGGGGACGAAACAGCTTCTGAAGTAGGTGTTTCTATCAGCAACAGAATCCATTTGCTGCCGCTTTTTGATGCCTTCGGTGCGACTCTTGGCATTGCCGATGCGCAAGGTTGTCTCAGCATTCACGTGGAAGAACGCGCCCCAACCCAAGCGCCATGGGTGCAAGGCTCAAAGTCGGGCCTTAATCCAAGCGAGTGGGTTGAGGCCCGAAAAGGGGCGTAAATGCTTAAGCGGGATTCAAACAAACGAGGCATCTTCTTTGCTGACGACGGCGGTTTTAGCACGCTTGGGATGGTGCTTGCCCTCCTCATTTCGGTTTCTCTTGTTATAGGGGCCACCCAGGTATACAAGCTGCGTTCGCGCGCCTCAGATGTTCAAAACATTGCGGATGCCTGTGCGCTTGCTGCAGAAAAGCATGTGGCATCTTTTTATATTGTTGCGCAGGTGTGCGACAGCGCCATTCTTTCAATGTCGCTTGCCGGCATTGGCGCCATTGGTACAGGGATAGTGCTTGCCTGTGTTCCATCTGCTCAGGGTGTTTCTGCAAAGCTTGTTGAAGCGGGGCAGAGCATTCTGCGTGCACGAACCAAGTTTGCGCAAACGGCCGTAGAGGGTCTTAATACTATCCAGAATCTGCTTCCTGTTTTTTCGGCACTTGGCGCCGCTCAAGTTGCACAGGCAAACAATAGGGGGCAAGCACACTACATGGCGCTTGCTGTTTTAAGCCCCTTTGAAGGGAAGGAACTTGAAAGCAAGCTTGCGGATGACGAAGCACTTGCAAACATCGAAGAAGATCGAGAGCAGATTGCACATGCCGCCGAACGTGCCGAAGAGGCAGCATCGCAGGCCAACGAACACAAGAGGC
>JAFUCE010000059.1 GCA_017459805.1 Eggerthellaceae bacterium
GGCTGAAAAGAAAGCTGCTCCTAAGAAGGCTGCGCCTAAGAAGGACGATGCAGCGGCCGAAGAAGCTCCCAAGAAAGCAGCAGCAGCTAAAGCTGAAAAGGCTACGGAAGAAAAGAAGGCGCCTGCTAAAAAGGCTCCTGCCGAGAAGGCTGCCGCTAAGAAAGACGAGGCTGAAAAGCCTGCTGCCAAGAAGGCTCCAGCCAAGAAGGCTGCTGAAAAAGAAGAAAAAGAAGCCGAATAGGCTTGCGAGTATAAGGGCGAGGTGAGATAAATGGCACATAAGAAAGGTCTTGGTTCTACCCGTAACGGTCGCGACTCTCGCGCTCAGCGTTTGGGCTGCAAGAAGTTTGCTGGTGAAGCAGTAACGACAGGCAATATTATCGTGCGCCAGCATGGCACGCACTTCCATCCGGGTGAAAATGTGGGCCGTGGCAAGGACGACACGCTGTTTGCCCTGTGCGATGGCACCGTTAAGTACACCAAGGGTAATAAGCGTCGTGTGCATGTTGTTCCAGCAGGTGCATAAGGGCTCGCGCGTATTTCTCTAGTACGTTAAAGCCCCCTGTTCGCAGGGGGCTTTTTGTATAATACAAAAGATGTTTATCGACAAAGTACATATCCATGTTAAGGCAGGCGACGGCGGGGCAGGCTGTATGAGTTTTCGCCGTGAAGCCCATGTGCCTAAAGGCGGGCCCGACGGAGGCGACGGCGGCCGGGGCGGCAACGTGGTCGTGCAGGCCGACGGTAGCGTTTCAAGCCTGATTGATTATCGCTTCAAGCACCACTTCAAGGCCGAGCGTGGCACCCATGGAAAAGGAAGCAAGATGCATGGCGCCAATGGGGCGGACCTTATCCTGAAGGTGCCCGTGGGTACGGTGGTGCGCGAATACTTTGAAGACACCAAGGAACTGGGCGAAACCATAGCCGACCTTATTAACGACGGCGATGCCGTAGTGGTGGCACAGGGCGGTGTTGGTGGCCGCGGCAATACGCATTTTGTGACCCCGACCAGACGTGCCCCTGCTTTTGCCGAACTGGGTGAGCCGGCTCATGAAGGCTGGATAGAGCTCGAAATGAAGCTTATGGCCGACGCTGCGCTGGTGGGCGTGCCGTCCGCGGGGAAGTCTTCACTTATAGCGCGCATGAGTGCCGCCAAGCCAAAGATTGCCGACTATCCCTTCACCACCTTGCAGCCTAATTTGGGCGTGGTGCGCTCGGATGAATACGACTATGTTATTGCCGATGTTCCTGGTCTTATTGAGGGCGCAGCGGAAGGTAAGGGCTTGGGCCATGAGTTTTTGCGCCATGTGGAACGCACGGCCATTATCGTGCATGTGGTGGATATGACAGGCGGCTACGAAGGCCGTGACCCGGTGGAGGATTATCACATTATCAATCGTGAACTGGAATTGTATTCCGAAGATTTTGCTTCACGCCCCCGTATCGTGGTGGCAAATAAAATGGACATGCCCGGTGCTGCAGAAAATCTTGCGCGGCTTGAAGAAGCGGTGCGTGAAGATTCGTTGGCTGCTACGGGTGGTAATGAATTCGAGGAAAGCCCCATTAACCCTAAGGTCTTTTGCACGAGTGCCATAACAGGTGAAGGCGTGGAAGCGTTGAAGGCGGCCATTGGGTCCAAGGTGCATGAATTGCGCGAAGCCGCACGCCAGGTCCAAGCCGCAGAGCCTCATTATGACCACGTGTGGGAGCGCCGCCGTCAGGACCGCGAAAAGCAATTTAGGGTTATTCAACTTTCGAAGGGCGTATTCCGCGTCGAGGGCACCAGTGTTGAACGTATGGTGGTGCAGACCGACTGGGAAAACGAAGAAGCAATCGCGTTCTTGCAGCACCGCCTGAAGCGCATTGGTGTGGAGCGCGAACTTGAGGCTGCTGGTGCGCGCGATGGGGACGAAATTCGCATCGTGGGGCGGGCTTTTGAATTTGAAAGTTCGCTGATGCATGAAGATATGTTTGCAGGATTGGATATCTAGATGGCCGAGCGCAAAATAATCGTAGTAAAAATTGGTACCTCAACACTTGTTGGTGATGATGCACGCTCCGACCGTGCCTATCTTGACAGCTTGGCGGAGCAACTCGCTGAACTGCACAGCGCTGGTTGGGCGCCCATTGTGGTGACAAGTGGCGCCATCGCTTACGGCATGGAGGTTCTGGGGCTCAAAGAGCGTCCTGCCGACATCCCAGGACTACAGGCTGCGGCGAGTGTGGGCCAGGTAGAACTTTCCCGTGCTTACGCTGACAGTTTGGCGCGCGTGGGCATGAAGAGCTCGCTTGTGCTTCTTACCAGGCATGATACGGCATCGCGTAGTGCCTATTTGCATGCCCGCGATGCGCTTGAGCGTCTGATTGAACTTGATGTGGTACCTATCGTGAACGAAAACGACACCACGAGTGTTGAACAGATTCGGTTTGGCGACAACGACACCCTTGCAGCGCTGGTGGCTTGCCTCGTTCGTGCGCAACTCTGCGTCATTTTTTCCGATGTCGACGGCCTCTATAACGGCGACCCAAGCGATGCAGCGTCCTGCCGTTTGGAAAATGTTGGGCGCATCACGCCTGAAATTCTTGGCGTTGCTGGCGGTGTGGGTTCGTCCCTTGGTTCGGGCGGCATGCTTACGAAGGTGCGCTCCGCTCGTGTGCTGATGATTGCCGGCATTCCTTTGATTATTTGCCACGGGCGTGAGGCCCGCGCTTTACCGCGCATTGTGGACGGGGAAGCAATAGGCACGCGCTTTGCTGCTTCGGATGTTCCGCACGAGATAACAAACTATAAACTCTGGATTGCCTTAGGCGACACTGCCAAGGGTGAGCTGGTGTGCGACGGCGGCGCTAAAGCGGCCCTCATTGAAGGCGGGTCGTCTCTTTTGGCCGTTGGCGTAAAAAGAGCACAGGGCTCCTTTGATGCGGGTGACATTGTTGATATCCTTGACGAGGATGGCTATTTGTTTGCCCGCGGAAAGGTGCAGGCAAGCTCCGATGAAATTGCGCTTGCGGCGGGGCATTCACAGGCGGAGTTAAAGGCTAATGCCGTGCTTTCCCATTTGGGTGAACATGAACTTATTCATCGAGACGAATTGGTGGTATTCGAATGAACGTGCAAGAAATCCTTCAAGCAGCCAAACAAGCGAGCGTAGCCTGCGGGACCGCATCGCTTGAGGTGCGCAACGACGCGCTTTCCGAAATGGCTTATGCCCTGCGCACCGAAGTCGACAGCATTCTTGCTGCTAATCAGACCGACATGGACGCAGCGCGTGAAGCGGGAACAAAAGAGTCTCTGCTCGACCGTCTCATGCTTGACGAGGCACGCATATACGACATTGCTGATGCCCTCGAAGCCCTGCGCGACCTTGACGACCCCCTCGGTGTCGTGAGCGTCGACCGTATATTGGACAGCGGCGTTCACATGCAGCGGATTAGTGTGCCCATGGGCGTGGTTGCTATGGTTTATGAAGCGCGCCCTAACGTGACGGCTGACGCGGCGGGTATTTGTATCAAGACGGGTAACGCTTGCGTGCTGCGCGGTGGGTCGATGGCGCATAACTCCAACCTTGCCATGGCGCGCATTTTGCATGATGCGGCCGTAGCTACCGGCATGCCCGAAAATTGCATTTTAGCTGTTGAAACAACTGATCGCAGCGCAACGGATGAATTGTTGCGCGCCCGCGGTTTAGTCGATTTGCTCATTCCGCGCGGTGGGGCAGGATTGATTGCTCATTGTGTCGAAAACGCCACCGTGCCCGTAATCGAAACCGGCGTGGGCAATTGTCACGTATATATTCACGACCCAGCCGACCTTGATATGGCGCGCAACATTGTGCTCAACGCGAAGTGCCAACGCCCTGGTGTATGCAATGCCATTGAAAGCATTCTTGTTGATGCCTCAATAGCCGAAGACGCGCTCGCCTCTCTTTTGCCTGCGCTTCATGAGGCAGGCGTCATCTTGCATACCGACGCCCTCGCTTCTACGGCGGCAGCAAAAGCGGGCATTCCTGCGGTCATGGCCGTAGAAGACGACTGGGCGCGCGAATACCTTGACCTTGAAGTAGCCATTAAGTGCGTGCAGGGTCTTGATGAAGCTATTGCCCATGTTAACCGCTTCGGCACCAAGCATTCCGAATGCATTGTGACTGAAGACGAAGCTGCGGCGATGCGCTTCCTTGCTGAAGTTGATGCTGCCGCGGTGTACTGGAATGCATCGACGCGCTTTACCGATGGGGGCGAGTTTGGCCTGGGTGCTGAAATTGGTATCTCGACCCAGAAGTTGCACGCACGTGGCCCCTTTGCTCTGGAAGCCCTGTGCTCCTATAAATATGTAGTGTGCGGTACTGGCCAGGTGCGTGGCTAAATGCCTCTGATATGCGAAAGATTTGACACCCTTGGCTTGGAAGACCCGAGTAGGGAAGTGCGCCTGGGCATTATGGGTGGCACCTTCGACCCCATCCACATGGGGCATTTGGCCTGTGCCGAACAGGCGCGTGTTGCCTTTGGACTTGATGCCGTTATCTTTATTCCTGCAGGGGTCCAGCCCTTTAAGCAGGACCAGCAGGTTACCGATGCAAACATGCGCTTCGAAATGTGCAAGCTCGCTTGTGCGACGAACCCCTTCTTTGATGTGAGCGCTATTGAAATTGAACGCGAGGGGCTTACCTATACGGTGGACACCCTGCGGCAACTGCATGCCCATTATCCAAGCAATGTCGCCCTGTTCTTTATAACCGGTGCTGACGCCATGCTTTCCATTGCCAAGTGGCATGATTCGGCTGCCATTGCAGATTTGGCGCATCTTATTGCCGTTACGCGCCCGGGGTACGTGATGACCGACGAAGCCAAAGCAGAACTTGCAGCCGCGCATTTTGACGTGTCCTATCTCGAAACGACGGCGCTTTCGATTTCGTCATCGATGATGCGCGAATGGGTGCGGGAGGGGAAATCTATCCGGTATCTGACGAGCCTAGCGGTGCACGATTATATTTTGGCAAAAGGTCTGTACAAGGATTAGCCCATGACCGAAACGCCGCAGATATCGCCTGTCATCGCCGATCCTTTCGGTGAAGAGAGCTATCGATTCATGAAGTCGCTCTTAAGTGAGCGGGTGGGGAAGAAGCGCTTTGAGCATAGCGTCAACGTTGCAAAGGTTGCCCGCCGTTTGGCAAAAACTTACGGTGCTGACCCCGACAAGGCGCGCTTGGCGGGCATTCTGCATGACTGGGACAAGGGACTTACCAATGAAGAACTCCGCGACCGCGCTGAAGAGCTCAATCTTGAAATTGACCCCATGGTGGTAAGCGACATGCCGTGGCTTTTACACGGGCCCACGGCCGCCGTGGCACTTAAGCGTGAATATCCCCAGTTTGGAGACGATATTTTCCAGGCAATAGCGCGTCATACCAGCGGTGCGGCAGATATGAGTCCGCTTGATTGCATTATCTACATTGCCGACATTATTGAGCCTGGTCGCAGTTTCGGTAACATGGAAGGCATAGAGCGGCTTCGTGGCCTTGTGGGTGAGCTGCCCCTTGACGAGCTCTATTTCCAGGCCTTCAAATATACGCTCGAGTTTTTGATTTCGACTGATCGGGTTCTTTATCCCGCCACCATTGAAACCTGGAATATCCTCATGCGTACCCATGGGCACATTGTCAAGAAAGGCATTAATATTTGGGACATGCCCGCGGCCGATTAGTTTGACGCGGGCGCCGCGCAGTGCTTATTGCAATTATTTCCCCTTCGGCAAAGGCGGCCACAAATCAAAAAGCTATAGGTCGCCCATGAGTTTTGCGATGCGGTCGGAATAGACGGCGTCGGTAATGCCTGCCTCGCGCAAATCTATAATGGGGCAGTCGTTCCAAAGGTCTTCAAGACGGTAGTAGTCGCGCGCTTCGGGTTGGAAAACGTGCACCACAATGTCGCCGTAGTCGAGCAGCGCCCAGGTTCCTTCTTCCAAGCCTTCGCGGCTTGCGGGCTTAATGCCTGCTTCTTCGCGGAGTTGCTTTTCGATTTCTTCAACGATGGCATCGACTTGGCGGTTGTTGGCTGCCGTTGCAATAACAAAGAAGTCGCCCATGCTTGTGATTGTGCCCACTTCTTGAATCATAATGTCGGTTGCTTTTTTGCTGTCTGCTGCCTTGGCAGCAATGAGCGCACATTCACGCGCAGTTTTTGTTTCGGTCATACAATCCTTTCGACATATCTATCATAGCGCAAAACAGTGATTGGAGTTTAGCGAGTGTGCTTTGCCGCAAAGATACTGACGGTTTCAACATGATAGGTTTGAGGGAAAAGATCAACTGGCGTGCAGTGCAGCAGTTCATAGTCACATGCTGAAAGGAGTGCCGCATCACGCGCGAGGGTGGCAGGGTCGCAGCTGACATAGGCAAGGCGCTCAGGTGCCGCCGCCGCGATGCTTTCTACTACGCCTTCGGCGAGTCCTGCCCGTGGTGGGTCAAGGACTAAAGCATCAAGTTTCCCCAGTTCAGGAAGTTCGCGCGCCGAATCGCCACCAATGACGTCGAGAGGCACGCCCGCTCGATCGGCATTGTGGCGCAAATCGCGCACAGCAGGACCCGAGCTTTCAACTGCGCTACACATTCCCGTGATGCGGGCAAGGGGAAGACTGAAGGTGCCCACGCCCGAATAGAGATCAGCCACATCCATGCCATCCGTCAGTTCAAGTCCCTCAATTACCAAGCGCTGAAGTACTTCGGCCTGTGCGGTATTAACCTGGAAGAAACTCGGGGCGCTCACGCGGAATTCGTCAGCCCCCAATTCTTCGGTCCAATGTCCTGGGCCAGAAAGCCCTTCAACCTGCTTAATCTTGCGCGCCTTGCCTTCTTCGGCGACCACGCGCACGATACTCGTTGTCTTGAGGGCATCGGAAAGCGTTTTGGCAAGCGCTGCACGAGGGACGGCGCCAGGGGTCGTCCAGAGGGCAATTTCGCAGGATTTTGTGCGCATACTGTGACGAACACCCACTCGGAAGATGCCAAAATTGCCCGTTCCCTCCATATATCGCAGGGCACCCTGGAGTGCCCGCGGTGCTTTTGCAATGCTTGAGTGCGCAAGGGGGCAGCTTTCAACAGAAACAATGTCGGAGCTGCCAGCGCCATGGAAACCGAGCACTATACGCCCGGCCGCGTCGCGTGTACAAGCAAGTTCAAGCTTATTGCGATAGCCCATTTCGCGTTTACTTGCGACGCATTCCCCAACTAAGGCATCGGCGACCTCATGAGGGTAGTGCCCAATACGCACGAGCGCAGAAACGACGGCCGAACGCTTGGCAAAAAGCTGCTCTGAATAGGCAATATGCTGCCATTGGCACCCCCCGCACTGGGCCGCATACGGGCAGCTACTTTCAACGCGAGCGGGGCCATTTTGAATAAGTTCAACAAGTTCTGCCTCTCTATAACTCTTCTTTTCGACCTTCGGCCGCACACGAACCAAGTCACCCGGTGCGGTGTGTGGCACAAAGGTGATTTTCCCATCTTTTGTGCGCCCCACACCAAAGCCCTGGTAGGCAAGTGATTCTATTTCAAGTTCAAACAGTTCCAAGATGTTCCCTTTTGTCTACAAAACCGCACGTGGTGGAGTTGTTAGCGCTTTGTGAGACTATCATTTGACCTGCCCATTGTACTGTATAATCCTTAAGGTTATGCCCTCGTAGCTCAGGGGATAGAGCACTTGCCTCCGGAGCAAGGTGTCGTACGTTCGAA